>NZ_QRKI01000003.1:0-422373 GCF_003471885.1 Bacteroides sp. AM16-24
GGGGGCAGAATCGCTTGGTTTTAGGGGGCAGCTTACACTGGATTTTCCAGCAGCTCTCATCCATTGCTCCACAAACCGGGTATCGCTGAAATAGATTGCCCGTTTATCCGCTTGAATGGATTTCACAGCTGCCGCAATACGGATAAGGTCACCCCTTGCATCCGTCAGGCTGCACAGAGCTTCCACTTCACGGTTAGTCAACCGTTGCCGTGGGTGTTGCCCCAAAGCAGTACGCCGTATATAACCGCTCATAGACAAACCACAGGTCTTAGCAAGTTCCGCCACTTGGGTGTATTCTTGTTCCGTTACTCTGGCTTCAAGCCGCAGGGTGCGCCTTGTGATTTTCTTGTCTGTATTCTTTTTTTTCTTCATACTCTGTTATGCTATGAGTAAAACATCAATTAAAAAGGGACAGCACGGTGGGAGCTTGCGACTGCCGGCATATGCCTATGTGGTACGAATAAGCGGAGCGAATTTGTGCGACATAGGAACTTCTTGCAATACTATATACAACAACTTCGGACACATAGCTTCCCCGATATGGTTATGCCATATTATCTGTCGGAATACCCTCATCAGATTCTTCCTCTGCCGCAGGCTGTGGAGGAACTGAAACAGAAGGGAAAGAAGAAAGGGAAAGCAGTTCGCCTTCTTCTGGTATAACAGGCACATTCTCTCTTTCATCTTGTCAGTCTTTCAGCCGGACATAGAAAGGATTGTCTATGCGGTTGCCCTCTTGCATCCATGCTGATATACATTTCAGCGTGTGGACGCTTGTTCGGTTACTCTGCGTGGTTGCGACAATTCCCAACTGGTTCATCTTGTCAAGCACACGGGATATGGTCTTTTTGTCATAGCCCAACTTGCTGGACAAATCCACCTCAGAAAGGATGGCTTGCCCCACTTGCAAGGTCGTGGAAAAACCTTTGATGGCATACTTTGTTTCTTTCAATACAGCCGCTTCAATAAGTCGGTGCAAAATCTTCATGCGGTCAATGCCGTACTTGCTTCCTGCCAAATACGAAAGTTGCTCTGACGAAAGCACGATACAATAATTCAAGTTTGTTTTCATCGTCTGTCTGTTTGAAGGTGTTTTATAAATGGTGCAGCCAAAAGAGAAAATCAACGGTGCATTCCGCAACCTCTCTCCGGCATATAATACTCCCTATCGTATGCGATATGGTCAAGCACGTTTTGCAGCCTGTCAAGTTGTCGGCTGTCCAATATGCGGATAGCGGCAATGGTGATATTCTGTGAGGCGATACGGCGGTGTTCGCAATTCTTTTCTGACATACTACCGTCTCCATCAGCATGTACACTGTGCAGGTAGTCGTTCACAGCTTCGGTCTGTTCTTTGCTCGGATATGCCGCAGGGCAACGGTCTTGAATATACTCTACCATGTGGCTGACCGCATTTGCAAGTAGCGGAGCACATTCTTGCAGTTGTTTGATAAGTTCTTCCTTTCTCATGCTTTCAATTATTTTGTCCCATGTCCCAAAGCATATCCTGTAACTTTCTCTTTTCTCTGTTTTTTTGTTTTTATTCTTTTTCAAAGGAAAGAGGGACAAAGGGACATGATATTTTTCTTTTCCCTTATTTTGAAATTTAGAATGGTAAATCCGGTTCACTTGGTAATGTGGTACAGGCTTTTTCACTAGGTGTACCCACTCTCACCCACGGGTGTTTTGTCCGCCCCGTCTTGTCGCAATAGGCAGGATGCAAGCCCTTGACCTTCTCCTGAGTGCTCCGTTTCCAGTTTGGAATCATTGACATCAGGCGGTTGATATATAGCGAAGTGTATTTGGACGGATTGCGTCTGACCAAATCATTAGGCATTTCCTCGATAATCTGCCGGGCGCAAACCATGTTGAGTGAAGTCATTGTTGAGTTTGGCTCTGAGTATGCCCCTTTTTGATAAGCCAGTCGGGTAGGAATGGTCCAACTTGCATACTGCATGGGTACCTCACGCTCCAAGAACATCTCCAAATCTTCCATGATGGGGTCAACAAGGATGCTGGAATGTTGCACCTGTATCTCGTTGGCTTTAAATTCCATGTCTGTTGTCAAGTAAAGTTTCATCCCTTGCCGATAATAGGCGTATGCTTCTGCCCAAAGTTGGGGAACAGCGCATTGTAGAGTATCCAGCCATTCGGATACATGACCATTGCCTTTGACTGGAATTATCCACCAGCGGCGGTTTCCATTGTCTCCTTGCAGGAAGTTTGTCTCATTGGTAGTAGCCGCAAAGACATTATGTCGCATAAACTCCACCACTTTATGTCCGTAGGCAGGACGCATATAGTCGCTGCAACGGCTCAGAAAAGCCTTGGCTGCCTCTGCATCATTCGCCCGTTTCAAACCATTCAACTCACTGATTTCAATAATCCAGCCATTGGTTATGGTTTCTACTTTCTCCTTATCGCCACTGGCGAAAGAGAACGAGTCGTTAAACCACTTTCCACTGATGGTCTTGAAAAAGGTGCTTTTCCCGATACCCTGCGGACCGGGCAAGGTCAGTACGTTGTCAAACTTGCAACCGGGACAGAATACACGTGCCACAGCCGCCACAAACCACAGTTTTGTCTGTTCCCTGACAAGCGGATTGTTCTCAGCTCCGAGATAATCTATGATGGTTGTAGCTATACGAGGCTGTCCGTCCCATGTCTCTTGCGTGATGAATTCCTGTACAGGATTAAAACTTCGTTCTGAAGAAGTGGTCTTCAGTATCTCAAAGACTTTATTCTGTGTCAGACGCAGTCTATATGTCCTTTCCAAATAGTCTTGTATCTTTCCTGCTGATTCCTCATCAACCTTATTCCCATTAACATTTCGGAACAAAGGGCTGAAACATACATCGTCTTGACAAAAGGTATCGTACTTTATCAACCTCAAATTTTCGTCCGATGTAAAAATGAGTCTAAGGTTACTGATGGAACGGACAGGATTCCCGTAGCTGTCTGTTGTCAGCTGCTGTTTCCAAATTCCATCCATACTACTGCTCTTTAATACGGATTCCACCTGATTCCTTTGCCAAAGACAGCGCAAGGTCTGCGTCCACCACAATCTTTCGTCCTATCTGTGTGATAGCCTTGTCTATGATGCCGCTCTTTTTGATGCGGTTGGCAGTGGGGACACTACATCCGAAAATACGGGCAATCCCCTCTATCCCATAGTAATTGCCTTTGGATGCTGTTTGGATAGTGGGCTTTTCGCTGGCTTCCACACTCTTGGTGATAAGAAAACAAAGTTCTTCGCCCGTCATCATGGCGATGGGCTTCTGAAGTAGCTGGTTGAGATTGAAGTTTTCTTCCATGTCTTTACTTGTTTGATTATTGAATAATTTAAGCCTCGGTTCAACTCTGTGAAACCGATTTCACAAGCAAAGGTGGTGTATGAAACTCTGCGTATCGGTCGGTTTATTTACACTTTAATTTTACCGACCGTATTTCAACAGATGTTTGCGGACAAAATACGGATAGCTGGATTTTCCAACTACCCGTTATTGATAAAATACTCCGACCATCGGTCTATTATTCGTTTTGCCTTGGTATAACTGCTTCCTCTCTGAGGCGAGTTCAAAGTCATATCCTTGATTTCACCATATCGTTTCTGTGGTATATCGTGTCCGTAATGTCGTTGGGAGAACTGCTCTATGGCACGATGGAATGTCATGTATCTTATAGAGGCTTTCACCATTCCTGCTTTTACCAATGCTTTCAACAGGTAGGCAAGGCTTATGTCCTCAGTGTTCTCTTCAAGAAAAAGACGGATTCCCTGCTTGATATGCACCTTATCTCCTGTAAGAATATCATCCAGTGATTGTACTACCTTTCGATTTCCCCGTCTGCCTTTTACTTTTCGCAAGGCAAACATCACTTCTTTCCATATTTCTGGATTACAGGTTTCCACAGCATCTTCCCATCCGGCTTTGCTTTCAGTCCCCATTTCGATGCTTTGAGTTACAAGAGCAGCAACGCATGATTTAATCAAAATCATGTGCGCCATTATCAACCTCACCACTGTTCAACAGGCAGTCAAGTAACTTGGCCATACGTGAAAGACCATGGTCAAATACCACGAAATAATACATACAATAAGCCAATGTTTCTTTCTTTTCCATCACATAATCATACAGATTAGCCATTAGCCCACCAACAAAAACAGCATGAGAAAGGATAATGATTCGTAAGATGTACGTCAGGGATTGGTACACCATCTTTCTTTCCAGTTTGCTCATCAGATAGCATCCTTTACTATTCCTTATGAGTACATCCAACTGTCCTGTCAAATAGGCTCTCGTTTCCTGTGGCAGACGGTTCCAAATTTCAATAGGTGTTTCAGAACGAACCATCAGTAGTTCTGACTTTGGAGATGTGAGTAACTCTACTGTGCCCGTTTTTACATTGATACCTATCCACAGCCGTTTGTTAGTGATACATTGGGCTATAATATCTGTATATCTACCAGCCCACTGTTGATCGGCTATATTCTGTACATCTTTGCCATTCATGAAATCAGAAAGCCAGTTATACAGCATTAAGGCTTCGGACGGTGTACAATCCCGCATCATCTGGTATATATCCATCAAAACAGATAAGTTCCCCTTGCCTACAGCGTCCATGCGTTTACAGAAATCGGCATACGACTCTTCATGAGCTGATTTCCATGCATGAATAGCCATATCTGCGTGATCTTTCCTCTTGAAGTAGTCACTTATTTTCTCTATGAAATTTATCATCTTCAAAGTCGTATTATCGTGTAAACAATTTGGCCAATTCTTCCGTGGACATACTTGCCAGTTTCGCCAACAACACATCCCTTGCAGAAGATTCTTCCAAGTTTAACAGCTTTGAGTTATTCTCCATCTGAATTTCCAGAGGGTAATGTTCAATGTATATTTGGGTGATTGCATGGTCGGAAGATGAATGCCCCATACTTTCAGAGATATAATCCATATCTACCCCTGCATTATGCAGGTTGGTGGCAAACGAGTGACGACACCATGTACCGGACGGACGGATGGACTTGTCCCAGTGCAGTGCTTCATGGCATATCTTGATGATGCGGTCTTTTACATTTGAGTTTTCTTGCATGGTGTATTTACGGCGCAGTTCTTCTGTTTCCGCACCTTTTAATATATGGGGAAAAACCAGACCGCCCCGAGTCGGAGGTGCCGCCACTTCGTCTAACACATATTGTAAAGGAGGGATGATGGGAACTATTACCTCGGAACCGTCAGCACTTCTTCGGGAAGTTTTCTTTCGGTTGAAGCGAAAAGCCTTGCCATCTGTCTGATAATAGTAATTATCGTAAGTCAATCGTCCGGCATCAGCCATATTGAAGCCATTGCACAGGTACTGGGCAAGGAAAAGTCCCAATGAATAATGTGCGCGTTTCACATAGTCTTCCGACCAGTGTTCGGGGTATTTCTTCGAGACAAAAAGATTGTAGAGTTCCGTCATCTGACTAACGTTCAAGAAACTCTGTTTGCGCTTCGCACTCTTGGGTATGCTTACAAGCCCCTTCTCCTTCTTATTAGAGAAAGGGTAAGGAACATCTTTAAGGAAGCCCTCGTGTATGCACCGATTCCATACAGCACGGCAACAGCGCAGATAGATTCCTGCCGTAGTATCGCTGATTTTTCCAATGATTGCCCCATTTTCATCTTTCACTCCATTGTGCATCCCCTCTTTCCATTTCTGGATTTCTGCGGCACTGATACAGAATCCCTTGACCACATCTGTTCCGAGTATCTTTCTGAATGATTTGAGCGAACACTCATAGCTCTCTGCTGTGGTAAAACGCACTCCACCGTCGTCTGTGCGTAGTTCGTGAATGACTTGCTCCCATACACTAACAAAGGATTGAGCCTTTGTTGTGTCCTCATTAAAAAGCACCACTCCTTCGCCCATGATACATTGACGTACCATTTCAAATGTCAGGATACCGCCCTTGTTCAGGTTCGTCAGAATATCCTTGTATTTGGGAGTAATGGTATCTTTCCATTCCTTTTGAAGTTTGTAGTTCTCGCTCTTACATTTAGTCGCATTGCAGATGTCCGAAAACTTTTTCTCAGTAAAAGAACTTCCAACTGTAAGATAAAAGAACTTGCGGTCAATTGTGAAACGTAGGGATAAAGGGAACTCATACGCATTCTTTCTGCGAGTGCGTGAATCCAACACGATAGAGACAGAACAATTCCGTTCTTTGAAAAGGGACATGGACTTTGTCAGTTTTTCCATTGCATTCATTGTTTATGTTCAACATAACCTCTGAACACAGACGCTTTGCAATGTGAGGCATACATACACAAAACGCTGCATATAACCACTAAGTCCCTATCCTTAGGTGGATAAAAACATTGTTGTTATATGCAGCGGTGCAATCTCGTTGTCTTCTGTCGCTGACTGGTAGCCGGGCTTATGCTTATCGGTCTCAACCCCTGAAGCAACTCTCGCGTTTCGTTTGTCGTAGAACACCCTCCGACTGGCATTCCCTCTACGCATTGATTCATCGGAATGGGATAACCCTCCCACGATGGTTAGGCAAACTCACTTTCCTTTTTCAAGAAAGAGCACCATAATGGTCATGGCTTGCCACAAATGCATTATGCAATACAAAACTACAATATTATTCTATAAATCAGATGCAAATAGGATATATTTGAATTTATTTAACCGTCATGTATGAGCACATTGACTACCTGCCTTGATAAACATGATATAGGATTGCATGGAGTTTCACAGAAGTTCTATGCGTAAACATAACCAACTCAAACAGTTTGTTTACGCATTGTTTACGCAAGAGCAAGAAAAAAGCAGCTACGAAATTCGTAACTGCTTGATTTTTAATGTGGACCAGCTAGGGCTTGAACCTAGGACCTCCAGATTATGAGTCTGTTGCTCTAACCAACTGAGCTACAAGTCCGGTGTTATCCTCATCGGATAGCGGGCACAAAAATAGTATATTCAGTTGAAATATGCAAACCTTTCGGGTAAAATATACTGTTTGCTGCTTTGTTTTTAGAACTTATACGTACGTTTGGGGTTCTTGGGGAACCATCCTTTCTTTACGCGGTCTTCCTGTTCAAAGACTTCTTTGATCGTCCAGAACGAGGAAAAAGCAAATACACCTAAGAGGGAAGCAATCAGGATATTTTCTACACAAAGTGAAGCAGCGACACCTCCGATGCCCAGTACAAGAAAAATCCACCAGCACTTGGTACCCCAATAGTACTCGGCCTTTACTACCACAGGGTGAAACAACCCGATGATAAGAAAAGTACAAATGCCGATGAACAGTCCCGAAAGATGATATTCGTTTAAGAATTCCATAAACTATCTGTTATTTCTCCGGGCAAATGGGAATTTCCTTTTTGATGCTTTGCTCCAGTGAAATCAATGTTTCAGTAGCGGTTACGCCCGGAATTTCCTGCATTTTGTTATTTAGCAAGTCCATCAGGTGCTCATTATCACGTGCATAAACCTTCGTCAGCATTGTATAAGGACCTGTGGTAAAGTGGCATTCCACGATTTCCGGTATCTTTTCCATTTCGGCAACCACTGATTTATACATGGAACCTTTCTCAAGCTTGATACCTACATATGTGCAGGTTCTGTATCCCAGAGATTTAGGATTCACATGATAACCGGAGCCGACAATAACGCCTAAATCAATCAAACGTTGTACACGTTGATGAATGGCAGCACGTGATACGCCACACTCAGCAGCTACATCTTTGAAAGGAATGCGGGCATTCTGAGAGATGATTTCCAGAATCTGCCGGTCAAGATTGTCTATTTTTTCCATAATATCAATTTATGTAAGTTCTTGTTTTTATCAAATAGTAAGCAAATATAGGACTTTATTTTAATTTCTCTATAAAAATGGAGGAAAAAATAGGGAAAGAGTAAAAAAGAAGCGGACGAAGCAGATGTTTTTGTTTACATCCGTTTCGTCCGCTAAGTTTATGCAGGTGAAGAAGAAATCTTCAGCTGATATTTATTTTTCGATACCAACGAGCTCTACTTCGAATATCAGAGTAGAGAACGGTTTGATCTGACCGCCGGTTTCTCTGCCACCATAAGCCAGGTCCTGAGGGATATAAAGTTCCCACTTAGAACCTACAGGCATCATAGTGAGAGCTTCTGTCCAACCTTTGATAACTTGATTAGCACGGAAAGTTGCAGGCTCGTTGCGTTTGTAAGAGCTGTCGAACTCAGTACCGTCAATCAAAGTACCCTTGTAGTTTACTTTCACTTTGCTGGTGTCAGCAGGAATCTCACCTGTACCTTTGGTGATGATTTTGTATTGCAGACCGCTCGGAGTAGTTACAACACCTTCTTTACCTTTGTTGTCAGCGAGGAATTTTTCACCTTCAGCTTTGTTATCAGCATACTTAACTGCCAAAGCTTTCTCTTTGATGCTTTCCATACCTTCGCGCATGTAAGTTGTTGCAGCTTCTTTAGTCATAACGCCAGTCTTACCTGTGATACCTGCAATGAAACCTGCCAGCATGTTTTCGCGGCTGATAGTCTGAGTAGAGTCGCTTCCGAAGATTTGTTGGTTGAAACCTTCTACCCATTGTTTGCCTACCATTTGACCGATTTGCATACCAGTCATATAAGCGAGGTCTTTTTCGCTGGTCTTAGCAGCACCTTCGTTGAAACCTTTGATGAATTCAGCCATCTGAGTCGTATCAACACCTTGTTGCATCAGATACTGAGTTAAACCTTCTGTACGAGCCATACCGATGGCATAAGACAATGAGTCAACTTCTGTTTTCAGATTTGCTTTCGGGCTTTGTGCAGTACAGGAAGCTAAACCTGCGCCTACTGCAAGAGCCATGATCAATGTTACTTTTTTCATTTTGCTTTTACTGTTTATTTTATTTTTAGGATAATATTTCAAGTAATTCTACTTCGAAGATCAATGTGCTGTGAGGCGGTATCATTTCGCCTGCACCTTGTGCACCGTATGCCAGGTCGGAAGGAATGTAGAGTTTCCATTTGGCGCCTTCGGGCATGAGCTGCAAAGCTTCTACCCAACCGGGGATTACCTGGTTTACACCGAACACGGCAGGTTGTCCGCGCTTGATAGAACTGTCGAACAGTGTTCCGTCAACCAGTGTACCTTCGTAGTGACATTTCACCTGGTCGGTAGCTTTTGCATATTTGCCTACGTTGCCTTCGTTGATGACTTCATACTGCAAACCGCTTGGCAGGGTGACAACACCCGGACGTTGCTTGTTTTCTTCCAAGAATTGTTTGCCTTGTTCTATGCTGGCGGCATTCATTTTCTCTTCCAGTTCGGCGAAGTATTTGTTCACTATATCACGGGCTTCTGCGTGCGAAATAGCGGTTTTGTTTCCTTCTAATACGTCTTTGATAGCTTGCGCAAAGTCATTTACTTCGATGCCTTTTGCACCCATGCTTAATAAATTTTGACCTATTCCAAGGCCGATAGCGTAACTGAATTTATCCATATATATTTGGGGTTGCGACTGAAAGTGATGTATCTTTCAATCAGTTGCAAAATTACAAGTTGCAAAAGTAAGGGTTTTATTTGAATGATTTATGCTTTTAGGATTTAAATTTTCTTATATCTGTGCCAACTTCGGCAATCTTCTGTATTTTTGTAGGAAAGAAACTGCGATAAATAGAAAGGAGATTTGGCAATGAAGAAGAATTTAGTGATTTTGTCCGGTGCCGGAATGAGTGCCGAGAGTGGCATTAGTACGTTTCGTGATGCAGGCGGACTGTGGGATAAATATCCGGTGATGCAGGTTGCCAGTGCCGAAGGGTATGTACGTGACCCGGAGCTGGTGATTAACTTTTATAACGAGCGTCGTAAACAATTGCTTGATGTGGAACCGAATGCAGGACACACAGGGCTTGCTGAGTTGGAGAAAGACTTTAATGTGACGGTAGTTACGCAGAATGTGGACAATCTGCACGAGCGTGCGGGAAGTACGCACGTCATTCATCTGCATGGTGAGTTAACAAAGGTTTGTTCGAGCCGTGATCCTTATAATCCCCGTTATGTGAGAGAGTTGAAACCGGAAGAGTATGAAGTGAAGATGGGCGACAAAGCAGGCGATGGTTCTCAGTTGCGCCCGTTTATAGTCTGGTTTGGTGAAGCTGTGCCGGAGATAGAAACGGCTATCGGCTATGTGGAAAAGGCGGATATCTTTGTAATCATAGGTACTTCGATGAATGTGTATCCGGCAGCAGGTTTGCTGAATTATGTACCGCGGACGACAGAGGTGTATCTGATTGACCCGAAACCGGTGGATACGCACTCGATGAGGCAGATACATGTCATTCAGAAGGGAGCTTCGGAAGGAGTGAAAGAACTGAAGGCAGAGATTCTTCACTAACTCCCTGTGTTGTCTACAGACTGAACCTTTTGCCATATCTTGCCATCGTTTTGGCACAGTTGTGCCATGGGTATGGCATAGTCTTGCCAAGACGATGGCAAAACTGTGCCAAGGCTGTGGCACAACTCTGGCACTGTTATTAGATGGAAAGAGTGAGGCTTTCTTTGAGTTTTACTTCTTTAATATCATCCGCAATACAAACCATGCATGATGTGCTACGGTACTTACCAGCCCGTAATGTTTCGCCATGATGCGGAAGCGTTCCCGTAAAGAGGCTCTCTGATTCTGCGTGGTCATGCCTTCTTCCAGATAATCGATAAGCGTGAGGTGCGTGTTGTGCAACGTCCGTGCTTTTTTCATGATGCGGATGCACCAATCAAAGTCGGCAGAGAAGCGGTATTGCATATCGTAGGGTATGGTCAGACTTCGTTTAGCGAAGAAAGCCTGATGACAAACGAGCATCCCTTGCTTGAAACTCTTCCACGTCAGCACTTCGGGTGCGGAGAGGCGGCGCATACGGAGGAAGTGCCTTTCTTTATTAACCAGAGCCGTTTCACCATAAATTACGTCCGGTAGTTCGCCAATTCCCAGGGTATGTACCATCTGTTGCAAAGTGTCATCTTCGTGGAAACTGTCTCCGGCATTGAGGAAACAGAGGTAGTCGCCGGTTGCCAGGTTGATGCCTTTGTTCATGGCGTCGTACAGTCCCTTGTCCGGTTCGCTGACGATCTGCGTAATGCGGTCGCGATACTTTTCGGCAATGGCGAGGGTGCGGTCTTTGGAAGCACCGTCTATAATGATGTACTCTATGTGGTGGTAGGTTTGGGAGATCACACTTAGTATCGTGTCTTCCAATACGGCTTCGGCATTGTAGGTCACGGTGATGATGCTGAACTTGGGCGTAAGGCGATTATGCATGTCTTCCGGTTATTTTGTTGTAGACGTCAATGTATCTCTTGGCAATGGCGCGTTCCGAATAATTGGAAACAGCTTTCCGGCAGGCTTGTTCGGCGAGGGTGGCGTATTCCGGTTCGGTGAGTATCCAGTAGATGCCGTTGGCGAAGTCTTCAACCGATTTATATTGTGCCACATAGCCGTTGTGCAGGTGGTCTATCATTTCCGGTATGCCACCTACGTTGAAACCTACGCAGGGGGTGCCGCAGGACATGGCTTCCATGATGGTGTTGGGGAGATTTTCTTCGAGTGAGGGGGTGACGAAGAGGTCGACGGCATTGTAGATGTCTACCAGTTGGTGTTCGTTGCTGACGAAGTTGAACGGATATACTTTGAAGGGTAGCAGGTGTTCCATTTGTTCGGACTGGTTGCCGAAGACGACAACACCCAACTCGCTTTTCAGCTCGGGATGCTTCTCTGCCAGTAACTTGCAGGCCTCAATCATATAGTCGATACCTTTTCGTTTGTCCGTAATCTTCACCGAACCGAACAGCAGGAGTTTGCCTTGCTGCGGAAGCGCGCATTTGCGGCGGGCCTCTTCGGCGCTATGGGGCTTGAAGAGGTTGGTGTTGATGGGATTGGGGATGCTTGTGACGGTGTGCCCCTTGAGCAGGGCGCTTTTCCGGGCGAGATTTTCGAGCCAGTGGCTACAGGCTACGAAGGTGATGGGATGGCTCTGGTAGAGTTCTTTCTTTTTGAGGAAGACGCGGTATGAGAGGTCTCGCTTTCCGCTGCCGCCGTAGAGGAAGGGGCAATGGTGGCATTCCTGTTCGTAGCGGGTGCACTGGCGGGCGTGGTGGCAGATACCGGTACAAGGCCACATATCGTGCATGGTCCATACCACGGGTTTGCCAGAGGCAAGGATCTTCTTGATGTTTTTCAAAGAAAGCATACCTTGGTTTATCCAGTGGAGGTGGATGACGTCGGCTTGCTGGAACTCCGGCAGAGTGGTGATGTCCGTGCCGGTATTGGCGATATCGACGGCAAACAGGTCGTTTTTCTTGAAGTGGTTGGCTTTCCAGATGACGATGCGTTCCCATACGAATTGCCATACTAAGCTCCAGCTTTGCTTGAGGGCCACTACGCTGATTTGGTCGGTCTGCTTGTTGCGCACCAGCATTTTTGCCTTGATGCCGTTGTTCTTGAGGGATTCCATGAGTCGGCTTGCGGCGACGGCTGCACCGCCTATACGTTCGGATGTATTGATAATAAGTACTCTCATGTTGTGGAATGTTTTGGCAAAAGTACAGCTTTTACAGCTTTATATCCACAAATTCGCGTTTTTTTTAGCCAATAAAGGCGAAAGTATCTATCTTTGCGGAGGAACAAATTAGCTACAAGTTACAGGTTACGAGCTACGAGTGGCTACGCTGCCATACCGAATCGTATTCGTTGCTTGTCGCCTGTAGCTCGTAACTTTAATAATAATATGGTAGAAAAAGGTTTGAAATGGTTGGAACAGCTCTGGCAGTGCTTTCTCAGTATAGTGAAGATTCTGTTGCAGTCCAAGTGGGGTACACGTTTGCCGTCTTCTTTCAGCAATCCGGATGAGTTGCTGATATTGGCTAACGGCCCTTCGCTGAACCGTACCGTAGAAGAATCCGCAGACTTCATACAAGGAAAAACGTTACTGGCTGTGAATTTTTGTGTAAGCTCACCTATGTTCGAGCGTCTCCGCCCTGAGCTTTATCTGATTGCCGATCCGTTGTTCTGGATTGTTCCTGAGAAGCGCGTGCAGCTTTTCAAGACAATGGCCGAGAAAACTACTTGGGACATGAATTTTTTTGTTCCTGCCCGTGCCCTGAAAGATAAAGAATGGCAACCCTTATTGGCTGGCAATCCTCATATCAAACTCTATATTTATAATACAACGCCCATTGAAGGCTTCCAGAGTTTCTGTAACTGGATTTTCCGTAAAGGATGGGGTGTTCCTCGTCCGCACAATGTGCTGATACCTTCTATTGCTATGGGGTTACGTCTGCCATTCCGGAAGATCTATCTGGCAGGTGCCGACCATTCCTGGTTGCCGGAAATTACAGTAACGGATGACAACGTCGTATTGATGCATCAGAAGCACTTCTACGACCAGAATAAATCGCAGGCCGACACCGTGAAGCAGGAGAATCTGAACAGCGCACGACTTTATACGGTTCTTTATCACATGCATGTAGCCTTCAAGTCCTACTTTATTCTTGAAGCCTACGCCCGCAAATTGGGTAAGGAAGTAATCAACGTTACCCCCGGCTCTTATATCGATGCTTTTAAACGGATGAAACTATGAAAGATGGAATAATCATTCAGGCACGTACCGGTTCCACCCGGTTGTACAATAAGATACTGCTCCCTTTCTATGGCGAACAGCGGATTATCGACATTCTGATAGCCAATATCAAACAGGCTTGTCCGGATAAGTGTATCATACTTGCCACAACCAACCGTCCGCAGGATGATATACTTGCCGAAGTAGCTCATCAGGCAGGCATCCTCAGTTTCCGTGGTGATGAGGACAATGTGCTCGACCGCTTTATCCGTGCTGCCGAAGTCTTCGGTGTGGATCGCTTTATCCGTGTTTGTTCGGATAACCCTTTTCTGCGTCCCGAAACTTTCAATACTTTCTTTGCTGAACATGCCTTTTGTCCGGCAGATTATATTGCCTATGGCTTTGCTGACGGACGCCCTACTATTAAATCTCACTTGGGTTTATATTCCGAGCTGACAACGATCAATGCTCTGCGTCGTGCGGCAGTTTCCACACAAGAGAAACTCTACATCGAGCATGTCACCATTTATCTTTATACGCATCCCGAAAAGTTCAAGGTGCGTCTGCTCCCTTTGCCTGCCGAGTTGGAGGGCCGTTTCGATCTTCGTTTCACCCTCGATACGATGGAAGACTTTACTCTGCTACAAGAGCTTTATGCTACTTTCTATGAAAAGACTGATCGTAGTGTTCATGCCCTGCTGCAATTAGTAGCATCACACCCTGAATACCGTGCCAAGATGTTGGAGAATATAGCCCAAAACGAAAAATAACAGATCACTCTGTTACATCCCTCTTAATTTTGATAGAACAATGAATAGTACTTATATAATAGGAGAAATCGGACAGAATCATAACGGTTCCGTCGACATAGCCAAGTTGATCGTAGACTTGGTGTCCCGCCCTGTTCGTGAAGAAGTGTTCAATATAGAACTCCGCCCGATGGATGCGGTGAAACTGACCAAGCGTGATCTGAATGAGGAATTGACGGACTCGCAGATGAACCGTCCGTATGATTCTCCTCATTCTTTCGGACGTACCTATGGCGAGCATCGCGCTTTCCTGGAACTGACGGACGAAGAGCATCTGGAAGTCTATAAGCATGCCAAGGCTTTAGGCCTCGATTTTGTGGAAACGCTTTGTTCCAAAGGCTGTCTCTCCTTGTTGAAGCTCTTCATTCCCGACCGCCTGAAAGTGGCAAGCCGTGACCTTACCAACTTGCCGTTGCTGGAAGTAATGGCCGAAACTAAGATACCTATTATCCTGTCTACTGGTATGGCAGGCAAGAAGGAACTAGATGATGCTTTGGAAGTCATCACTCGCTATCATGATAACATTTCTATCTTGCATTGTGTATCCCAATACCCCACTCAGCCCGATAATCTGAATTTAAAGACGATTTCTTATCTGAAACAGCATTATGGTCAATATTGTATTGGTTTTTCAGACCATACCATTGGTATTGCTGCTCCTATCGTTGCTGTGGGTATGGGTGCGGAGATCATCGAAAAGCATGTCACTATCGACCGTCGCATGAAAGGAACCGATCAGCAAGGTTCGCTCGGACCTGATGGTGTGAATCGCATGATCCGTGATATCCGTATTGCCGAACGCTGGTTGGGAAAAGAAGAATTGTATATCGACTCCTCGGTGACTTCGGCAAAAGTGAAGCTGGAACGTTCTATTGCAACAAATAAAACCTTGCATCCCGGAGACATTATTACTGAAGATGATATCCATTTGTTAAGTCCCGGTGATGGCTTTAAGTGGGCAGACCGTGAGAAGGTAGTAGGGCATAAGGCATTGAAAGAAATTCCCCGTAATGAGATCATTTATCCGAGTTCTATCATTTAACTGTTATTGAATTATGTTGCCGAAATTAGTAATTACCGATATTGATGGTGTGTGGACCGACGGCGGAATGTATTATACTGCTGAGGGAGATGTTATGAAACGTTTTTCAGTAAAAGATGGTTGGGGGGTGATATTCCTGCATAAATTGAACATACCTGTTGCCATTATGACCGGAGAAAATTCACAAATCGTTCAGAAGCGTGCGGATAAATTGAAGATTTCCCGTTGCTATCTACATGTCGGTGATAAACTGGCGAAGGCAAAAGAAGTTTGTGCGGAAATGGGAATAACCCTTGCGGATGTTGCCTTTATCGGTGATGATCTGAATGATATCCATTTGTTACGTGCGGTTGGTTTCAGTGCTTCTCCTTGTAATACACCTGATTATGTAAAGCGAGAAGTGAACTATGTGACGCAAGCTCATGGTGGTTTCGGCGCATTCCGTGAATTTGTAGAGAAGATTCTTGCGGATAACGGCATGTTGGAAGAACTAGTGAAAAGTTTTTCTTAGTCTTCTTATGATAAATACTTATCTGCTAAACGATTGAATGCCTTTTCTGTTAGCTTGCCAACCTGTGCTTGTCGAAGGATGTTCAAGTATGCGGATGCCATCGCATGGTTGCTGAACTTTTGGGCAAACGTACGAATGAAGTCTTTGTCCCATTGCTGCATCAGAGTTTTGTGAATAGCATTCGCAAGTGCTTTGTCGCTATATTCATAGACTGGAGTCATGCACTTTTCATGATATAAATCGTCAAAAGCATCTATACGGTCGAAGCAGACGGCAGGTACTCCATAGTGATAACCCTCAATAATAGAAAGGCCGAATCCTTCAAGCTTACTTGCCAACACTACTACTTTTGTATTTCTTATCCAGCGGAATACTTCATTGTGGGGTAGACTTCCTGTAAAAATACATGCTTGGCTGATTCCTAATTTTTCTGCTTCCTTATGTAGTTGCCCGTTAAGGGCATCTTTACCTATCAAGCACAGCTGGCTTTTCTCCTTGATATTGGTAGGCAAAAGAGAAAACGCCCGTAGTATTTGCAGCTGGTTCTTATTTTCATTGAGGTTACCGATTGAAAGAATGCGGTAGGTTTCTGTCCAGGGATCATCGATTGCTGTATTTTCTGTTTCTTCATCATCGTCATTCAGTGCATTTGGAACAACGTATATGTTTTTGCATTCTTTCCATCCACAGAGATTGAGTAATTTGTTGTGCATGCCACTGCTTACTACAGTAAGCGGCATTCCTGATTGAAGCAAGTTGGGCAATAACTGTATTTCACCTTGTGTTGTGAAGTCGTCTTTATTAGCTTGGCTGAATAGTCCGTGTAAAGCAAGAACAAACGGTTTGCCTGTATGCAGGGCGGCAGATATGAAAGGGAGTACTTCCGGTCCTAAAGAGTGGATGAAGATAACGTCCGGATTCGTTTCCCGTATCAGGTGTATATTAAAACCGATACTGAGGGTATATTTAAATAATTTGATACGCCATGCCATAGACATCTTATGCGAGGACAAGGCATGACGGATAGCCCGTGGTATATCTTTCCACCGGAGATTAGTTAGTAGGTATTTCAGTTTTCTTTCCAGCAAAGTGAACTGCTTCTCTCCTGTTTTGGAGTAGACTACGGTTGTGCCATTAGTCAGTGAAGACGAAGAAACATACACTTCGGTACCCTCGGCAGCAAGTGCTGTAGCGATTTGTGCCACCATGAGTGAAAATCCCGTATTGTAAGCTCTGGGAATATCTTTCACCGTAATATCTTGAGTAAGAAACAGAATTCTCATAGTAACTGCTTGTTTCGTTTGAACAGGAATTGGATACTCTCTTCGAATATTTTTGATTTCAATCTCCATAAAGCCAGGATGTAGAGTGAAGCTGCTACAGATATTTTAATGAAAAGCGTTGCATAAACATTAGTGAAAAACGAGGCGGCATACCAGGCGATACCTAATGAAAATGCTGTCAAAAGCATATAAGGGGTAATGTCTTTCAGGATTGAAAACAAGGGTAATCCGATATGTTTATGGCCGAAGTGGTGCCAGATACCCAGCCACAATACATTGACGGTTGTGTATATCACTAACATCGTATTGATGCCGAAGGGGTAACTAAAGTATACGAACAGGAGTTGGGCAATTCCCAAGCCAATTGTGTTCCACATGTAAATATGGGGGCGGCCTATGCTGTTCATCAGGTTGGTGTACAAAGTACTTATAGGCATAAATGCGCCCCATACGCAAAGAATCTGCATGATAGGTACACATGGCAGCCACTTTTCGGTGATGGTGATGACGATCAGTTCTTTAGAGACAATTCCCAACCCTAACATGGCAGGGAAAGATATAAATGCTGTGAAACGGAGCATTTTGCGAAATATATTCTGGAGACGTTCCATATCAGTGTAGGCTTCACGGAATACGGGTTGCCCCACACTGTTAATCATCCCGTAGATCGTGGAGTATCCCATAGTAGTCCATTTACTTCCCTGCGAATAGTATCCCGCCTGTGCTATTGTATAGAATTTGCCTATCAAAAATGATAAGATATTGTTGTTGATATGCGTAAACAAGGTAGTGAAGAATATCTTCAGACTGAATGGAAGCATTTCACGGAGGGGCTCCATACGGAAATTCCGGTTAGGTCTCCACGGGCAACGTAGCCATAGCAATAAAGTGTTGCAGCCGGAATAAAGGAGAGTTTGCAGTGCAATGCCCCAATATCCGAAGCCGAAGTAGGCAAGGGCAATACCCGTGATACCGGATATGATAATGGCGATGATTTGTATCTGGCTCCGTTCCTTTACCATTAAGTTGCGGAAAAAGTAGGAGGAAGGGGCTGTAGAGCAACTGCCGAACAGAAACCCGAGAAAGAGCACTCTTGCCAGAGGACATAGTGCTGGAACTTCGAAGAAATTGGCTATAAGCGGTGCGCAGATAAATAACAGCAAGTAGAGTCCGGTACCCATGCAGAAGCTGAACCAGAATACCGCATTATAATCTTCGTTTTTAATTGTTTTCTTGTTAACGATGGCCGTTACAAAACCGCTTTCGGCAAAGATACTGGCTGTAGCAGAGAAGATGGTCAATACAGCCACCATGCCATAGTCTGTTGTAGATAACAACCGAGCAAGGAATATACCGAAGACGAGGTTTAGCAGTTGCATGGCCCCGTTGCCTATTCCGCCCCAGAATAATCCTTTTGCTGTTTTCTCTTTGAGTGACGCTTCTGCCATCGTTTGTTCAATTTATGATTAAGATATCATTATAATTGCGTTTAAATCTCGGATGAATTGCTCGTAAATATTAAAATGTATATTTCTTATTATTAGTTTATTACGTCCTCGGTCTCGTTTAAATTGCGTTTAAATTGCGTTTAAATTGCGTTTAAATTGCGTTTAAATTATCCGCATTAAGAAACCAATCCGAGTGTATGCCTTTGGATACATTTCTAATCTTATCCTGCTTCCTCAGTTTGGTAAGTAGGTTTCTGACTTTTGAGTGTTTTTGGCTTTCGCTCAGCACATCTGGCAACTTATTCCAAAGTAATTCTGTTATTTCCTTTTTTGTAAGCGTACCATGCTCGGTGAGTGCTTTGAGAATTAAATCACAATAATAACTGTCTTCAAATCCTTTGTTGTTGGAATAGGCTGTTTTCTGATCTAATTGCTGAGCAACCGGTTTTGCTATAAATAGGTTCGGCTTTCTTCCTTCAATAAGCTTTTTCTTCCTAAGATGCGATACCTCTTCATCTGATATCGAACGGTTCAGTTGTATACGATTGAGTGCTTCGATTTCCACCAAAGATAAATCTTGCTTCTTTGCTAATATATTGGCATATTCCATATTCAGAATCTTTCCGATAATGGTTACTTGTACTCTATCTCTCTCAATGGTATAGTCGGGTAAAGGGAAAAGCCGTTGCCTCTGAAAGTTGAACATCTTCCTGATGCCGCTTCCTATCGTGTCTACCATCTGTAGTCCTACCATTGCACGAGCCAAGAAAGGATTTCTGTAAACTTCTTCCGGTGCATTGTCTTTCAATACGTTGCTGATTGTACGGGGAATGAAACTCCCTTTATTGGTAAATACAAGCCTGTCTTCGTATTCTACTACATTGATTTGTCCTCCTAATGTATAGTCTTGATGTGCGACAGCGTTATTAATAGCTTCTCGAATGACGTACGGCTCATAGGTGTCCACTTCTTCGGGGAATAGCGTACGGAACTCCGGGTTGATATACCGATATTTCAAATTACGTATCTTTTGGTAGATTTCTTCGATGGAGATGATAAACGGACAACTTTTAATCTCGTAATCTCGCTCCGTTCCCTGTGAGTCTTTGAGTATCCAGCGTATTTTGGCTACTGCCGGTGAAATAAGTACTTCACTTTCTTCTTTTCCCAATAAAACAATGGCAGCATTGGTTATTTTGCCTTTTACTGTTAGCTTTGCCTTGTTGAGAAAGGTTATGTCATCCCATTCTGCAATTTCAGCAGCATTCTTTTTGTTTTTAGTAATGTACAGTGAGCGTGCAATGGAAATGGCTTTGGGGTCTAAATCGTCAAGAGTCGCTCCTTTTATAATCAGGGCACTCCAATCGGACTGCTGACTTTGATTGCGGATAGATTCTAATTCGTGAAGGCTCAAGGCAACTAATGATTCGCCATCGCGTCCATAATAGTGTCCTTTGTAAGAAGTCGGTATTCCTTTAGGGGCTGCCGGAATTTGAAACATGATAACTCTTTTCCCTTGATACATGATTTCATGTATTTCCGTAAAAGTGATGCCACAGTTAGTCCCTTCGGCTATTTCTCTTTTCAAGGCATCAAGTGAGGGGCGTGTCGGTTTATATGAGCTGCCTAAAACAGCGTGAGTCTTATCATGAATGCCGAATAACAACCACGCAAATTCTTCCTGGCCAAGATTGGCTTCGTTGCTGAGCGCAGAGAAGTATTCTCCTAACTTTTGTGTGTCGAATCCATTCTGAGCCTTTTTGAATTCTACGACTTCATTTTCTCCCGGTAAGTGGATGAAATCCTCCAAAAGCTTTATGAGTTCTTGAGTTGTCATTCGGCATTAAGATTATTAATTACTTCACTTCACTACCCGGTTTCACCTCTTTCATGGTAGTAACCACGGAAAGTGAACCGTCAAAGTTCTCGGCAGAAAGAATCATACCCTCGCTGACAATCCCTTTCAGTTTGCGCGGTGCAAGGTTGGCAACAAAGCATACCTGTTTGCCTACCAGCTCTTCCGGCTTGTAGTGCTGTGCAATACCGCTGACAATGGTACGGTTCTCCAATCCATCGGCAATCTTGAATTGCAGCAATTTATCGGCTTTAGGAACTTTCTGGCATTCCAATACGGTACCTACGCGAATATCCAGTTTCATGAAGTCATCGAACTCAATGTTCGGGCGGATGGGGTTGGCTTTGTAGCTGGCTTCCTCATTGGCTTTCTTTGTATCGAGCAATTTCTGTACCTGTGCTTCGATAACGCTGTCCTCTATCTTTTCGAACAGTAGTTCAGGTGTCGCTAATTGGTGACCGGCCGGCAATAGATCAGTGCTGCCCAGAGTAGCCCAGTCAAAACTGTCCATGTTCAGCATGTTACGCAATTTCTCGCTGCTGAACGGCAGGAACGGTTCGAATGCAATGGCCAGATTGGCAACCAGTTGCAGGGAGATATTCAAGATAGTGGCCACGCGGTCCATATCCGTCTTGGCAATCTTCCAGGGTTCGGTATCTGCCAGGTATTTGTTTCCGATGCGGGCCAGGTTCATGGCTTCCTTCTGTGCATCGCGGAACTTGAATATATCCAGTAACTTTTCTACTTCTGCTTTTACGTCAGAGAATTCTTTCAATGTTTCGCGGTCGTAATCCGTAAGTTCACCGGCAGCAGGCACTACACCATCGAAATACTTTTTGGTGAGTTGCAGGGCACGGTTCACGAAGTTACCATAAACAGCCACTAACTCATTGTTATTGCGTGCCTGGAAGTCTTTCCAGGTGAAGTCATTATCTTTTGTCTCAGGTGCATTGGCAGTCAGCACATAGCGAAGCACATCTTGCTTGCCTGGGAAGTCTGCCAGATATTCGTGCAACCATACAGCCCAGTTGCGTGAAGTAGAAATCTTATCACCTTCCAGATTCAGGAATTCATTACTCGGTACATTGTCCGGTAAGATGAAACTACCTTCCGCTTTCAACATGGCAGGGAATACGATGCAGTGGAATACGATATTATCTTTACCGATAAAGTGGATCAGACGTGTTTCGGGGTCTTTCCACCAGGTTTCCCAAGTGTCGGGCAACAATTCTTTCGTATTGCTGATGTAACCGATAGGGGCATCGAACCATACGTATAACACTTTACCTTCTGCACCTTCTACAGGCACCGGAATACCCCAGTCGAGGTCACGGCTTACTGCACGCGGTTGCAAACCCATGTCAAGCCAGCTTTTGCATTGACCGTATACATTGGGGCGCCACTCTTTATGGTCTTCCAAAATCCATTGGCGCAACCAGCTTTCGTGTTGGTCGAGCGGCAGGTACCAATGCTTTGTTTCACGCATTACAGGCTTACTTCCACTGATGGCACTTTTCGGATTAATCAGGTCTGTGGGGCTGAGGCTTGTACCACACTTCTCGCATTGGTCGCCATAGGCACCTTCTGCATGGCAGTGGGGGCATTCGCCCGTAATATAGCGGTCGGCAAGGAAAGTTTTGGCTTCCTCGTCGTAATACTGCATACTGGTTTTCTCGATGAATTCACCTTTGTCATACAGCTTGCGGAAGAATTCCGAAGCAGTGTCGTGGTGAGTTTTTGAAGTCGTACGACTGTATACATCGAATGAAATGCCGAACTCTTTGAATGATTCTTTGATAAGTGTATGGTAACGGTCTACTATATCCTGCGGCGTCACGCCTTCTTTCTTGGCGCGTATGGTGATGGGTACTCCATGCTCGTCCGAACCTCCGATAAAGATTACATCTTCTTTTTTCAGTCTCAGATAGCGAACGTAGATATCAGCGGGTACATAAACTCCTGCCAGGTGTCCGATATGAACCGGTCCGTTAGCGTAGGGCAATGCCGACGTAACGGTAGTGCGTTTGAATTTCTTTTCCATTGTGATATATGTATCTCTTTTGTTATGAGCGCATTTTGGTGTGCAAAGATAGCAGTTTTCCACTCAAAGAAAAAGAGAAGACAATGAAATATCCAACTACATGTGGCAGAAATTTATATTTATTGGTGGCTTAACTGGAATAATATCAATATCGGATTACTGTCTTCGCTCCAGTTCCCGAACATCTGTTTTGTGTTCTCGCTCAATCCGTCTATCTTCAGTGCAGTATTTACAGTTTCCTCGCTATAGTTAGAACTGCAAATTAAGTAATTGTCTGCCACTCCGTTTATAGTCAGTTTCCCCAATAGCTTATCTTCTTCTATCAGATTAAGGTTGCATATGTTTCCATCTGTTTTCGAAATCCAAAAGAATTGTGGAAGCGGAAAAGTGGACAGGGAACAGAAGTAACCATTTGATGTCTCATAGAAGGCATTTATATCTTTAATATGCTTCATATCAACCATGAATGACCGAGAATCACCTTCTAAAGCTTTCAGCTCTTCCTCCTTAAAATATTTATCCGAAAGAAGATTTGCTGCCATATCAATGGATTCTCCATGTATGATATAAACTTCCGGGGTAAAACGTTGATAAAAGTAAACCTTATTGCCGGAACGATATAAATAGTGAGAGGAACCTCTTGGAATTCTTTGTTCGTCTATTTCTGTCAGTGCCGATTTGAGTAGAGGATATACTTTTCTGTCTTTTTGAGAATAAACGGCCAATTTATCTTTTATGCTGCCTTGATTGTATATTTCTGATAATACTATATGCTCTTCATCAATTACGGCAAATTCCATGAAATAGCATCCTATATCTATTTCTTCGTATTGTTCGAAGTCATTTCCATTGTATTTGATAATCTTTTGGCGGGCATTGTCTGCTATGTATAAATTTCCAGCGTCGTCCACGTCAAAGTCAATGGGTGCTATGTATTCTCCGGGACCTTCTCCAACTCGATATAGTGCTTTTATAAACTTGCCGTTTTCGCTGAATATAAGAATTCCCATGTTGGCACTTTTATCGAAAATGTAGAAATGTTTATTCCGGTATAAAATTTTATCGATACTTCCGATTAATGAATTATCTGTTAATTCTAATGGAATATATTTAACCTCACATACCGGGTTAACGTCTGATGCTTGTACGGTATCCAGTTGGAAACCCATAATACTTGTGTGATCCTGTCTGGAGCTTGGCTGACAGGAAAAAAGCAAGGTGCTTAAAAGAAGGAATAGAAGTTTTCTCATATTTTAAAAATTTGGATTGAAAGAGTGTCCGAAAGGTAAATGAATATTATATTTGTTTTGTTGATTAACTTACCTTTCAGACACTTCCCGTTCAAATGAGTTTATATAACAATTTTTTCTGTATAGGTACCAGAGTCACAAGAGTCAGAACCACCGTAAGGACAGCTTCTTTGCCAAGTATTTATTGTTAAAACCTGACCGTTTTCCAGCCTTTGAAAAGTTGCATCCTTTAGTGTATCCGTAATCTTTCTGTTTTGTATAGCACGAGGTGCTACATTTTCATTTTTCTGATTATTGGCTACAGAGATAATTGTAACTCCCAATAGGGCTACAGAAATAATAAAAAAGTTCTTTTTCATAATCTTGATCATTTTTGAGTTAATAATGTGGTATTTAGAACAACGTTGTTTGTCTATGAGAATGTTTTAGTATTGAAAAGTGCCGTAAAATACTGTTGTTTTATAGGTCATTTCAATGATATATTTTTTGTTCTTTATGTATGTTGTCATAAATGAATATGGATGATCATTTGTTATAGTAACATTATTAAAGTATATAATATTTTCCATTTCATCTTTTATCGTTATCTGGAGATTATCTAATAAAATATTTGAGTAAATATATATAGTATTATCATCTTTTATAACAGTTGGGCAAATTGTAATAGAGCGATTATCTTGTTCCCATGTGTTCTTTTCTTTGGGATCATCATTCCCTGCAATTTTAGACGTTATTGAAATAATAACTTCTTCTGCCCGTATTACGGGAGAAAGATATATTACTAACAGAAAAAATATAAAGAAGTAACGTACCATAACTATTTTTTTTGTTACAAATATAAAGGCTTATACTGAACTTAAGTCATAATGGAGTACGCAAATAGTACGCATTTTTGTGAATGGGGCAATAATAGTATGCAATAAGTACTCTTCTAGTTACATTGCATGAATGAATCTATCCCATTCTTCAGAACTTCCTTCTCTCTTGAAAACTTTTTTGCATAGCCTTTTACGTATAGATGTAATCGCTTGTTTTGTATGTGCAGTTATAAATGCGATTTGTGTGGGAGATAATCTTATTTTTATTAATAGGCAAACTTGCATTTCTATAGTTTTCATTGGATAGAGTTCGAATAAGCGTTGTGTAAATTGAGGATATGTTTCGTCTATACTCTTAATCAGCTCTTCCCAGTCTTCTTTCCTTATTTTTCCCCCTTGGTCTGCCTGTATGAATTTTTTATATATTGAAGATTTCTTTAGGATTGTAATGGCATGCTCTTTTAATTCTTGTTTAACTATAATTTGCTCATTATTTTTTTCTATATTTCTTTTCTGAAGTCTAAGCAAATCTAGTGTTAGTAGATTGCTTGTTTTCTCTGCAGCCTTTAAAGATTCTTCTAATTCTTTTATTTGTCTTTTGTTTTGTTCGATATATGATAGACTTTGGTTATATTCTTCTCTTAATATTCTTTCTATTTTTTCTTGTTGAAGTAAGGTCTCTTGTTCTTTTCTTTTGCGGTATTGTTGATAAGTGACAAAAAGAAGCATGAGGAAAAAAAGAAAAGAGATGAGAATAATGTTCCATATTTTATGATTACTGGCCTGATGCTGCAAGCGTTTATTCTCTTTTTCTTTTAATTGATAATTATATAATGAATTTATTTTGCGGACAATTTCTGTTTGAATTATGCTTCTTGCAGAATCTGTATATGCTAAATCTTTGTCTAAATACTCTAATGCTTTTTTGTATTCTCCTTTTGAACGGGCAATGTAACTTAATCCTTGGTATCCTTCTGCCTTGTAGCTGTATTTATCCATAAATGATAGTTGCGTATAATAATGGATTGCTGAGTCTAATTGATTAGTATAATAGTAATATTGTGCTGCTGTGCTATAGCGAGGAGCTAAATTAATAACATTTATTTTTTTGAAGGCAATTTGCATGCTTTTATAGGCTTCTTGATACATACCTAGTTTGGTGTAATATCCGGATAATTCACCGTTAATAATTCTTTTTAGATTTAAATTCTCTATTTTATCAGCTAACATATCTGCTTTTTTGTAATAGTATATTGCGCTGTCTACTTTCTCTTGTGTGCTAAATGCTCGCCCAATATCTCGCAAATTATATATCATACTAATGCTATCTTTTGATAATATGCTAAATTGATATGCTTTGCTAAATGCTTCGGGAGCTTTATCATATACGTTTTGATAAAGGTAAAGGGTACCTATTTGACTATAAATGCGGTTCACCAACTTGTAGTCCATATATAAATATGAAGCATCAATAGCTTGGAGAAAAAAATCCAATGCTTGTGGTGCATCTCCTAAATCTCTATATACTCGCCCTGCGTAGTAGTATACTTCCGGTAGATGTCTTTTATCCTTTTTATTTTCATAATAGTGTAATACTTTTAATAGTACGCTATCTGAGGTATGTGTGATGTATGCTTTATCTTTTGCTTTTATGGTCAGTAGTTGATAATATATTTGCGTTTCTTTAGGTTCTAGGTTTATACTGTCTTTAAATTGTTTTAATAATGCAAGAGTACTATCGGGGTGAGTGTTTACAAGAGAATTTGCGACCTTCATAGTGTAGGGAAGTGGTTTATTGTTGCAAGAATAGAAATGCGATAATAGGAAAATAACAAATAATAATTTGGTTAACTTCATGTATGTATACTTTTTGACAGTTTTTGTTTTTAATTATGCAAATATAGACCGTTTCTTGTAAAAAATGGGAAAAAGGAACTATTTTATACTAGTATTTTTTATTATTTATTATACGTAATACTGATAATATACTCCACGAGAAAAACAGATAGTATTTAAGATTAGAATTAAAGTTATACATTTGCAAAATCTGGATAGCAATAAATATTGTTCAACAAATTTCTATAGTTATTCATATAAGCTTTTAACAATGAAACAAAATACTCTTTTAAACTCCCTTACTAAATAAAACTCATCGAAGCTATTCCAAAAACTGGTTGGCTATGGATGGTGTATGGTTTCAATCGGTAAAACGAAAATACGGAATGGATGAGGCCATGCATCACGATAGGGAAGCGTGGAAAGTTTTTAATTATTTTGCTTTTACATATCTGTTGATGTCCGCCAAAAGGCATTTGCCATGCAGGTATGCACACAAAAAAAGCGTGCAAACCTTTGATAATTGGTTTACACGCTTTCGGTGAATATGTGGATAAAAACTCTTATGTCTTTAAATCGAGATAAAGCAGCCTCGTATGCAAGGGCTCTTCTTCGGGAATATCATAAAAGGCTTTCTCGTCCTGTTCCGTCTTATGCAAGGGTTTGAAGCCGTTACGGTCTATATAGTATCGAAGGGCGATGGGGTCATTGTAAGCGTCCACCACAAGGAAACGGCATCCCGTCTTATTGTCGGCATCCCGAAACCAGTCACGGATAAACGACATCAGTTGCGCCCCCACCCGGTAGTCCTTCCCCTGAAACAGCGTATTCACGCCTAAACGACCTATCAACGCCGCAGGATAACTGCGTCCACGCTTAGGATTGACAATGTGACGTTGCAAACGGTTCTTGTCCGATGGCAGCAGGGCACGTGTCTTGATGCTGTCGTTGGCAAGCGTGAAAGCGCATACTATCTTGTATGGCTGTTCCTGCGTCACCCAGCAATAGGTCTTACCCAGCAATTCCTCGGCATAAAGGTCTGCGTCTTGCAAGAAAAACTCGTCGAGGTCGTCGTTGCCGCACGAGAAGGGCATACAATTTTGCCTCGCGTCCGCATTGAGCGGCATCATCACACATTCATCATATAAGGAAAACATCCGCTTGTCCGTATTTATGATTTAAACTTGAATTGGCGTGATTTCTCCAATGCGACTTGCAAGCGGCGACGTGACTTTTCGCTAAGTTTCGGAGTTTTAAGCCGGGCATTCTTTTCTGCCTGTTCCACAAACTCGATGGCTGCCTGCCCTTCGAGTACCGGAATTGTTTTGATTGTTATTGCCATAATCTTGTATTTCTTTTGATGGCAAAGGTAGGCATATTCTCCTTATCTCCCAAACAATTACGTGTAAACCAATACGTCAAAGAGCTCTTAGATTTATGTAGCTGTTAGTTTAATATTGCATCTTGTCCAAAGAAGAAGCGTGAAAAGTGCAGTTTATCCATGCTCCATGCTATTACTATACATCCACTCACGGTGATTGCAACGGATATGATCATAAAAAGTATTCCGGTGGGCTCAAAGAATAAAAATGATAGGAACATCTTGCATAATATTGTGAAAAGAGGGGAGAAGAGAAATATGACAAGGGTATTTGAACCGTACCCGGACTATATCAGAATCGTACTTGCTCCATATGTTCTCCAGCCAGAAGTACCTCTGAGTGGAGAAAGTGCGGGGTTGGTACGGAGCAAGTATGTCTCAAGTATGTTCCGTGCAGCTTTTTGAGTTATCTTTTGGATAGAAAGGCGTTAAAAAATGTTCCTCATTTGCTTTGCTCGATATTTATTCCGTGTTTTGTATAACGTAAAACATGTAACGTAAAGTGCGTAATACTATTTATAAAAATAGAGAAGATGAAACATGCTATTAAAGTCATCGCTTTCGATGCAGATGATACCCTTTGGAGTAACGAGCCATTTTTTCAAGAAGTGGAACGAAAATATACAGACTTACTGAGTGAATACGGAAGTACTGAAGAGATTTCGGCAGAGTTGTTTAAGACAGAAATGGGGAACTTGGAATGTTTGGGCTATGGTGCCAAAGCATTCACCATCTCAATGGTTGAAACAGCTTTGCGGGTGAGTGGACAGAAGATTTCAGCAGAGAAGATACAGCAAATAATTCTTTTAGGTAAATCTCTGCTCCAGATGCCGATTGAATTGCTACCCGGTGTGGAAGAAACTCTGAAAGCCTTGAAAGAACAAGGGGACTATCGCCTGGTAGTGGCTACGAAAGGTGATTTGTTGGATCAGGAGCGTAAATTGCAACGTTCCGGACTGATGCCTTATTTTGATCACATTGAAATAATGTCTGATAAGACGGAGAAAGAATATACTCGCCTGCTGCAAGTCCTTCAGGTCGCTCCGGAAGAATTCCTGATGATCGGTAATTCTTTGAAATCCGATATTAAGCCGGTACTGGCTATCGGGGGATACGGAGTATACATTCCTTTTGAGGTGATGTGGCAGCATGAGGTGGTGGATACATTCAACCATCCCAGACTGAAACAGATGAAAAATCCGATGGAATTGTTGGGCTGGCTTTAATAATACAGGTTAAATGTTTGCGCCTATTTGCTTTATCCAATATTTATTCCGTATTTTGTGTTACGTAAAAAGTGTAACGTAAAATATGTAATGCTGCTTATGAAAGCTCAGAAGATACAACCCCGGAATCCTTTTTTAGTGTATGGTTATGCGAGTCCTCGTTATTTCTGTGATCGTGAAGCTGAGACACAACAGATATTGTCGGCTTTGGAGAATGAACGAAACCTGACATTGATAGCACCTCGCCGTATGGGTAAGACGGGATTGATAAAAAATGTCTTCTATACCCTGCAAGAGCAGAAGCCGGAAGTTGCCTGTTTCTATATGGATATTTTTGCTACGCGCGATTTATCCTCTTTGGTTCGTTTGTTGGCAAAGACTGTATTAGGGCGACTTGATACACTCAGTGAGAGTGCTTTGCATAAACTTACCTCCTTTTTTCGTTCCTGTCGTCCGGTGATCAGTGCGGATGAGTTGACGGGAGTTCCTACAGTTACGTTAGACTTTGTTGCCGATAAGTCTGAACAGACATTGAAGGAAATCTTCGATTATATGGCTGCTTCCGGTAAGAATTGTTATCTGGCTATTGATGAGTTTCAGCAAATCACTTCTTATCCTGAGGAAGGCACGGAAGCGTTGCTTCGTTCTTATATCCAGTTTATCCCGAATGTCCGTTTCATCTTTGCAGGTAGCAGCCAGCATTTGATGCAGGAGATGTTTGTTTCCGCCAAGCGTCCTTTCTATCAGAGTACTCAATTGATGGTGCTTCGTGAGATTGATGAAGAGTCCTATTATCGGTTTGCAAGGAACTTTTTTGAGTTGCAGGGGCAAAAGTTGGATAAATCTGTATTTCATTGGATATATAGCCGCTTTGAGGGACATACCTGGTATATGCAGGCAATGCTGAATCGGTTGTATGAGCGAAATGAATCGGTTGTAGATGCCACTCAGGCAGAACAAGTATTGATGGGACTCCTTGAAGAAAATACGCCTGTTTATCAGAATCTGATCATTATGTTGACGGACAATCAGCTGGCGCTGATGAAAGCTATCGCGCATGAAGGGAAAGTAACGGCACCCAATAGTGGAGAGTTTATCTTGGGGCATGGGCTGAAGACTCCGAGCAGTGTCAATGCAGCTTTGAAATCGTTGGTGGAGAAAGAGCTTGTTTATAAATCTGCTGACGGATATATGGTTTACGACCGTTTTATGGGGATGTGGCTGTTGCGGAACTGACGAGCCGGTCTAATATTTACGGTCTACGTGATACTCTACTCGGTAGATATGATCGAAATGTTCCGTCCATTCGTTCGGGGCAATGCCGATTTGCAGGCCGTAAAAGCGAGTACCCTTTTCACGGTGTACACTCATTTGTTCTAATAATTCCGGTTTACATTCAGGGATGCGATAATCGCTGATAAGTAAGACATCTGCATTCATGTAGCGGTTTTCATCAAGCATTCTGAAAGTGTCTTTCAGCATTTGGGTGGCATCTGTGTCTCCACTAAAAGGATGGCTGAAGAATTCCATTAGTTTCAATCGGTCGCGTCGTATATCAATGGTTTTGGTAGACACAGAGAATGAAATCAGAAAACATTCCCTGTTTTGAAGTTCTGCAATCTCTATGAGCTTTATCAGTAGGGAATTAGCCATCTTCTCCGGTTTTCCGGTCATGCTGCCCGAGGTATCGAGGCATACAATCATAGGGCCTTTCAGGACTGCCGGTTTTACTTCCAGACGTCTGGAGGGTTGCATGATTTCCGATTTGTAACGGAAGGTTTGCAACTTCTGTGTGAAGTATTTCAGCATAAAGACATCTTGCAGTTCATTGTCTGCATAGTATAGCAGTTCCGAGGGGAGCAGGGCATTCAGGTCATTGCCGATGGTGACACCCAGAATATCACTCTTTTGAGAGTGAGCCAGTTTGTAGGTACTGCCTTCCGTCACATATACTTGTTTGCTACCCTCATCGTCGGCTATTCGGCCCATGCGGTTGGCTACTTTCAGCAGTTCGGGGTATTCCTTTTGCAGTTTTACAATCTTCCGGATATTTTCAAAATCTATGGTATTCCATAGTCCGTTCATCATGCTCCATGCCTGATAGAACTCTTCTTTATCCACTTGGTGCTCTTTCAGATATTCCGGTATCTTATTCAGGCTGGTTTTTAGTTTCTTTTCCAGAAAGTCCTTCTTGATATCCAGGTTTTTCTCTTTCTGCTCCTGTTGTTTTTGATGAAAAGAATCTTCCCAATCTTTCAGCATTTTCTCCCAGACAGTAGAGTCATGCTGCTTATCTTTATCTCCGAACATGTGTTCGTAGAACGGTTCATCGAAAGCATTTTCTTTATAATCGTCTTTGATTTTTCTTAATAATGCTTGCCAACCGTCCCGCTTCTCCTTAACCCAGTTCAAGGCACTTCCCATTTCTCCAAGTTCAGATTGAGCTCTTTGCATCTGGAACTTTTCCTGTTCAAGAAACTGCCAGACAAACTGCGTGGTGATGTCATAGAATATGCGTGCACGGACCTCATCGCCTAACACCAGAACTCTGATGGAAGGATTGTTCATGATGGCCAGTAGATAGAGCAACAAGGGATCTTCCGTTTCGCCGTATAGAGTCTTGGCGCATTCTCCTGTTTGCACAAATTTCTCGACTATCTTTGTATAGAAGTGGATGTCATACTTCTTTTGGGTTAGCCCCGCCATATTGTTGCAAATTGAATTGTAACTTTTCCTCTTCGATCTCTACATTCCGCAGTCTTTTTAATACTTCGTCCGAGTAGCGGGTGATTAACTCTTTATCAGCCGACGTGACGAACTGGTTGTCCGTACATAAGGAACTAGTGAGGGTTGATAGTTGCTGGAAGAGTTGATTCAACTCGTTCCGGTAATTGCGAGGAGTAATCTGAGGCAATTTGTCGAACAGGCTTTGAGAGGATTTGCCGGATGCAGGGAGTGTTTTCTCTCCTTTTTTCCTTTGGCTCATCGGATATCGTACGCCGTCTATCAACAGGTATTCCGTTCCTTCCCTGTACAGGTTTACCCGTTGCTGGGAGGCAGATGATGAGGGGGTTCCGCCCGGGTAACAACGAATGATGGAACGTCCCGGATTCAATGGGTCGGGATAGATAACAGCTTGTTTCGGTGCATTTTCTTTCTTCTGTTCCTTCAGAGCCAGATAGTCTACGGCAAAGATGTATGTATGGCCTGTTCCGTGTTCCTCTACATGGTAATAGAAGTAGTCTGTAATTTCCAGTTCATTCCTGGGGGAACAGTTGTTCTTGAAGTCTTCCAAAGCCTGGCGTACACGGCTGATCCGGATGTCGCTTTTAATCGCTTCAGTGATTTCTTCCATTTTTTCCAGGCAGGAGGTGAATAGCTCCCGGATGACCAATTGATGAATCGGCTCACATTCATCTGCCTCATTCCACAAACAATGGTATAGGGGCAGCAAGTCTGATGAGTTGACCTCTGTACGTCCGTTAATGAAAGCTGAGGCTTTCAGCAATTGTGCAATGTTTTTCCAGCGGCGGTCGCTTATATATACGTTTCGGGCAGTGCCTTCATCATCCAGTGGAAGCCGTTTCAGTTGGCGGCGAACGTTCGTAATGTAGTGCAGAATCTCGGCAGATAGTGAAATCCGGTTGATCTGTCCGTGCCAGTCTGCATATTCTTCTTCACTGATTTGCAGTTCTGAAGGCACGTTTATTTCTTTATCGTTGTCATCGAGCAGCATGTTGTAAAAAGTCTGTTCGTCCTTTACACAGGTGCAGATGATACGCAGCAGGAACCGATCCCACAGAGCCTCAAGTCCTTCGCCGTGTGCTGGTAACTCGTTACTGGCGGCAATCAGAAGTTTTAGTGGTAACTTAATTTCGCTATCGCCATTCCGATAGATTTTCTCGTTGATGGCGGTGAGCAATGAATTTTGTATGGCAGGTCCCGCTTTCCATATCTCATCCAGAAACACTACGCTTGCCGTAGGCAGATACCCATCAATGGCACGTTCGTATTTATCAAACTCTTTCAGTCGGTTGATGCTGATAGGACCGAATATCTCGTCGGGAGTAGAAAAGCGTGACATCAGATATTCAAAAGCTTTTGCTCCCTTAAAGGCAGATTTTAGTCTACGCGCCACCATGGACTTAGCTACCCCCGGAGGACCCAGCAAGAGAACACTTTCGCCTGCCAATGCAGCCAATAGTGACAAGCTGAGTTCAGTATCCTTTTCGTAAACCCCTTGGTTGATGGCGGTTAATAGTTGTTGTATTCTGTTTCTGATGTCCATAATTTTTCTTGTTTACACTTCATTTTAGGTATGAAGCTTCAAAGATATGAAATCTTTATACGGAATACTGACAATTATTTTGAATTATTGCAGATAAAAAGTTATCTTTGGTGCAGTATTTCCAAAAGAACAGCATTTTACAAAAAGGATATCTAATTTAAGAATGAACAAGAGAAATGCTATGAAAATGAAGGAAGAGAGAAAACAATGGCTACATTTCTACAACCGTATATTGTCCGGTGTATTGGTCTTACTGGGTTTTAATGCATGTGACGGGACGGGGGCTGATGAATATGGAACACCTTATTGTCGTTTTGAGATTAAAGGTAAGGTACTCGATGAACTACGCGAACCTGTAAAGGATGCAAGGGTTATCGTAAAGGAACTTACGTCGGATGGAGAACCGATGGGAGCTTATTACACTGATACTCTGTATACTCAAGAGAATGGAGAGTTCCGATTCTTAAATGAGCAGGCAGGTGGCTATGGTAAATACCGCTTAGTGTGTGAAGATTCACCGGGTATTTATAAAGCAGACTCAACTGACATAAAAATGGAGCCGACAGGTGGCAAAGGCTGGTATCAAGGCAGTGACACTAAAGAAGTAGATTTTGTACTGAAGAAAAAGAATGAATAATCTTTCATTACGTAAACAGCTTGCTCTGGAAATAAACCGGAAGATCTGGAATAACCTGAAAGAACTGCACCCTCTGAAGCAGCTCTTCTGGGAGTGTACTTTGCGCTGTAATCTCCACTGCAAGCATTGCGGAAGTGACTGTAAACGAATGGCGGCAGTGGAAGATATGCCTGCTGAAGATTTTTTGCGTACTATCGATTCCATTACTCCTTATGTAAATCCCAATAAAGTAAGTATCATCATCACTGGTGGAGAACCCCTGATGCGGGAAGACCTGGAAAAAGTCGGGCTGGCCCTCTACCGTCGTGGTTATCCGTGGGGCATGGTCTCCAATGGACTTTATCTGACAAAGGAACGCTTGCAACGTCTCATGGCTGCCGGATTGCATTCCATAACTATCAGTCTGGATGGTTTTGCCGAAGATCATAATTGGTTGCGGGGACATCCTGAGAGCCATCATAATGCTTTGGAAGCCATAAAGATGCTGGTACATGAACCGGAGCTGACCTGGGATGTGGTGACCTGCGTTAACCGACGTAACTACCCTTATCTGGACGAATTAAAAACATCTCTTTATAAAATAGGCGTTCGCCAATGGCGGATGTTTACTATCTTTCCGGTTGGCCGTGCTGCTTCGCATCCTGAGTTCCAGCTGACAGATGAAGAATTTACCGGACTTATGGACTTCATTAAAGAAATCCGTAAGGAGGGAAAGATACATTTGAGTTATGGCTGCGAAGGCTTTCTCGGCAAGTACGAAGGAGAAGTACGCGATAGCTTCTTTGCTTGTAATGCCGGTGTTACTGTCGGTTCTATCCTGATAGACGGTTCTATCTCTGCTTGTCCCAGTATCCGGAGTGATTTTCATCAAGGGAATATCTATCGGGACAATTTTATGCAGGTATGGGAAGAACGCTTCCGGCCATTCCGTAACCGCGATTGGATGAAAAAAGATGCTTGTGGCGATTGTTCCTTCTTCCGTTATTGCGAGGGTAACGGGATGCATCTTCGTGATGAAAACGGTAATCTCCTGTTTTGTCATTCAAAGAGATTAGTTCCTTGATTTATTTTAGTAACGCTTAAAAATAGTTTGGTACATCAATGATAATTTATCTCCCATTTTATTATCGGCTATTACTAAATTATTTTTCTCCTATTGGGAAAAAATAAATCAGTCTATTCTTCCTCTTCGTATTTCTTTTGTTTTCCGATTGCAGGATTGCATAAAAGGTGTATATTTGTGACATCGTATCCTGAACTTAAAGTGAATAAACTATGATAACAAACCAATTGCTTCGTCCTGCCAGTATTGTAGTGGTGGGAGCATCCAATAATGTGCACAAGCCGGGAGGCGCCATCTTGCGTAATCTTATTAACGGTGGCTATACCGGAGAACTCCGTGCCGTAAACCCCAAAGAGACAGAAGTACAAGGTGTAACAGCTTATGCCGATGTGAAGGATATTCCCGATACGGATATGGCTATACTTGCCATTCCGGCACAGATGTGTCCGGATGCTGTGGAGGTGCTTGCTGCTGAAAAGCAGGTACGTGCGTTTATCATCCTTTCCGCCGGGTTTGGTGAGGAGACACATGAGGGTGCGTTGCTGGAAGACCGTATTCTGGAAACGGTGAATAAGTATGGAGCTTCCCTGATAGGGCCGAATTGCATTGGACTGATGAATACCTGGCATCATAGTGTGTTCAGCCAACCCATCCCGCAACTGCATCCACAAGGAGTCGATTTGATATCCAGTTCCGGTGCGACCGCTGTTTTCATTCTGGAGAGTGCCGTAACGAAAGGTTTGCAGTTCAACTCCGTCTGGTCTGTGGGAAATGCGAAGCAGATAGGTGTGGAAGACGTATTGCAGTATATGGACGAGAACTTCCAACCGGACAAAGATTCTAAAATCAAATTACTCTATATCGAAAGCATCGGTGACCCCGACCGCTTGTTGTTTCATGCTTCTTCTTTAATTAAGAAAGGTTGTAAGATTGCCGCCATCAAGGCTGGCAGTAGCGAGAGCGGGAGCCGTGCGGCATCTTCGCATACAGGAGCCATTGCCAGTTCGGACTCGGCAGTGGAAGCTCTGTTCCGTAAAGCCGGTATTGTACGTTGCTACTCACGCGAAGAGCTGACTACAGTAGGATGTATCTTTACCCTTCCGGAATTGAAAGGGAAGAACTTCGCTATCATTACTCATGCCGGAGGTCCGGGCGTTATGCTGACTGATGCATTGAGTAAAGGCGGACTGAATGTCCCAAAACTGGAAGGCCCGGTTGTAGATGAACTGAAAGGAAAACTCTTTCCCGGTGCGGCTGTAGGAAATCCGATTGATATCCTGGCTACGGGAACTCCCGATCATCTGCGGCTCTGTCTGGAATACTGCGAAGAGAAATTCGATACGATAGATGCTGTTCTGGCTATTTTCGGTACGCCGGGACTGGTTACCATGTTCGAGATGTACGATGTGCTGCATGAGAAAATGCAGAGTTGCAGTAAACCTATCTTCCCCATTCTCCCTTCTATTAATACCGCCGGAGCAGAAGTTGCCGCTTTTCTTGCTAAAGGTCATGTGAACTTTGCCGATGAAGTGACGCTGGGCACAGCCTTGTCACGTATCATGAATGCTCCCCGCCCTGCTACCAATGAGATCGAACTCTTTGGTGTGGATGTGCCGCGTATTCGCCGTATTATAGATTCTATTCCCGAAGACGGATATATCCAGCCGCATTATGTACAGGCGTTGCTTCATGCTGCCGGTATTCCTATCGTTGAAGAATTTGTGTCTTCTAATAAAGACGAAGTACTGGCCTTTGCCCGTCGTACAGGTTTCCCCGTGGTGGCAAAGGTTGTGGGGCCTGTTCATAAATCCGACGTCGGTGGCGTAGTGCTTAATATAAAAGGAGAACAGCATCTGGCGTTTGAATTTGAACGTATGATGCAAATTCCCGAAGTGACGGGGATACTGGTACAACCTATGCTGGCAGGTACGGAACTTTTTGTAGGTGCCAAGTATGAAGCTAAATTCGGTCATGTGGTGCTCTGCGGTTTGGGTGGTATCTTTGTGGAAGTGCTGAAAGACGTTTCTTCCGGTTTGGCACCACTTTCGTACGAAGAGGCTTACTCTATGATTCATTCTCTCCGCGCTTACAAGATTATCAAGGGAACGCGCGGACAGAAAGGGGTGAATGAAGATAAGTTTGCTGAGATTATCGTACGCCTTTCTACCTTGCTACGCTTTGCTACGGAGATTAAAGAAATGGATATTAATCCGCTTTTGGCTACGGAGAAACATGTGATTGCAGTGGATGCCCGTATCCGGATAGAAAAGAAGTAGCTCGTAACTTGAATTCACATGAAACAGCGTATCCTGATATTCCTCATTTGTCTGATGCAGCTTCCCCCGCTTTTTTCGGAAAGCATGGATCGCTTTTTCAGCCAGTACAACTTTAAGTTTATTACTGAAACTGCAGGGTTACCCTATAGTTTTGTGAGTGATATCTTCAAGGACTCCGAAGGATATGTATGGGTTGCTACGCATTACGGAATAGGTCGCTATGACGGTTATCAATTCCTGAACTATGGCACTCAAACGGAACCGATATGTCTCAAGAACGACTTTGTCCATAAGGTCTGCGAAGATAACTTCCGGCGCCTTTGGATAGCCTCCGAGGGTGGCATCGACATTCTCAACCTGGATACTTATGCTTTGGTGGAGTTGTCTGTTCCCTCAGACAGTCCGCTACAAAAGTTGATGAATGAAAACGTAAGTACGGTTTACAAAGACAAGCAAGGTGATGTCTGGATTTCTGCTAACAAGGATTTGTGGTGTATAGAGCTGGATACCGAAGGAGCTATAAAGAATTACTATCATCTGGAGAGTGAGTGTGCTTCTCCGGTGCATGCTGTCACCGATCTGGGTTGGACAGTTTGTGCAGGTATTGACAATGAAGTGTGCCGCATCACGAAGCATGAAGGACATCTTCTGAAAGTGGAGAAACTGTCTGACAGCTTGGTTTCTTTCAGTGAAGATTGGCGGATCTCCTGTATGCAGGTAGACGGCGATTTGTTGTGGATTGGCTCTAACCGTGGCTTATTCAAATACCACCATACCGGGCAAAGTCTGAAACGTTATCGTTACTCCACCCACCGCCCCGGGATGCTGAGCCAGGCTTATATAACGGATATCAAACTAACGGAGCGGGGACACCTGATTGTATCCACCCTTAACGGACTGAATGTCTATGATAAAGACACGGATACTTTCTCGTTTATTCGTCAGACCAGTGAACGAGTGGGAGTTACCATCAACTGCAATGCCATCAACTGCCTGTTTACCGATGGTGAGACCATTTGGCTGGGTACTGAAACCGGTGGCATCAACCTGCTTTCTCCGAAGCGGCTTCAGACAAAACTGTGGACGTGTGGGAGTGCGGATACCGAAAACGATGCCCCTACGCCTGTGAATGCGGTGGATGAAGACAAAAACGGAAATCTTTGGGTTGCCCTGGTAGAGCGCGGTTTGTTGAAGTGGAATGAAGATAGTAAATCTTGTGTCCACCACCTCTTTTCTCCTAATGACATAACCTCTGTCAGCAACAATACCTTGATGGGTATCCTGATAGACTCCGATAACCGCCTGTGGGCATATACTTGGGGTGTGGGGATTAATGGGATCGACCTGAATATCCCCAATAACCGTACCTTCAAACGCTATACCCGCGAGAATATTCCTGAATTGGAAGGCGATTTTATCAACAGTGCCTGTGAAGATGTGATTAACCATGGAATATGGTTCGGTTCCACGCGCGGAGTACACTTCTACGACAAGCGGAAGGATACTTTCGTTCGTGTACTGTTCGATCAGTCTGATAATGAGTTTGAGGCCATCTATGCTTTACTGATTGACAGTAAGAAACGCCTCTGGGTAGGTACTACACAAGGTGTCTTTATCGTGGACCTTGCTTCTTTTGCCAAGTCAAATAAACGTTTTGATTATAAGTATCTCAAGTATAAACTGGATAATCCGCAGTCCACTCAACTGGAAAAGATCAACAGTATTCTGGAAGACAAAAACGGTACCATCTGGCTGGGTGGTAATGGAAGCGGCTTGTATCAGTTGACGAGTGACAAGAATAATCACTTTGTATTCAGAAACTATACGACGCGCCACGGGCTGCCTAATAATACCATTATCGGCATGGCGGAAGATGGACAGGGAAACTTGTGGCTGACTACGAACGATGGAGTGTCCCGGTTGAATATCCAGTCAATGACATTCAGCAACTATACGCAGGCCGATGGATTGCCTGCTACCCAGTTTTATTGGAATGGTATCCATTACTCGGAAAGGCATGATTTTATTTATATGGCAACCATAGACGGACTGGTTATTATTCACCCTGACGATGAGGCTTCACAGCCTGCGGATTCGCATGTAAAACTTTCTTCCCTGGCCATTGGTGGAAATATGATTTATCCTTCCAGTGGTGATTATCTGAAAAAAAATATCACTCTTGCTTCCGGTATTTTTCTGCATGAACGGGAGAACCGTTTCTCCATAGGTTTTACTACGCAGAATTATGGAAACAGTAGCCGTATCCGTTTTGCTTATCGTCTGGAAGGGTACGAGGAGGAATGGAACGAAACTCAGCCGGGTGATGGCATGGCCCGGTATACGGCTGTTCCACCGGGAAACTATACATTGCAGGTTCGTGCAACGGATGAGCTGGGACGTTGGTCGGAAGAAACGACCGAAATAAAAGTCGGAATCACGCCTTATTTTTATAAGTCCGGTTGGTTCTACCTGCTTCTTGCCATAGCCATTTGCATTGCTATCTATTTATTCTATAAGCGCAAGACCCGGAGCTATCGTGAACAGAAAGCACGACTGGAAAAGGAAGTGGAACTGCGTACGCAGGAACTGGCTGTCCAAAACAAGCAATTGGAGACCATGGCCCAACACGTGAAAGAGATTACGGAAGAGAAGATTGCCTTCTTTACAAATATCACGCATGAGTTCCGCACTCCGGTTACATTGATTCACGGTCCCATTGAGCATGCCCTGAAGGAGACACAGGACGAGGCGGTGAAGGCACAGTTACAGATAGCTGAACGGAATTCACGGTATCTGCTCTCCCTAGTCAATGAACTGATGGACTTCCGAAAACTGGACATCGATAAAGTGGTGTTGGATAAGCGCTCCTCGAATTTTGTCGAGTTCTTATCTGAGTTGCTGATACCTTTCAGGGTTTTTGCAAAGGAGAGGCAGATTGATATATGCACTTATTTCCGATTGGAGAATCCTTTCCTGATGATTGATCCCGGATATATGCGTAAGGTGCTGGTTAATCTGGTTTCGAATGCCATTAAGTTTACGCCCGATGGTGGTCGCATTGATATATTTGTGGCATCCATTAAGGGTGAAGGCGGAGAGAAGTTGCTCTATATGAATGTATGTGATACGGGACACGGTATTGTGACAGAAGACATGGAGAAGATTTTCGACCGTTTCTATCAATCTAAGAAGAGTATGAAATATCCGGTTTACGGGCAGAGTGGTACGGGTATCGGTCTTTTCCTGTGTAAACGGATTGTATACTTGCATGGGGGAGAGATTTTTGCCCGTAATAATCCCGGGCGAGGGGCTTCATTCCGTATGTTGATGCCGTTGGTTCCCGGTGAACAAGTGGGAACAAGAGGAGAAATAGTGGAAGATCCCGGTACTGTATACCTGCCGGATACCTTACAGCCGGAAGATACACAGAAGAAAGAGACCATCTTGATTGTGGAAGATAATAAGGATATGCGCTCGTATATCCGTACGTTGCTTGTGGGCGATTACCGTTTGTTTGAGGCAGGTGACGGGCAGGAAGCTCTTGAAATAGTTCAGAAGCATACGATAGATTTAATAGTTAGCGACCTGATGATGCCTGTGATGGATGGTATGGAGTTGTCCCGCCGCATCAAGGAGAATCTGGCCACTTCGCATATTCCGTTCCTTATGCTTACGGCGCTTCGCTCGGATGTGCAGGAAAAGAGGAGTTTCGAGATAGGTGTGGACGAGTATCTCTGTAAGCCTTTCGATGAAGAAGTGCTCCGGCTTCGTATTCGCAATATCCTGAATTTACGGAGGAAATATAAGAAGATGTTCTCATCCAGCAGCAATGTGGAAGAGCTGCATGTAAAGGAAGAGTCGCGGGACAAGACATTCATTACGAATGCCGTCAACCTGATGAAGGAGCACTATGCCGATGCGGAATATAACCTGGAACGTTTTGTGCGTGATATGGGATATAGCAAGACGCTCGTCAACAAGAAAATGCAGGACCTCACAGGGCAACCTATCGGACAGTTTATGAAGAATTACCGTCTGAACGTGGCGCAACGGATGATACAGGAAGGACCTGGAGACATCAATGTTTCGGAGATAGCATACGCTGTAGGTTTTAATGACCCGAAGTACTTCACTAAGTGCTTCAAAGAGTTCTTTGGGTATTTACCGAGTTCGAAACTGGGAAAGAAGGGGTAAGGTAGCTCGTTTACTATATTCGTCCCAAACTTTTCTATTTTCTCCTTATATAATAAAATAAACGCCTACTTTTGCACATCACCCAGAAGTAATGAATACCATGAAAACCAAACTCTATTTAGTTATTTTGTTAGTAGTAGGCTTGTCTACTTATTTATCTGCCAACCCTGTTAATGGCTTGCTTGAAAGAATTGATAAGGGAGCATCTAAGAAATTTGTTATTGAACTCAATAAAGGTGCGGACGACTTTTTTGAACTGGATCAGAAAGGTAGTAAAGTTGTTGTCCGTGGTAACAACTACGTGAATATAGCGACAGGTATCAATTGGTATCTGAAATATTATGCCGGTATCCAGCTATCATGGAACGGCATGCAGGCATCGCTCCCCGTGGTACTCCCTCCCGTTACTCAGAAAGAGCGTCACGAAACGTCCCTCTCACTTCGTTATGATTTCAACTATTGCACCTACTCTTATACGATGGCTTTCTGGGATTGGGAGCGCTGGGAGAAAGAAATAGACTGGATGGCTCTGCATGGCATCAATCTTCCTTTGGCCGCTGTAGGGCAGGAGTGTATCTGGTTCAATATGCTCCAAAAGCTGGGATATTCCAAAGAAGAAATAAACGGTTTTATAGCTGGTCCCGCCTTTCTGGCTTGGTGGGCCATGAATAATTTGGAAGGATGGGGCGGCCCCAATCCGGACTCTTGGTACGCACAGCAGGAAGCTTTGCAGAAGAAAATATTGAAGCGCATGCGTGAGTATGGCATTAAACCTGTATTTCCTGGATATTCCGGAATGGTTCCGCATGATGCTGACGAGAAGTTGGGACTGAACCTGACCAAGTCCGATCTGTGGAATGGCTTTACCCGTCCGGCTTTTTTGCAGCCTACTGATGCTCGTTTTGCCGAGATAGCAGATTTGTATTACCGGGAGCAGGAGAAGCTTTTCGGCAAGGCGGATTATTACTCTATGGACCCCTTCCACGAAGCAGAAAATGCCGCTTCGGTAGATTTCGATGCAGCCGGAAAGGCCATCATGACGGCTATGAAGAAAGTGAATCCGAAAGCCACTTGGGTAGTACAGGGTTGGACGGAGAATCCTCGCCCTGAAATGATAAAGAATATGCAGAACGGAGATCTGCTGATACTGGACTTGTTCAGCGAATGTCGCCCTATGTGGGGAATCCCTTCCATTTGGAAGCGCGACAAAGGTTATGAGCAGCACGACTGGCTTTTCTGTATGTTGCTCAATTTCGGCGGCAATGTCGGTCTGCACGGCCGTATGGATCAGTTGCTCAACAACTTCTATCTGACAAAGAACAACCCGTTGGCAACTCATCTGAAAGGTATCGGTCTCACCATGGAAGGCTCAGAGAATAACCCCATGATGTTCGAACTGATGTGTGAGCTGCCTTGGCGCCCGGAGAAATTCACGAAAGAGGAATGGCTGAAAGATTATCTCTTTGCCCGTTACGGCGTGCGCGACGAGAAGATAGAACAGGCATGGACTCTGCTTGCCAATACTATTTATAACTGCCCCTTCGGAAATAATCAGCAAGGCCCTCATGAATCTATCTTCTGTGGACGTCCTTCGCTGAATAACTTTCAGGCATCGAGCTGGTCGAAGATGAAGAACTATTACGACCCCACTGTTACGGAAGAAGCTGCCCGGCTGATGCTGGAGGTAGCCGATAAATATCGTGGTAATAATAACTTTGAATATGACTTGGTAGATATTGTCCGCCAGTCCCTTTCGGATAAAGGGCGCATTGTTTATAACCGTACCATTGCCGACTTCAAGAGCTTTGATAAACGCAGTTTTGCCCGTGACTCCCGGAAATTCCTGGATATACTGCTGTTGCAGGATAAATTGTTGGGTACACGCAGTGAGTTCCGTGTAGGTCGCTGGATAGAGCAGGCACGCAAGCTGGGCACTACTCCCGAAGAGAAAGACCTGTACGAATGGAATGCCCGTGTGCAGATAACTACCTGGGGCAATCGTGTTTGTGCTGACGACGGCGGTCTGCGCGACTATGCCCATAAGGAATGGAACGGCATTCTGCGCGATTTTTACTATAAACGTTGGGCGGCTTATTGGCAAACCCTCCAAGACCAACTGGATGGTAAACCCGAAGTGAAGTTGGATTATTATGCAATGGAAGAACCCTGGACATTGGCGAAGAATCCGTATGGTTCGACTCCCGAAGGAAACTGTGTGGATGTGGCAAAGGAAGCCTTTATTCAATTGACAATTGATAATTGACAATTAGGCTGCGCGATAATTGTTTTTAATTAGCCCCATAATATATGCAAACGGCATCTCCCCTCCACCCTACAGATAATTGTCAATTGTCAGCTGTCAATTGTCAATTGAGAAAGCGTCTGCTTTCTCTCGACGTGTTGCGTGGAATTACTGTTGTCGGAATGATTCTCGTCAATAATTCCGGTGGAAAGCTATCCTACGACTCCTTGCAGCATTCTGCATGGAATGGGCTGACGCTTTGTGACCTGGTCTTTCCGTTCTTTTTGTTCATCATGGGCATTTCCACTTACATTGCTCTGAGCAAGTTCCATTTCCAGGCATCAGGCCCGGTGATCCGTAAGATACTGAAACGTACTCTTGTCATTCTGTGTATCGGCTGGGCCATTCATTGGTTTCACTTTATCTGTGAGGGCGATTTCTTTCCCCTTGCCCATCTCCGGCTTACGGGGGTGTTGCCACGTATCGCTTTATGTTATTGTGCCGTTTCTTTCGTAGCTCTGTATGTCAAGCCTAAGTATATCGGCTGGATGATCGGTTTCCTTATTATCGGATATGCCGTCTTACTCGGTATTGGCAACGGATACACCCCTGATAGTACAAATATTCTGGCAATTATAGACCAGAATGTATTGGGTGCAGACCACCTTTATCATAAAAGTCCGATAGATCCGGAAGGACTTACCAGCACCCTTGCAGCTATTGCTCATACATTGATTGGCTTTTGTTGTGGGAGGATCATACTGGCTAAGGAAGCTTTGGAACGGAAAACCCTGAAACTGTTTGTGGCAGGCTTTATTCTGATGGCATGCGGTTTTGTGCTGACGGAGGCTTTGCCATTGAATAAGCGTATCTGGTCGCCTACCTTCGTATTGGTTACTTGCGGACTGGCTGCCATGCTTCAGGCTGTACTTATTTACTTCATCGATATGAAAGAGAAGAAGAACTGGTGCCGCTTTTTTGAGGTATTCGGAGTCAACCCTTTGTTTCTCTATGTACTCAGTGAGGTGGCGGCTATTGTTATCGGTGCCACCGGAAGCAAACCGATTGTTTACAAAGGGATACATTCATTGATAACCGATCCTTATCTGGCATCTGCCGTTTACGCTCTTGCTTTCACGTTGCTGATGGGAGCATGCGGCTATCCATTGTATAAAAAGAAAATCTATATAAAAATATAATATGAAGCGAACGATCTATACATACTGCTCCCTATTATTAGTAACTGCCTTGCTGCCGGGTACCACTTCGTGCACCGGACGTTGTGGAATGGATGATGAGTCGCGGTTATCCTATATCGACACCCGCGTCGGCACTGCCCCCAGTGCTACTCATACGGCCGGATTGTTCGGCAAAAATACGGAAGAATACGGGCAAACTCTTCCAGCAGTACTTGAACCCAACGGAATGAACTTCTGGACTGCGCAGACGCGTGATACGGAACAAAAATGTATAGCTCCCTATTATTATGCAGATTCCCTGCTGCAAGGTTTCCGTAACTCCCATTGGATTGTGGGCGGATGTACGCAGGATTACGGTTCTATGACCCTGATGCCCCTCTTCGGTACATTACGTTGTCAGCCGGAAGCACGTTCCACCCGTTTCTCGCATGCCGAGGAAATGGCGACTCCCGCTTATTATAGGGTTTCTCTACCGGATGAGAATATCTTTGCTGAAATGACGGGCCGTTCGCGTTCCGCTATCTTTCGTTTCACCTACGGAAAAGCAGGAAAAGGTTATTTGGTGGTGAATCCCAACAGTGATGAAGGTCAGGGATACATCTGCATCGATACCCTCAACAATCAGATCTACGGATACAATCCCGTTCACCGCATTTATCAGGGCTGGGGAAAACCGGCAGGGTATAACGGACATTTCATCGTTCAGCTGCAAAAGAAGCTGACGGGGTACGGTGTGTTCAGGGGAGATTCCCTGTCTCCAGGTGTCATCCGGATAGGTGATGCGGCACAGATAGGTGCTTATGTAGAATTTGATGTAGCTGAAGGCGAAGAAGTGCTGGTAAAAGCTGCTTCCTCCTTTACCGACCGGGACGGTGTTTTGCAAAACCTGAAGGCTGAAATCCCTCATTGGGATTTCGGTCAGACTTGCACAGATTTGAGACAGATCTGGGAAAAACATCTCTCCGCTATTGATGTAGAGACCGGGCAGCTTGCAGACAAGGAAATGTTTTACGGTGCTTTCTATCGTGCCTCTTTTCTGCCGCATACATTCAATGATGTGGATGGGCGTTATCCCTCTTTTGCGAAAGGAACCCCGATACGGCAACTTCCTGAAGGAGAAACGTATTATGAAGATTACAGCATGTGGGATACCTACCGTGCCCTGCATCCAATGATAAATCTGCTTTTCCCGGCCAAGGGCGGAGATATGATGCAATCTCTGGTGCATAAATATGAGCAAGGCGGCTGGTTACCCATCTTCCCTTGCTGGAATAGCTATACCGCCGCTATGATAGGCGATCATTGTATCTCCGCTATCAGTGATGCCTATTGTAAGGGCATTCGTAATTTTGATGTGGATAAGGCTTATGAAGGAATGCGTAAGAATGCTTTTGAAGCTCCTTCCAACCCAGATGAATATAAAAACGGTATGGGGCGCCGTGCCCTGACTTCTTATCTGGAATATGGATTTATTCCTCTTGAAGACGGTGTACCCGATGCATTCCACACGAAAGAACAAGTGTCGCGTACTCTGGAATATGCTTATGATGATTTTGCCCTTGCACAGATGGCGAAAGTTCTGGGTAAGACAGATGATTACCAGGCATTGATACAGCGTGCTGCCAATTATCGCAATGTGATTGATTCCCGTACCGGATATGCCCAGGGACGTCATGCCGATGGTACTTTCCTGAATGATGCCAATGCTTTCAATTTCGCCCGTTTCATTACTGAAGGCGCTCCTTGCCATTATACCTGGTATGTGCCGCAAGATCCGTACGGATTGATGGATTGTATGGGAGGCAAGGATAAATATGTAGCCAAACTGGATTCCATGTTCAGCGAACAGCGTTACTGGCATGGAAATGAGCCCTGTCATCAGGTTGCTTATATGTTCAATTATGCAGGCGAGCCTTGGAAAACTCAACGTGCCGTCCGGCATATTATGGAAACGGAATATCTGAATGAACCGGGTGGACTTTCCGGTAATGACGATGCCGGACAGATGTCGGCCTGGTATATGTTTGCCGCTATGGGGTTCTATCCGGTATGTCCCGGTACCCCGTATTATCTACTTGCCAGCCCCTCATTCCCCAGCTTTACGCTGAATCTTGAGAATGGAAATACATTCACCGTGAAAGTCCGTAATGCGTCGCAGAAGAATATTTATATCCAGTCGGCAACACTAAATGGAAAGCCTTATACACGGAATTATATTACCCATCAGGATATAGTGAATGGTGGTGTGATGGAGTTTGTAATGGGGGATGAACCGAATAAAGAGTGGGGAGCGGGAGCAGAAAACTGTCCGCCGGAAGTAATGAAATAACTAACAAAAGAAAGGGAAAGATATGGCATGTTTTAAGCACATTCTATTATTCTTATTACTCCTTTGCGGTTCTGCTGCGTGGGGGCAACGGGTTTATAATATTACTGATTATGGTGCTATATCCGATACAACGCAACTTTCCACTGTAGCTATACAAAAAGCGATAGATGATTGTGCTGCTCACGGGGGAGGTACTGTATGGGTGCCTGCCGGTAACTATCTTAGCGGTACGGTTTTGTTGAAGAGTTATGTCAATCTGCATTTGGATGCAGGAGCTACGATTTATGCCAGCCGGAGAATAGAAGACTTCAGTAATTTTGCCCGCAAAGTGGGGGCAGCCGATAATGCTGAGGCTGAAATGTTGATAGGGGCAGTCAATGCCAGAGATATTTCAATCACCGGACAAGGTATGTTGAATTGCCGTGCCGTGCGTACCAGATACCGCAGGGAGCCGAAAACGGAAGTTACAGATTCTATTACTGCACGGGAGATTGTCAATGCCGGGCGTTACGGAGTGGATTATCAAAGTAAGTTCAGAAAGGTTCCACCTTGCCCGGGAGCTATCAACTTTACAGGATGTACCAATGTCCATGTCCGCGATATACAAGTGATTGAATCTTCTTTCTGGTCGGTGCATCTGCAATGGTGCGACCGGGTCTATGTGGACGGTGTCTATATCCAGTCTAATTCCCATAACGGAGTTAATGCGGATGGGTTGGACATAGACGGGTGCAGCAATGTAATGGTTTCCAATAGCCGGATTGATACCGGTGATGATGCCTTGTGCCTGAAGACAACCCGGCAGAATGGTAAAACCCAATCTTGCCGTTATATTACAATAAGCAATTGCATTCTGACCTCTTCATCAGCAGCGTTGAAGATAGGGACGGAGTCTCATGCAGACTTTGAGTATATCACCGTATCGAATTGTGCCATCAGCCGGGCAAACCGTGGACTCAACATCATTCTTCGCGATGGGGGGAATGTACGCAATGTAATCTTTTCCAATCTGACTATAAATACGGTACGCAAGGAAACATTCTGGTGGGGGAATGGCGATCCGGTTTGGTTCACCATACAGAAAAGAGGGGTCATTCCGTCAGCCGGAAGTATAGAAAATATAACGTTGAGCAATATAACAGCCTGCGGACAAAGTGGGATCCGTATGGAAGGTTTCAGTAACCGAATGAAGAACATACGCTTGCGCGATGTACAGCTTTTCATGGAGCCGGAAGATGCGGTAGATAAAAGGTCGCGTAACGGTTTTCTGTTTTATGGGATAGATGAATTGTCACTGGTGGATTGCCAAGTGCGTTGGAACGAGGAAAAGCCGGAGGCTACTTGGGAGAGTGCCTATTTGTTCCGGGAAATCGATGATCTTTCCCTTATTCGCGTGAAAGGAGAGAAGGCACCGGGAAGCAATTACGAGGCTTTCAGGTATGAAGACTGTAAGAGGATATCGACAGACAAATATTAATCAGAAAGATATTATGAGAGTAAAAGCATTCTTGTTTGCCCTATGCAGCATCTTGCTGTTAGGGGCGTGCGGTACTCCGAAGGCTGGAGGAACTGTCTACAATATTATGGATTACGGAGCCAAAGGTGACGGCGTGACCGATGACGCCGCTGCTATACAAACCGCTATTGACCTGTGTTCCAAGTCGGGTGGTGGAACGGTCCTTGTTCCGGCGGGGCGTATTTTCATGTGCAGTCCTTTCCATCTTGCCTCGTTTGTAGAACTACACTTGGAACCTAATTCCTGTCTGCTTGCCAATCCCGATGAGGCTGCCTATACATTGAGCGCTTTCCGCGATAACCGTGGTGAAGGTATGATGTGGATTTATGGTCAAGATCTGAAAGAGGTATCTATCACCGGAACAGGAACTATAGACGGAAACGGTGTCTCCTTTATGGGCAAAGAACTGGAAGATTCTTACGAGCTGAAACCGGTGACCGACTTTGATCCCCGTCCGCATGTGCTGACGCTTATCAATATAGAGAAGACAGTGATCCGTGATGTAACCATCCGCAATAGTGCCTATTGGACGGTTCATCTCATTGGTTGCAATGATGCCTCCATTGATGGTATCTCTATTCTGAACAATCTGAAGATACGCAATGGCGACGGCATCGATGTAGACCATTCCAAGAATGTGCGCATTGCCAATTGCCATATAGAATCGGGTGATGACTGTATCTGCCTGAAGAACCGCCGCGAGTTTGAGGAATACGGTTCGTGCGAAGACATTGTGGTGACCAACTGTACCATGGTCTCCCGTTCCTGTGCCATCAAAATTGGTTCGGAAAATATGGATAAGATTAATAACGTACTGTTCAATAACTGTATCATTAAGAATAGCAACCGCGGCATCGGTATTCAGAACCGGGATGAAGGAACGGTTACTAACGTAATTTTCTCTAATATGATTGTGGATTGCATGTTCTACTCGGATGTCTGGTGGGGGAAAGCGGAACCTATTTACGTGACTTCTTATCCGCGTGCCGTAGGCAATCATAAGGATGCCGGTTGGCGTTTTCCGAAGGGAGCTACCGAAGGACGTTGCGGAGAGGTGAGCCGTATTTATTTCACAAATATCAAGTGTACCAGCGAGAACGGTATTTTTGTAGGCGGGGATACACAAGACAAGGTGAACCATATCTACTTTGAAAACGTAGATCTGCTGTTGCAGAAACGTACTGCCTATGAGGGCGGTATTTATGATAAACGTCCGTGCGTAGGCGAAGGATTTATCCATGATAAGACGTATGGGTTCTATATCGATACGGCATCCGATATCCTGATAGATGATTGTACGGTTACTTGGGGAGATATCCGTCCCGATCAGGCAGCTGAAGGTATTGGACAGAAGGATGTTCGTAATCTGAAAGGTAACTTAAATTCGTCACGAAGATGAGACAATGCATAATTTTTATATTGTATTTACTGTGCACTTTCACCGCCCGTTCCCAGTCCGTATTGACGCCGGAGCAGACAGGGAGTATTTATTATGCTTATCCTGCCCCTCCATCTGTCCATACCCCTGCTCCGGCAGGATACGAGCCTTTCTATATCAGTCACTACGGTCGTCATGGCTCCCGTTGGATGACAGCGGATGAACGTTATACGGAAGTCATCTGTGTTTTTGATTCCCTTTATCAATGTTCTGGGCTTACTCCTCTTGGCATGGATGTCCGTCAGCGTCTGCACAAGGTTTGGGAAGATGCCCGCGGATGTAGTGGAAGTATTACTCCCCTTGGCGAACGTCAACATCGTGAGATAGCTGAACGCATGTATCACAATTTTCCGCAAGTATTCCGGGAAGATGCTTTCGTAGACGCCCGTTCGTCCACTTCTCTGCGTTGTGCTATGAGCATGAGCTATTTTACGGAACGCTTGAAAGAACTGAATCCTGCCTTGCATGTGGAGCGTAGGGCTTACCATCGGTATATGGATTATATAGCTTACACCTCTCCCGAAGGTGAGAAGTTTTCTTCAGAGAAAGCTTCATGGAGACGTGGGTTCAGGGAATTTGAAAAGAAGAATGTTCGTCCCGGACGCCTGATGGCTTCCCTGTTTGTGAAACCTGATGCGATAGCTGATCCGGATGCCATGATGCGCAGCCTCTATTGGATTGCTGCCGATATGCAGAATGTAGAGTTGGATTTGTCTTTCTATGATATCTTTGAATACGAGGAGTTGGTGGGTATTTGGAAGACGGTGAATGCTCGCATGTACGTGTGTAATGCTGCTGCTCCGCTCAATGGCGGTCTGATGCCTCGCTGTGCTGTGCCTTTGTTGCGCAATATTCTGGAAAGTGCGGATGTTGCTATAAAGAAAGGTACTCCTGCGGCAGATCTCCGTTTCGGGCATGATACCCACCTCATCCGTCTGCTTGCTTTGATGCAAATAGAAGGATGTAGCAATCAGGAGGCGGATATGGAAAAATTCCATCTTGCCTGGCAAGATTATCGGGTCTCTCCTATGGGAGCCAATCTGCAGATTATTTTCTATCGCGATAAGAAGAATGATATACTGGTGAAATTCCTGTTGAATGAATGTGAAGTGACGCTACCGTTGAAGAGCAAGACGGTTCCTTATTATTCATGGAAGGAAGTTAAAACTTTTCTGGCTGGAGTACTGGAGTAGTCGATTCAGCTCCTGTAACTATTACTGTACCTTTCCGTAAACCACCTGCTTTCCCGCTCCGTAGCGTATCAAAAGCCCGTCGGCAATAAAGCCATTCAGTTCTTTTAGGGCAAGTTTCTTACTGCATCCTGTCAGCCGGCAGTAGTCGGCACGGGTGAGGCAGGGGTATTTTGCCAGATGGCTGTTGATTATTTTTAGGCATTTCTCTGTATCGCGTTCTTCCCTGTTGGGACGGGTAAAGGATTCACCGCGTTCCGGCTTTATTTTCCAATGCACTTCTTTCTTGAACCGGCTACTCGGGCGGTAATTGATGTTTTTTAATTTGATGGACTGTGCATGCACGTCCTTTTTATTCATTACAGGAGGTCCCTGCAGGGATACGGAGAAGTAACCCATCTCTCCCATTTCCACAATCCACCCGTCGGCAAGTAAATCTCTCAATTCATCTTGGAAAGACTGCATGGCACCTGCGAGCAGGCTGCGGCTCAAACCTGTGAATTTGTGAACGCGGTCCAGAAATTCTTCCCGACCGATGGTTCCTTTGAAAACTACGCGGGGATGGAGCGGTTGTTGCTCGCCGGTCTGCTGTATGTCGGGTGTTTCGTAAAGGTCATATTCTAAGCTCATAATTATAATTGTTTTATATAGGCATTCCGATTCATCCTGCTGCCTGTCGGGATGCGGCTCATTCGTTACTTTTATTTCGTTCTACTACAGTATATCTTTCATTCCACTATAGTGGTTCGCAAAGTACACTATAGTGATCCTTTCGTTTTACTATAGTGGAACGAATTTATATTAGGCGACAAAGATAATAAGAATAGGCGGAAAAGGAAATAAAAGTGGCAGGACTTGCATAAATTTTTATATTGAACCCTTCCTTTTAGTTGGATGGTTGAACAGTGACTTCCCAGTTAACCCCTAACGGATTATTACAAGTTCTCCATACTAACGCTAACTTAGGATTATCCAGTATCCACATCTCGCATCCTTCCGCGGCATCCTTCACATGAATAAGCGGATAACCTAAAGCCCGTTCGTTACTGTCCAGAACGGAGTACGTCGTTTGATTGTAGATAAGTGTTTGCTGCTCCTTTAGTTGCTTGTAGGCGGAACGGGAAAGGATATAAACAGTTTCCTCCGGAGAGAGCTGTACATGCTTACCAGCTTCCGGTTGCAGGAAGCTGAGCCGTGTAGCTTGTTCTACGGATTCGGGTCCCATGGCATAGCTTCCCGATTGCCATTTCAAATTGCGTTCTATTCCCCAATGCAGGTATATGGAATCCTGCTTTTCCTGGAAAGACATTTCGTATTTCCGTGTCTGCCCGTGTAATTTGAATACAAATAGCAATGTGTCGGGAAGAATGCTCTGTGCAAATAGACTTCCGGTGAAGCCCAGACATAGCAAGACGGATAGAATCATATATTTCTTCATAACTTCTCGTTCTCTTCGTTCAACAATAATTGTTTGCCCCATTCACTCGGTTTCTTTCCCATCTTCAGGATCAGTTCACCACCTGTAATGATGTCTTTATGCCGTATGGCTGAGTAGGGGTAAGTTTCTCCATTCAATGTAACGGATTGTATATATCTGTTCTTATCCGAAAGCCCCTGAGTGGAAATCTTGAAAGTCTTTCCGTTATCTAACCGGAAGATTGTTTCTTCCAGCAAAGGAGTATTGATCAGGTAATAGTCCTGTCCGGCATTGGGGTATAGTCCCATCATGTGGAAGGCAAGCCATGAGGACATGGCACCGGAGTCATCGTTACCCGGTAGTCCTATAGGTCCGTCATTATAGTTCTTGGCAATGATTTCGTGGATACGGTCACTGCTGCGGTAGGGCTTTCCCAGCCAATGGTAAAGACAAGGGGAGAGGAAAGAAGGTTCATTGTTTACATTGAAGAATCCCCGGTCGAAGAAAATGTCCAGGCGTGCTTCAAACTTTTCTGCACCACCGCATTTCTCTATCAGCCCGGGAACATCGTGCGGAATGCTTAAGGAATATTCCCATGAGGAAGCCTCGTAGAAGAACATGTTCCACCAAGGTGTGTACCAGGGACCTTCGAAAGTGACGGGGGTATAGGTAAAGGTCGGTTTTTGTATATTGGACTTTCCGAAAGTGATTTCATCGAGCCAGTTGCCTTTTTCATCGCGGGGCAGGATAAAACCTTTGGCACCGGCATGTTCATAATCGTCACGCCAGAGGTTCTTCCAGTTTCCGGATTGCTTCAGATAGTGCTGATAAAGATCTTCTTTTCCCAGCCCTTTGGCAACCAAGGCAATGGCATAATCGCAATAGGAGTATTCCACGGTGCGGTTTCCGGCACGAGGAATGCCGTAGGGGATGTAGCCCAGTTGCAGGTAATGGGTCAGGGCACCGCGTCCTTCCGCCTCATGGCGGTCGCCGGGGTCTACAGTGGCATCTTTCAGCATGGCTTGCAGGCCGAGTTCGTAATCTATTCCTTCCAGGCCTTTTACGAAGGCGTCGGCTATTACGATCTCAGCATTGGAACCGCCTTGTGTGCGTCCGTTGCAGTTGCCACTACGGGCATCAGGCATGTAACCGTCTCGTTTGTAGATGTTGATGAGTGAGCGGACGATGTCTGTTTCACGTTTCGGATCTATCAAGGTAATAAGTGGTGAAGAAGTGCGATAAGTGTCCCAGATGGCATAGAAGTCATCATAATAAGGTTCATTATCTGCCCAGAGAGGATTCTCTCCGTTACGGTCTACAGGCATAATCATGGTGTGATAGAGGCCGGTATAGAACATACGTTTTTGTGCTTCGGGGGTACGGGGAGAGATTTCAATTCTTTGGAGTAAGTCTTCCCATTGGGTCAGAAGTTGCTGATGTGCGGTCTCGAATGACCAATGAGGAATATCGGAATGAGCATTCTGGCGGGCTTTTAGTGAGCTGAGGAAGGATATACCTACTTTCAACTGCACTACTTCTTCAGATGAATTGAAGCGTAGTAATGCTCCAGTCTTTTGATGTGAGTCGTATTGGAACTTTTCATTTGTTATCTTATCACCTTTCCAAGTAGCTGTATTTACGAAAGGTTTATCCGTTTCTGCATAAAAGTAGACAGTGTAGGCACGACCATTGTTCCATCCGCCACGGATACGGGTATAGCCGATGACTTCGCGGTCGGAGATGATTTGTATTTCGGAGCCTACAAATTGTTGTGCCTCGCGTGCATCGGGTACGGGACTTTCACCTAAGAAGAATCCGGCATCGATGGCCAGTGACTTCAGAGAGTCTTTGGGATAGGTGAAACGATAGAATGAGGCTTTAGATGCGGTAGTTATTTCTGTCTGTATACCGGAAGCTTGGAATTGGGTGGTATAATATCCTAATTTAATAGTTTCGTACTTGCGGTGATCGATATGCTTTGTTCGGTCCATTCCGTCGCCGAAAGGCATTACAAGGATATTGCCATATTTAGGTCCGCCACCTGTTCCGCTGACGTGTACCTGTGAGAAACCGTCTACCTGTTCGGGCATGGGTAGCCAGCCGCTGTTCGGGCGTGGGGTACAGTCCGGGGAGGGTTTCACCATTCCGTAGGGGCAGGAAGGACCGATAAAGACTCGTCCCAGTCCTTCGGAACCAATGCGTGGGTCTACGTAATCTGTGAGTCTGGTGTCCTGTGCAAAGGTATTTGCGGAGAACAATAGTAGGACAGATAGTGTGATTAGTTTGCTTTTCATTGGCGGAAGTCTTTTTAATGGAAAAGCCGGGCACTGCAACCGACTGATTTGGGTGTATCGGCTGCAATGCGGGGCTTTGAGTTTTAGAAACTCTAAAAGAAAACAATACTTTGTTGTAGCGTCATTTTTATTTAATAACCGAAATTCTGTTTCCAGTTGGTGTTTTTGTTCAGCCATTCGGTATGAATAGGGAAGATACGACGCCACTTTTCATTTTTGGCTTTGGGATTGACTACATGTTTGAGACCCCAGTCATCTTCGAACTTACCAAAGCGTATCAAGTCATTACGTCGCCAGTTTTCGTCAAAGAACTCGCGTCCGCGTTCGTCCAATAAATCCTGGAGGGTGGGATTGCCCTGTACACTTGGCGCTCCGACATAAGTCCGGATCTGATTCATGAGGGATGATGGCGTGTCCCCCTTGGTAGCTGTGCCCCCGCGGAGAATAGCTTCTGCCTTGGTCAGTAGGATGTCGGCATAACGGAAAATGGGTACGTCATTGCTTTGATTACGACCGTTTAGATAGTCGTCATGGTGAGGAAACCATTTAACGGATTTGTAACCTTGTGACCAGCCATTTACGTTTTTACCTGTGTTCAATTGTCCTCTGAACTCTCCTTTTGGACCATCATCTATGGTGATTTCTTTAGTGAATTCCAATTGTTTGCCTTCATACAGGCAAGGGATGTTTGTGAGCTCCCTGCTATTGTCGAAATTGAAGATAGGCCCTCCGATAATCACTTCGTTGCGTTCATCACCTTCCAGACAGAACAAATCTACAAAGTGCGGATTGATAGCCATATTTCCACCTACGGATGCTTCCAATTTAAAGCCATAGTAACAGGGTTCCATCTTGTTGGCCTGACGCCATGTACGGAAACGGGCATAAGTCATACCCTGTTGAGTGATGCGGTCATAAGGCATGGCATAGATGAAATCCTTGATGTGTGATCCGTTTTCCGGCCAGAACTTTTTACGGTAACTGTCGCCTAAATCAAAAAGACCGGATTCAATAATCTCATCGCATATAGCAATACAGTCGTTTAGCTTAGGATTGGGAGTATCGGGAGTGTAGGTGGCTACATCACTGCAAGTATACACATTCCAATTGATGTATAATTTGGCAAGTAGTGCTTTCGCCATCCAGTAGTTTGGTTTCCCATAAGTGGATTGGTCTGATTTGGAGGATAGATTGGGAAGGGCTTTCAACAGATCTTTTTCAATAAATTCTGTTACTTGGGCGCGTGGCGAACGGTCTATTGCTTCGTCTTCTCCGATTTTATGGTCAAGGATGGGCATGTCGCCAAACTGGTCCATCAATACAAAATGATAGAAAGCGCGCATAGCCAAAGCCGGTGCGGCAGCCCCACTGTCTTCTCCACCCAACTCGACGATGACCGAGTTGCATTTTGTGATGCCGCCGGTCAAATCTTCAGGCCAATAACCGATGCTGACATCATCCGGAGTAATACTATGGAGTGTAGGATAGGCATTTTCTCCATTATTCCAATAATCCAGTTCAAAACTAATACCCGTGAATTCATCGGAAGAGAATGACTGAAGGTCATTGAAGCGACGTCCTAAAGCATTTCTAAAGGCATAATAAGTGTCCGCCAACTTGGCTTCTACCGCAATTTCCGAATTGGGAAACTCTGTATATTGTGACTTGATATCTACATCCAAGTCTGTACAACCGGTAATGCCGATCAGTAATCCGGCTGCTAAGTATAGTTTGATTCTATTTTTCATATTCTGTTTTCTATTAGAAATTAACATTAAGTCCTAACATAAATGTACGTGTGCGAGGATAATAGGTCTCGCGGCTGTCAATGCCGGGAGCTAAACCGCCCAAATTGATTTCAGGGTCACGGCCTTCATAGCCGGTGATGGTGAATACATTGTTGCAGGTGGCTGTCAGTTTCAGGCTGTTGATCCAATTACCTAACTTACCGAAGTCATAAGAGAGGTTCAATGAAGAAAGCCGCAAATAACTTCCGTTCTCTAAATAACGGTCGGACGGGGCATTGGCATTGGCGTCGTTGGCTTTCTGTCCGGTGATAATTTCGCGCAATCCGTTCTTGCCCACTTTGAGGTTGCTGACATTATTGTATTGTGCACGGGTGGAGTTGAGGATTTTGTTGCCAAACACTCCTTGGAAAAATGCTGTCAACGTCCATTTTTTGTAGGACAGCGTGTTGTTCCATCCCAAATTAAGTTTGGGTTGTGCGCATCCCACTTTGCGACGGTCTTTATTTTGCGGATCATTAGTGGTACCTATCAGTTCACCGCTATTTTCATCATAAGAGTTGAATACTGATACTCCGCTTTCGTCATAACCTGCCCATTCCCACATATAGAACGTGCCGATGGGCTCTCCTTCCATAATGCGTTGGGTGTTTATTCCTACAAAACCACCGACATTAGGGTTACCTTGATCAATGTAGGATACAGAATAAGTAGCATTTGAGAGCTTTTCAACCACATTCTTATTGTGTGAGAGATTCAGCGTAGTTGACCATTGGAAGTCTTTCGTTTGTACAGGGATAGCGTTAAGGGTCAGCTCGATACCTTTATTGCTGATTTCGCCTACATTAGCGGTCATGCTCCCGTAAGGATAACGGTTGGTAGAAACCGGATAGTCGAATATCAGGTCTTTGGTACGTTTGTCGTAGTACTCAATAGTACCGCTTAAACGTCCACTTAACACAGAGAAATCAATGCCGACGTTGAACATGCTAGTTTGTTCCCACTTTAAGTCAGGATTGGCATTGCGTACAGCGGCCAGTGTGCGGTAGTCGGATGTTTTTCCACTGGCATCTGTGTAAGAGAACCATCCTGTGGCTCCATAAATAGGTTGTGCGGTATAAGCATCAAATCCCAGAGAATTACCGCTGACACCATATCCTACGCGGAACTTCAAATCGTCGAAGATATTCATGTTTTTCATGAAGTCTTCTTCTGAAGCGCGCCATGCTATGGATGCCGATGGGAAAGTTGCCCAACGGTTGTTTTTACCGAAGGCAGAGGAACCGTCGCGGCGGACAGTGGCTTGCACAAGGTATTTGCTGTTGAAAGAGTAATTGGCGCGGGCATAAAGCGAAATCATTCGTAAGGTAGATTCAGCTGATGACCAGATATCTGTCATATCCATTTTATTTCCAATACCCATGTTTTTGTAACCGAGTAAGTCGTTGTAAAAGTCATACACACTCAAACCGTAGCCATCGGCTGTGGTGCCTTCTTCCCAAGAATAACCGACCATTAAACCTAATTTGTGTATTTGATTGAAAGTCTTGTCGTAATTGAGGTAAGTTTCAAATACTTTTTTGTGGTCGGCTGTAGTATGACGGTGTGCTTTACCGTTCTTCTTTATAATTTGCGATTTGCTTGAGTTATAGTCACTCCAAAGGAACTGCTCGTTTTGGTATGATACCGTGGCGTTCCATACTAAACCGTCATATAGCGCCAATGCTACTTTACCTGTACCTTGCAGGCGTTTTACTTCATGGTCATGGCGGTCTTCATTAATCATTGACATCGGGTTGTAGTTCTGTGAGACTCCTTGGTATTCAGACCAATTGCCGTTTTCATCACGGACAGGAACCAGCGGAGAGTAGTAGTTCATGGCATCGTATACACTTGCGCCATCTGTTGCGGTCTCTACGGAGTGGTTATTGGTAACACTTGCGTTAATGTTGAGTGAAAGTGTCAGACGGTCGTTTAAAGCTTTACTTTCTACAAATGCACGGCCAATGAGTCGATCCATTTCTGTACCGCGAATAATGCCTTGCTTTTCCATATAGTTGACACTAGCATTATAGGTCGTGTGTTCATTTCCACCGGAGATAGATACGTTGTGATTATGGCTGACGGCAGTGCGTTGAACCTCATCTTGCCAGTTTACGTCACCCCCGAAGTCGTTATCAATGGTGAAATTATTGGCCTTGGCATAGGCGCGCAGTTCGGAAGCTGACATCATATCGAGGTTCTTTAGAACATTATCAAATGCCACATAACCACTGTAGTTTACCGTAGCTTTGCCACTCTTCCCTTTTTTGGTAGTAACGATGATTACACCATTAGCCGCTTTTGAACCATATATAGCTGTTGCTGTCGCATCGCGAAGCACATCAATGCTTTCGATATCCTCGGGAGCAATCATAGCTAATGATATTCCGGGTACTCCGTCTACTACATAATAAGGTTCCATAGCTGCACCACTACGCAGCGAAGAAGCACCACGCAGGGTGATAGAGGCAGTTCCACCGTTGGGGTCGCTGCTTTGTACAATCGTTAATCCGGGAACCTTGCCTTGAAGTAATTGAGCCGGATCAGTATAAGTTCCCACATTTAATTTGTCAGCCTTCACTGTCGTGATGGAGCTAGTCACGTCTTTGCGTGTCATGCTGCCATAACCTACAACTACTACCTCATCCAGTAATTCGGAATCTTCACTCATCGTTACATTGATGATGTTTTGAGTCACCTTTACTTCTTGTCTACTATAACCTATAAAAGAGAAGACAAGTGTTTTCCCTTTTTCTACATTCAGGGAGTATTTGCCATCGACATCGGTAATACATCCGTTGGTGGTGCCGGCCTCTAACACATTGACACCGATTAACGGCTCACCGGTTTTGTCTGTTACAGTACCGGTCACCTTGTTTTGGGCGAATGCTAAGGTACTGCTTAGCAAGAACACTACAAAGAGCATGCTTTGTGCAAATGTCCTTTTTCTTTTTAATTGTACATTCAGCATAAAATAAAGTTTTTAGTTAGAAATTCTGTTCTTTTATTTTGTATACCTATAAATATTATTTGGGATGCAAAAGTAGACTATATCTATTACGAATATATTTCACTAATGTTACATTTAATGATTAATATATTGATAAATAAATAGTTGGTGCATAATATGACAAAAGGGTATTTGCTTTATATTACTATCTTTAAATAGATGTAATGTAAAGAATGAGTGCGGAACTTCCACGCTGCCCTCAATGTAAAGTGGCAGTTTCGAGAAAAAACGGAAAAATGTCTTTGTCTCCATAGTATCTTAGATTTTTGTTACTGCAAATCTAAGCCAATGCAATTAGAATCGTGGGGAAAATGATGCAAAATAGGGGGAAAATAGTGAAGTATGCTCTTTTTGTGTATTTATCCCGCCCAATCTTCTCTATCTAGGTTTCTGTAGCCGATGGCTTCTGCTAAATGTGAAGGTTGTATCAGGTCACTATTCTCAAGATCGGCGATGGTACGTGCTACTTTTAATATGCGGTCGTAAGCGCGGGCGGAAAGATTTAGGCGGTTCATGGCATTTTTTAATAACATGAGTCCTTTGTCGTCCGGACGAGCATATAGGGAAAGCAGTTTGCTGTTCATTTGTGCATTGCAGTAGATACCGGTAACCTCGGCATATCTGTTTTCCTGAATTTGACGGGCATGTATTACGCGCTCCCGTATGATGCTACTTGCCTCTCCTGGCCGTGCATCGGACATTTTTTCAAAAGGTACGGGGACAACTTCGATTTGCAAGTCTATACGGTCGAGTAAAGGACCGGAAATGCGGTTCAGGTATTTTTGTACTTGTCCCGGACTACATACACAAGCTTTGGTGGGATGGTTGTAGTAGCCGCAAGGACATGGATTCATGGAGGCAACCAGCATAAAGCTGGCAGGATATTCCACATTGCTTTTTACACGGGAGATAGTAATTTTACGATCCTCCAGTGGTTGGCGGAGAACTTCCAGCACACTGCGATTGAATTCCGGAAGTTCATCCAGAAATAAAATGCCATTATGTGCCAGACTTATTTCACCGGGTTGTGGATAACTGCCGCCTCCTGTCATCGCTACTGTAGAAATAGTATGGTGAGGATCACGAAACGGGCGTTTGGAGATAAGCCCTGCATTTGCCTGCAATCTCCCTGCCACTGAGTGTATTTTGGTTGTTTCAAGGCTTTCTCCCAGTGAGAGAGGAGGCAAAATCGAAGGCAGGCGTTTGGCAAGCATGGATTTTCCGCTGCCTGGCGCACCGATAAGAATAATATTGTGTCCACCAGCTGCGGCTACTTCCAATGCACGTTTTACATTTTCCTGCCCTTTTACATCCGAGAAGTCGAGATCGAAGTCACTTTGTTGCGCATAGAATTCCTCACGGGTATTGACAATAGTGGGGGGTAGTTCCTGCTTGCCATTGAAGAACTCTATGACTTCTCTGATGTTCTCCACTCCATATACCTGAATTTGATTGACTACTGCCGCTTCGCGAGCATTCTGCCGAGGGACGATGATGCCTTCGAATCCTAATTCCCGTGCTTTGATGGCAATAGGCAGAGCGCCTTTAATAGGTTGCAAACTACCGTCCAGGCTCAGTTCACCCATCATCAGATAACGGTTTAATTTATCGGACTGAATTACTTCTCCGGCGGCAAGCATGCCTATGGCAAGTGGAAGGTCGTATGCAGATCCCTCCTTACGGATGTCTGCAGGAGCCATATTAATCACAATGTTACTGGTAGGTATCCGGTATCCGTTTACCTGTAGTGCAGATATAATGCGTTGGTGGCTTTCTTTTACAGCAGAGTCCGGTAGCCCGACAAGATAAAACATGCAACCTCGTGAACTGTTTACTTCAATGGTGATGAGGGTTGCGTCAATGCCTTGTACAGCCGCTCCGAAGACTTTGATTAACACGTGCTTATTTGTGATTAGTGGTTAATGATTAATGGTTACTTTTCTTTTTCTTTCCGGGCTATTTCTTTCAGCTTATCTTCAATAGCCTTTTCATCCAGGTTTTTCCCTTCTATTTTACCTCTGGGACTGATTAGGATGTTAGCTGGGAGGGTATGTATGCAGAATAGTTTGGCGACCTCTCCATCCCATCCGGAATATTCGCAGGTCTGTTCCCATTTCAGAGTATCTTGCTTAACTGCTTCCAACCATTTCTCCCTGTCCAAGTCAAGGGAAATGCCCATTAATGCGAAGTTTTTGTTCTTTTGTTCCTTCTTATAAATACGGCGGAACATTGCATTCTTTTCCCGGCTGATGGTATCCCATGAAGCCCAGAACTGTATCAGTAGATATTTATCTTTGAAATCGGAACGATTGATATCTTTGCCTTCTGTATTGCGTATACGGAAATAAGGAGCTGTTTTTCCTATATCTACTTTTTCTTCTTCCTCAATACGCTTTAGCAATGTTTCCATGTAAGGGCGGTCTTTCAGATCACCGGTCATACGGTCGGTCAATTGTTTTATTTGTTCCAAATTAGGCTGGGGCTTCTGTACAAAGTATTTATCCAACAGATAAATGTTGGCTAATGAAGAGGGATGTTTGGTTATAAAATTCTCTACTTTCTCTTCCAAAGCTTTCTCGGAAGGTGTACCCAGACCTTTCAGCTCTTGATTGAAGTCTGTTAGATCTTTGTTAGGAGCATTACCGCTGATTTGCAATGAAGACAGCTCAGCTGCGGATCCTTTTATTTGTATTTTATTTCCTTTATCCAGGAAGAGCGGGTATTCCGTTCCATCACTGAATAATAAGATTGTACTCACTAATGTATCAACGGAAAGCGTTGTAGAGAATTTATCGTTTTCGACAATCAGTGTATCCATACGGTCATACATTCTATCCGAACCATATAAATAGATGGTATCATTGCCCAATCCCTTGATTTCTCCGTTGAGACTGATGCTGTCGGTTTTCTTTTCACTACAGGCAAAAAGGGCGATTAATAGAAAATATAATAGACAGACTTTCTTCATTTTGAAATACTTTTCCGCGAAAGTACGGCTTTTGCAGATAATAAAAAAGAAATGCCCAACATTTCTCAATGTCGGGCACCCTATAGTTTTTTTAATAGGAACTAATTAATATGAGTTAAGAGCTCCTTACTGAGCGATGCTCATAAATTCTGCATTCGTGAAATACTTAGCAAATTCCAAGTCAGAAGCAGCTTTCTTAGCCAATGACGGTTCTTTAGCAACAGCGTTCTTCAAACTGCTGGTTACCATAGAAGCATTGTTGGTTCTTGCACCTAATACAGCCATCAGGTAGTCAGTATAAGCGTCAGGTTTTGCTACACTAGCCAAAGTGTTTTTAGCCTTGTTGTAGTCCTTAGCCAAGATCTGTGCCAAAGCAGCGCTGTTAGTCTTAGTGTCACCGAATGCGCTTACAGCTCTGTCATATTGACCTTGAGCAATATACAGGTTACCCAGTGCTTCGTTCAGTTCTTTAGCACCTGAAGCTTTGCTCAGATAGCTTTCTGCAGCAGCTTTGTCACCCTTAGTCAGAGCGATCAAACCGAGGTTCATGTTAACTTCAGGAGCATCTTTGATAGAAGCAGCTTTCTTGAAGTAGCTTTCAGCTTTGTCAAGGTTACCTGCCTGATAAGCCAACTTACCTAAGTTATTGTAAGCACGGAAATCGTTCGGATAGATTTGAGTAGCTTTAGTGAAGATAACTTCTTGCTTAGCCGGATCGTTAGTCAGTGTAGTTGCATACAGCAATTCTTCTATATTCAACTGCTTAGGATCAGATGCAGCCAGACTTGCAATTTCTTCGTCAGACTTACCGATGATTTCATAGTTCAAAGTCAGACGTGAACGACGCAACTGCGGCAAAATGTCGTCAGCTAAGTTCTTGTAAACAGAAGAGATGTTCTTGATTTCCTGTTCTCTTTGTTCAGGATCAGAATACATAGACAGAACACGAAGGATCAGTTCTTTATCCTGGATATTGGATTTAGATACCAATTCCTGGAAACCTTGCCAGTCCTGAGCAGTGTATTTAGTATCGATAGCTGCGTCAACTTTAGATTTCTTTAAGTTCTGGTTGATAACTTTTGCAGTGTTATCCTGACGGTTTTCAGCCAACTTAGTGTTCAGGCTTACACCACCATCGGGAGATGCATAAGCAGAAATTTCGATATTGCTGATCTTCTTGTTTACAGCACCGTCTACATTCTTCACCTCTTCGTTGAATTCCTTAGCGGTCTTCAATTCGCTGGCGCGAACGTTAGCTTGCTGGATAAGGAACATGATGTTAGCATCGTGTTTTTCCTTGATGATGCGTTGGAAAGCGTCGTCACCATTAGCAGGATTAGCACTGCCCAATGTCTGTCCAATCATTTCAGAAGTAGAAATCACACCATCGGCTACTTTTACAGCAGGGATAGTTACTGTTTTCTTGCCGATTGTAGCTTTGAACTCCAAATACAATTCAGACTTAGCCATTTCCGGAACATAGTCGAAAGAAGTTTTCATTGTGTAATTACCACCCATCTTGTAAGAGATAGTCTGGTCGTTACCTTCTACTTTTTCTCCTTGGAATACAGCAGGTTGGCCTTTAGCTTCGCCACCATTCCATTTCAAAACCGGGGTTACTTCCACTACGGCTTTCTTGTTAAAATACTTTTCAGGGAATTTTCCATTAATCGTGGCCGGTACTTTGCCGCCTATGGCTTCAAGAACCTGAGGAGTCACGGTGAAGTAATCAGAGGATAATTCACCCATTTTGCTGCTACATGATGAAAGAGCAACAACCAGTGCCATTAACAAAGGCAGATACAATTTCTTAGTCATCTTAGGTATAAATTAATTGTTTGTAATTGAAATTAGTCTACTCGTTTTTCTTAGTGCCTATTACCACATAATAATAGCCTCGCAAAGATATTAAATCTATCGGCACAATCTAACACGAATAGCCAATTTTATTATAATTTAATGAAATCCTGTATCTTTTCTGTACTTAATGTTCCGTGGATGGTGCTCAATGATCTCACTTCGCAACATATTCCGGTCGATATGGGTGTAGATTTCAGTGGTCGCAATAGACTCGTGTCCCAGCATACATTGGATGGCGCGGAGGTTGGCACCTCCTTCCAACAAGTGAGTGGCGAAGGAATGGCGGAAGGTGTGCGGACTGATATTTTTGGTGATGCCGGCTTTCTCTGCCAGCTCTTTAATCAGGTGAAAAACCATGATGCGGGAAATGCTATTTCCCCATCGGGCAAGAAAAACGTAATCTTCAAATCCTTTCTTTATTTTACCAAGATTGCGGTCGAGCAGCCAGTATTTTATTTCTTTGATGGCACGGGGAGAAATAGGGACTAAACGCTGTTTGCTGCCTTTTCCTTCTACCTTGATAAAACCCTCGTCAAAGTAGAGCTCGGATAACTTCAGGTTACAAAGTTCCGAGACACGCAATCCGCAGCTGTATAGGGTTTCCAGGATGGCCCGGTTGCGTTGTCCTTCCTTCTTGCTCATGTCTACAGTGGAGATAATAGTATCTATTTCTTCGACGGTAAGCACTTCGGGTAGTTTGAATCCGATTTTAGGACCTTCGAGTAGTTCGCTGGGATCATCTTCTCGATAGTCTGCCATGACCAGAAAGTGGAAGAAAGATTTTATTCCCGACAGGATACGTGCTTGCGAGCGGGGATGAATGCCGATGTCGTGTAATCCGGCAGCAAAGCGTTGCAAATCATCCAGAGTCACAGCCAGCATATCGATGTTTTCTGTTTTCAGAAAACACAGCAGTTTGTTAAGATCGGTCAGGTAGGCATCGAGCGTATTGGCAGAAAGAGCCTTTTCTAACTTTAAATATTGCTGGTACTTTCTGATTATCAACGCTTGTCTCTCGTTATTCGTTGATTTTTCTTCTGTTTTCATTTCTTTTTTCTACCTTTGCTCCGCGAAAATAGGCTGCACTTTAGCAGAATACTGATAAATTTGCTTCTGCGTACAGTCTGCACTATCTTTGCAGCTCGATTTAAATATTTCTTAGGGCATATCTGGGCCGTGTCTGCTCCGTGTTCGCTCCGTATCTATATGTTTGGACTTGGTACGGACTTGGTACGGGCTTGGTACGGAGCAGGTACTTCCGGGACAAAGGTATAAAAAATTGTGTTATGAGGATACAAATAATTAATGGCCCGAATATCAATCTGCTGGGCAAACGTGAACCTTCCATTTACGGCAGTGTTACTTTTGAAGATTATCTTGCCGAACTTCGTCAGAAGTATACTGATATACAGATAGACTACTTTCAGTCGAACATTGAAGGAGAGCTGATAGATAAGATTCAGCAAACCGGTTTTGATGTAGATGGGATTATCCTGAATGCGGGTGCCTACACGCATACCTCTATCGCCCTGCAGGATGCTATCCGTTCGGTTACTTCTCCGGTTATCGAGGTACATATTTCTAATGTGCATGCTCGTGAGGCTTTCCGTCATGTATCTATGATAGCTTGCGCCTGTAAAGGCGTTATCTGCGGTTTCGGGTTGAACTCCTACCGCCTGGCGCTGGAAGCGTTGATAAGTGATAAATGATTAAATAAATAGGTATAAGATTATGTTATTAAAACAGACTAAGATCGTTGCAACCATTTCTGATAAACGCTGCGACGTTGATTTTATAAAAGGCTTGTTTGAAGCCGGTATGAATGTGGTGCGTATGAACACGGCACATCTCGGCCGCGAAGGCTCGGAGATGTTGATAAATAATGTGCGTGCGGTATCTAATCGCATAGCTATCCTGATGGATACTAAGGGACCGGAGGTGCGCACTACCATCTGTGCTGAACCTATTCCGTATAAAGTAGGGGATAAGGTAAAAGTAGTAGGTAATCCCGATTTGGACACTACGCGCGAATGTATTTCTGTCTCTTATCCGAACTTTGTGCACGATGTGGCTGTCGGCATACATATTCTTATAGATGATGGCGATCTGGAAATGGTCGTTGTGGAAAAGACGGATGATTATCTGGTGTGTGAGATACAAAATGATGCTACTCTGGGAAGTCGTAAGAGTGTAAATGTACCGGGTGTACGTATCAATCTTCCTTCTCTGACGGAGAAGGACCGTACAAATATCCTGTATGCCATTGAGAAAGATATCGATTTTATTGCTCATTCTTTTGTACGTAATAAACAGGATGTTCTGGATATAAAGGAAATACTGGATGCCCATAACAGCGATATCAGGATTGTTGCCAAGATAGAAAATCAGGAAGGCGTTGATAACATCGATGAAATTCTGGAAGTAGCTGACGGTGTGATGGTAGCTCGCGGTGACTTGGGCATTGAAGTTCCGCAAGAACGTATTCCCGGTATCCAGCGTGTGCTCATCCGTAAATGTATTCTGGCTAAGAAGCCGGTAATTGTGGCTACTCAGATGCTTCATACGATGATTACGAATCCGCGTCCTACCCGTGCAGAGGTAACGGACATTGCAAATGCTATCTATTACCGTACGGATGCTTTGATGCTGAGCGGTGAAACAGCTTATGGTAAATATCCGCTGGATGCTGTGAAAACCATGACAAAGGTTGCCGCACAGGCAGAAAAAGATAAATTGGCTGATAATGATATCCGAATTCCGTTGGATGAAAACAGCAATGATGTGACAGCTTTCCTCGCAAAGCAAGCAGTAAAGGCTACTTCAAAGTTGAAGATACGTGCGATCATTACTGATAGTTACAGTGGACGTACAGCCCGTAATCTGGCTGCATTCCGTGGTAAATATCCGGTGTTGGCTATTTGTTATAAGGAAAAGACCATGCGTCATCTGGCACTTTCTTATGGCGTGGAAGCCATTTATATGCCGGAGCTTGCTAACGGACAAGAATATTACTTTGCAGCTTTGCGCCGTCTGCTGAAAGAAGGTCGTCTGTGCGAGACTGATATGGTCGGTTATCTAAGTAGCGGCAAAGCCGGTACACATACTTCTTTCCTTGAAATTAACGTAGTGGGAGATGCTCTGAAGTATGCAGAAGAAAGTGTATTGCCCAATAAGAATAGATACCTTTGATTAATTGATAATTGACAGTTGACAATTACTATGCAGTGTGACAGCGCAGCTAATTGTCAATTGTCAATTATCAATTATTAATTGTCAATAGTTAATTGTCGATTGTTATGACCATAGACGAATATATTTTACAGCATATCGATGATGAAGGCGATTATCTGAAAGCTCTTTATCGGGATACGCACCTTAAATTGCTGTATCCGCGTATGGCGTCGGGACACTTGCAGGGTCGGATGCTGAAGATGTTTGTCAGGATGATTCGTCCCCGGAAAATATTGGAGATCGGTACATATAGCGGTTATTCAGCTCTTTGCATGGCCGAAGGATTGCCGGACGACGGAATGTTGTATACGTTTGAGATTAATGATGAGCAGGAAGACTTCACACGCCCTTGGCTGGAAAATTCTGTTTATGCAGATAAAATTAAGTTTTATATAGGTAATGCCTTGGAAATGGTCCCACAGTTTGATCTCACTTTTGATCTTGCTTTTATTGATGGTGATAAGCGCAGGTATATAGACTATTATGAAATGGTGTTGCCACGTCTGTCCGATGGTGGCTATATCATTGCTGATAACACCTTGTGGGATGGGCATGTGCTTGAAGAACAACCGCATCGCACAGACTTGCAAACCATCGGTATCAAGGCTTTCAATGACCTTATTGCACAAGATTCGCGAGTGGAAAAAGTGATCCTTCCTTTGCGTGACGGACTGACGATTATACGTAAGAAATGATATTTAAGCCAGCGGATAGGTGATTGTAACCACTTTCTGTTCTCCTTTCGAAACCAGATAACTTCCTTTAAATGCTTCCAGGCAAAGCTTGTTGATGTCATGCAGGATGCGTTGCTCCTGTTCGTCTTTCCATATATGGTAGAGTGGACTTCCTGTGACAGTGATTCTGAGGTATTGGCTCTCTTTTGTCAGGGTATATTCTACTTGACAAATATCTCCGGTATACAATCTTGGTACGGACAATAATGATGACAGTACTTTGAGGACCCATCTGCTATCTGCCTGAATGGGTAATGTCTCCAAATCCGTATGGAAGTATGCATCCACCATTTTAGTTTGCATATTTACCATCATTTTTACTTCCCGACAGAGTTCCACGGCATCACATTCATGTACGTTAAACCGCATCATTCCTGCTTCAAGGCGTGATAAATCAAGGATGTTGTTTATCAAAGCCAGTAACTTTTCAGTATTATTCTTTATGGCAGCTGAGTACTCTTGTATTTCCCCCTCAGGGAGGCTTTTCTCGGTAGACAGCAGTTCGGAGAAGCCTACGACTGTATTCAGTGGTATGCGGATTTCGTAAGTGATATTTTGCAGAAAATACTCTTTCATTTTATCTGCTGCTGCTATCGTTTTTAATGCTTGTCGGGTTTCTTCCTCCGAACGACGTAATTGTCGGTGAATGCGAAAGGCACGTATGATGGCAAGGAGCATGAGGATCAGTATGATGGCAGAGGCTCCGACGTATATCCAGCGATATTGTTTGGTCAGCAGTTCCTTGTCTAATAACGCTTTTTTGATTTTATAGTTAGCTTGATATACTTCTTCATGGCGTTGCAACATATCCTGGTTGAGAGAATCTCCTTTTAGGGTTGCTGTTTTATAAATATTGGCTGCTTCTTCATATCGACCGGCTTCCAGCATAGCTTCTGCTTTCATCTTAAGGATGCTATTTTCGTGAAAGGGTTCTGCTCCTTGGCAGGATGATAAGGCTAGGTCGAATTCGTGGAAACAATTGTCCCATTCCTTTATGAGTTTATAGTACATGCCCCATAGGGCGTGATAATCAATGTAATAACTAAAAAAACTTTCTTTATCATAATACTTTTCGGCTTTTGTCAGGTGCAATTTGAGGTTGTCTTTGTCTTCAGTTTTTGCATAGACTCTACTAAAAGATATCTCTATTTCTAAGAAAATACTTTTCAATGCACTCATAGATTGCGGGGCTTCTGCCAGCATTTTATTCAGTACCTCTTGTTGCTGCTTCAATTCACTGAGAGCCTCTGCATACTTTTCCTGCGCCAAATATATTCCTCCCAAATTCTGGTGTATCAGTAAAAGAGAATAATTGTTGGCATCCGGATTTACGGCTAAAGCTTGTTTATAGCTTGCAATCGCTTCGTTATATTGTTCTGCGAAGTCTTGTGCTTGTGCCAAGGCGATGAGTGAGACGAATGTTCCGCTTTTATATTTGATCCGGATGGCTTCCTTCTGCATTTCTTTGGCCTGCATGGTGGCATATTCCGTATCTCCCTGAGCACATCTGATTTGAAGTATGGCTAACCAAATGGTATAATAAAATGAGTAATCCTTATATTGATAACTCGATTCTTTCAGAATCCGAAAATATTGTTCCATGTTGGAGAGGTCACCCCGGTATTCATAGTGGCGGCAATAGTCGAAAAGGGCACCCAACTCCTCTTCATGCATTTCTTTTTGTTTGGAAAGTGCAAGGGCCGAATCTAGGAATTCCAAAGCTGCATCTTGCCCGATGTATTGCTGAAAGGCTTCTCTCAATATTTGTAAACGGAGAGTATCGTTGGGCTCGGACTTGGCAGTCTGGAAGATACTGTCACGGAATTGTTTGTTCATCAAAGCTGATGATTCTGCATTTATCAGGGAAAGTATTCCCATCATAAACAGAAGGATAAATGTTGCTTTTTTCATACTTTGCCCTCCTGCTTTAACGGGTGTGTGAAGACGAAGCGTGAGCCATCGGTATACTGCGGGTCTATCCATATTCTTCCGCCAAGGCGGCTGATGATGAGTTGGCAGATAGCCAATCCGAGACCTGTTCCCTGAGATTTCTCGTTTACTCTTTCGAAACGTTCGAATATGCTGCTTTGTTTTTCTAACGGGATACCGCAACCGGTATCTGTGATAGAGAATTGAGCCATCCCTTCTTTATTCTGTTCCAATTGCAGAATGATGTTTCCTTCTTTTGTAAACTTAGTTGCGTTGACCAATATATTGATTAGTACCTGGTGTAGCCGCAGCGTATCAGTTTCGATTTCTAAAGAAGGAAGTTCTGTCCTGAAGAATATTTCAGCCTGTGTTTGTTTGATACCTTCCAGTGTTTGTATGATACCTTCGCATAAGTCTACTGCATCGCACTGTTTGAGATTGAATTTCATGTTTGTTATATCGAGGCAAGAGATGTCTACGACATCATTTACGAGATTCAGTAAGAGGCGTGAATTTAGTTGGATGATGTCATTGCATTGTTTTCGGGTTTCTTCATCAATGCCCGGAGTCGTAAGCACATCAGAGAAGCCGGATAAAGCGTTTAGAGGCGTTCGGATTTCATGGCTCATATTTGATATGAACAAGCTTTTATTGCGTATTGAGTTTTCCACGGCTTTTTCTGCCTTTTGTAATTTCCGTTTTGAAAGCATTAATTTTTTTGCTTTTCTTTTTAGGTAGAGGAAGCCGAAAATAGTGATAATGATAAGGCAAGGCAATACGATAAGTGCTAATGATAACAAATGATTCTGTTGCTGGTTATTGGCCAGTTGTAATTCGTCAATAGAATATGTATTACGTAGATCTTTTACTTTGTGAATACTGATTTCTTTGTAGTCAGAATCAATCTTTTCTCCTAATTCTTTATATAAATTGGCGGCTTTTTCATACTGCTGCTCTTTCATGTACTGATCCGCAACTTTTCGGAGGCTATCTTGTTTATTGTCCTGATTAGCTTGACTGCAAAGAAGCAAGGGAGGCAGGAGTAGCAATATGAAGACGAGTCTTTTCATGTTTTTTTTGATTAGTGTTGTTGCAAAGATAATTTTATTATAGATTGATTGGCTTGATAATCGTGCTAAAAAAAGTATAATTTGTCAACTAACCCAGATATTTCAGTAACTTTGTCTCTAAATAAAGGAATAAATAGTATGGAAACTACCAGACAGAACAAAATATGTCGTTTACTTCAAAAGGAATTGAGCGAAATTTTCTTGTTACAAACAAAATCTATGCCGGGTGTATTGGTATCAGTTAGCGCCGTGCGTATCAGCCCTGACCTGAGTGTTGCACGTGCTTATCTCAGCATCTTTCCTTCGGAAAAGGCGGAAGAGATGATTAAGAATATCAATGAAAACATGAAGTCTATCCGCTATGAGCTAGGAACTCGTGTACGTCATCAGCTTCGTATCATCCCCGAACTGAAGTTCTTTGTGGATGACTCACTGGATTATCTTGAGAAAATAGATGAATTGTTGAAGTGAACCTTCCCTTCTACATAGCCCGGCGCTATCTCTTCTCTAAGAAGAAACACAACGCTATCAATATCATTTCCGGCATTTCGGTGTGTGGAGTGGCATTGGCTACGTTGGCGTTGGTCTGTACACTCTCCGTGTTCAATGGTTTTCAGGATATGGTGGCAGGTCTTTTTACGGCTTTCGATCCGGAACTGAAGATTATGGTTCGTGAGGGAAAAGTCTTTGAACCGAATGGAGTTGCTTTTCAAGAGGTGCGTTCTTTGCCGGAAATTGATGTCTGGACAGAGACACTGGAAGATAACGCCATGGTGCAGTATAAAGACCGTCAGGCTATGGCAGTCATAAAAGGGGTGGAAGATAATTTTGAACAACTGACGTCTATCGACAGTTTGCTATACGGTGCAGGGGATTTTATCTTGCACGATTCCATAGTGGATTACGGGGTTTTGGGTGTGGAACTGATATCTGAACTGGGGACTGGTCTTCAGTTCGTCGATCCGCTTCAGGTATATGCTCCTAAGCGGAATGTACGTGTGAATATGGCTAATCCTTCTGCTTCTTTTAATCGCGATTACCTCTTTTCTCCCGGAGTTGTGTTTGTGGTGAACCAGCAAAAATATGATGCTCGTTATATTCTCACTTCTCTTGATTTTGCACGTAATCTTTTTAATTATGATACGGAGGTATCTGCTGTTGAACTGAAGTTGAAATCGGATACAGATGTCTCTGCCGTACAGAAAAAGATTTCCCGCATCTTAGGTGATGATTTTGTGGTCTTGAACCGTTATGAGCAGCAGGCTGATGTATTCCGTATCATGGAGATAGAGAAGTTTATATCTTACCTGTTCCTTACGTTTATCCTTGCTATAGCCTGTTTCAATGTGATTGGTTCTCTTTCTATGCTTATTCTTGATAAGCGGGAGGACGTGGAAACCTTACGTAATCTTGGAGCGGATGATCGGTTAATCGCTCGCATCTTCTTGTTTGAAGGCCGGCTTATATCTTTGTTCGGTGCACTTTCCGGCATTATCCTTGGTTTGCTGTTTTGTTATATTCAGCAGCGTTTCGGCATTATTTCTTTGGGCGGTGGTAGCGGTGGCTTTATTGTGGATGCTTATCCAGTCAGTGTTCATGTAACGGACGTTATATTGGTATTTGTTACCGTGATTACCGTTGGCTTCCTTTCAGTATGGTATCCGGTACACTATCTGACGCGCAGGCTGCTGAAGAGATAATTGGCTAAGGCTTAAGGGAGCTCAATAAAAAGTTGGATCAAGTTACTCTCACTACTCTCACTTTGTATATAAAGCAGTAATAATAAGAATTTTAAGTGTTAGTGAGAGTAACTTTTAAGAGTGAGAGTAAAAGGGTTACTCTCACTAGCACAGTCAACCTATATCAGGACGATGCATCTATTTACTTTATATCAGGTGTTATTCTGTTGAGAGCCAGTGGTATATCTCTTTCCTCTTAGGGATAGTTGGGTGTTGACCTAGGTTAACTGGCCTATCAAACCTAGTTAACAGGCCGGTTAACCTAGGTTGACAGGCTTATTAGCCTAGGTCAATACCTGGTAGCGCTTACTGTGAAGATGCAAACGCCCCTGCTTTGTTTTATATTGTGCAAGGCGGATTGCAGGAAATTCTTGAGGGATATGAAATTTTTGCGGACAGTGGGGGGAGGATTTATTATGTTGTCGGATTAATGGCTCAGCATAATTGTTTTCCCATTTGGCTATTCCGTCGACAAAACCTCCCCTTTCGTAGATTTTATTTTCTGCTCTTCTTTTTACCCCTTACATTTGCATCAAAATATAAACTGACGTAAAATGAAAAGTACCGGAAGTTTATAAATTTGTAGAGACTCTCTCTAAATAGCGTTTTTTCATGTATTATTGACTGTGCCGTTCCACCCCCGTGAGGGGAGGGGACGGTTTTCTTTTTATGGGAATCTTTATCAGATATATTTTTTCTATATCTTTGCATCACTGATAATCTAATATGGAAAACATAACAATGAAATTGTCAACGATCAAAGTGATAAGACTTTCCCTATGGTGGTACGTCAGTTTCCTTTCATGGGAACAATCGTTTCCCTTAATGGGAACGACTGTTTCTCCTCATGGGAACGGAAATTCCTCTTCATGTCTTTCAAGTTTAAGTTTTCAGCTTGATAAGTTATCATTTGCTTCATTACCGCTACAGAAATGCACAAAGCATATCCGAGAGATGTATTGCTGAAGGAGCGGAGATACAAGAGTTAAACTGTCTGATCGCTTTTATCTTTTCTTCCTGCAGCTGTGCGCCATCCGACTATCACTAAATCTTTGAAAACAACGAAATGTACCCTAAAAAACAACGAACTGCCCCTTATCAAAACTTCTTTTCCAGTAATTTTGCATCATAAATAATAGAATTATGAATCCATAAACAAGTAAAAAAGAAACCATGAACATGAAGTTTTATTTAAAAATCAGTAGTATACTGGTGGCTGCAGCTTTCTTATCGACCTTGCCTGTCGAGGCTCAGACTTTCCGGCAAACTAAGCAGGGAATAACGGGTACTACGCAGGGAATGGACATTGAAATCCAATTCGTCAGCCCTGAAATTGTACGTGTGGTGAAGGCGCCCGAAGGACGTAGCTTTACAAAGAAAAGCCTTTCTGTGGTTAAAAGCCCTGAAAGCATGTCTGTAACGACCGAGAAGAAAGGGGAAACCGTTTCCCTGAAAAGCAATGCTGTACGCGTTGATTTCAATGTGGAGACTGGACGGATTTCTTTCTTTGACAAGCAAGGAAAGGCATTATTTACCGAGAAAGATTATGGTGCTCAGTTTACTCCGTTCAATGATGCGGGGAATCAGACTTTTAGTGTGCGTCAAGCTTTTTTGTTGGATAAGGATGAGGCTATCTATGGTCTGGGACAGCAGCAGGTTGATGATCTGAATCAGCGCAATCATAAACATTTCATGCGTCAGCGTGCATTGTATGCCAGTGTTCCAATTATTCAGTCTACAAAAGGGTACGGAATGTTTTGGGATAATTATTCCCCAACCACTTATACAGATAATCCGCAGGAGATGTCCTTTGATTCGGAAGTGGGAGAGTGTATGGATTATTACTTTATGTATGGCGGCAATGCAGATGGCGTGATAGCGCAGATACGCGACTTAACGGGACAGGCACCTATGTATCCGTTGTGGACATTCGGTTTCTGGCAATCGCGTGAGCGTTACAAATCACAACAGGAAACGATGGAAGTCGTGGATAAGTATCGTGAGTTAGGGATTCCTTTGGATGGAATTATTCAGGACTGGCAATATTGGGGGCCGAACTCTAACTGGAACTCTATGAATTTTGATAATCCGGAGTTCCCTGATCCTCAGAAGATGATCGATCATGTGAAGAAGAAAAATGCGAAGATTATGATCTCTATATGGGCTTCATTCGGGCCGGATACGAATCCGTACAAGGACTTGGAGAAAATCAATGCCCTGTTCAACTTCAAGACATGGCCTGCAGACGGGGGAGTGAAAGTTTATGATGCTTATAATGAAAAAGCACGTGATATTTATTGGAAACATTTGAATAAAGGCCTGTTTAGTAAAGGAATTGATGCCTGGTGGACAGATTCAACGGAACCTGATCATCTGGATGTTCAGGAAAGAGACTTTGATATTCCGACGGCAATGGGAACTTATCGTAGTGTAGTAAATGCTTTCCCGTTGATGAGCAACAAGGGAGTTTATGAGCATCAGCGTGCTGTAACCTCTGATAAACGCGTGTATCTGCTGACTCGTTGTGCATTTGCCGGACAACAGCGTTATGCGGCGAATACTTGGTCGGGAGATGTTATGTGTAATTGGGAAACATTCCGTAAGCAGATTCCCACAGGTTTGAACTTTTCTCTATCGGGAATACCTTACTGGAATACGGATATAGGTGGATTCTTTAACTGGCCTTATCATGGTGGGGCTGAAAATAAAGCTTATCATGAACTGTATACCCGCTGGTTTCAATATGGTACATTCCTGCCCATGCAGCGTTCGCATGGAAGTGGCGTGAAAAAGGAAATCTACAATCTGGGTAAAAAGGGTGACTGGGTGTATGATTCGGAAGAGAAATACATAAACCTGCGCTATGCACTGCTGCCGTATCTGTATTCAACAGGATGGCAGGTGACTGATAATGCAGGTTCTTTCCTCCGTGCCTTGTTCATGGACTTCAACGAAGATAAGAAGGTACACACTATCAGTAATCAGTATATGTTTGGAAAGGCATTTCTTGTGACTCCTGTAACCAGGAATATGTATGTATTCTCTGATAAGGAACAGTGGAAAGATCCGTATGAAGATTTTAGTAAGACAGGAACACAGGATGTTTATCTTCCTAAGGGAACCAAATGGTTTGACTTTTGGACGGGAGAAGTATTGAATGGCGGACAGATGGTTACCAAAGAGGTTCCTATCGATATTATTCCATTGTATGTACGTGCGGGTTCCATTGTTCCTTTTGGACCGAAAGTACAGTATTCTACAGAAAAGAAATGGAATAATCTGGAGATACGCATTTATCCCGGAGCTGATGGAGAATTTGTGTTGTATGAAGATGAAAACGATAATTATAACTATGAGAAAGGTGTCTATTCAACCATTAAGTTTACTTGGGATGATGCAAACCGGACGTTGAATATCGCAGATCGGGAAGGAACTTTCCCCGGTATGTTGAAATCTCGTAAGTTCAATATAGTTGTAGTGGATAAGGAAAATGGGACAGGGAGTGTTCAGTCGACGAAATTCACGAAATCGGTTTCATATGGTGGGAAGAAGAAATCGGTTAAATTGTAATTTTAGTATATGGTATCCTTATCTTGAGGATGTTATATAGAGATCATTTATAAAATATGGAGATGTGGTTTTTGGCCGCATCTCCATATTCTTTTATCTGATTTTAGAAATTAAAATTACTCATAGATTGATTTCTTTTCTTCTTTTGTCCGGTTCACATTATGGAGTACCTGTTTTATCTGTTTAAATGTAACCTTTTCTTGTGGATTGAACTTATCACTTTCCATATATTTCAGGAGGCTATAGCGTAATTGACGGGCTACAGGTCGGGTATTGAGACTTTTTGCCAGGTCTGAGCTGCATACTAATAGCTTTCCGTCTCCTGCTTTTGCCTCAAATAGTAAACTTAAGTTTCTGTTCTTATAGAAGTTATCTACCATTCTGACAATCGGTTGCATATTGTTCTTTAAACTGTCGAGTTCCATGGTTGTAGCATTCTTGCAAATATCCCACCATTGCCAGTTACTGTGCATTTCAGTTGGAAAGTCAGCTAATGCCGGATGGGTGGGATCACAGAAGATTCCCATTGTTCCCGGTTGGTTAGGGAAGTGCACAGGGCTCCAGAATACTTGTACAAATTTGCCTTCCAGCCCATTAATTTCTTCTTTTTCCGGGTTCAGCAATACCTTTTTCCCTTGACTTAATGCTTTCTCTGCATCGGTAAAGCTACGGGTGTAAAAGATTTCCTTACCAACTTCCGGTACTTCCTGAGGATATACCCAAACATTCCAGGAGTTTTGGTACTGGGTTCCTGCAAAACGGATGGATAAAGTTAATTGGTCGGCAACGGATATGGATTCCAGAGGAACAGAGATGCTTCCCAGATTAAATGCATTCCCCACGGGTATTTCTTGCTTATCCAGATTGCCTTGTGCAATGACCGTTCCTTTTGAGTCACATAATCTCCATTCCGGTTGAATATCACTCAGGACTTTATCGCTAAAGTTTGCAGCTTCAAACTGAGCTTTAAAGGTTTCATTATTTACATAGGTAGCTTTATCAAAGCGTGCTAACGGTACCACCGGAGAACAGAAATTCCGGAATTCTTCAGGAGTGATTAATCCTTTGCTCTCCCAGAAGGCATCGATAATTCCGACGAGTGCAGTGCCCTGTCCGGGGAAGTCATGCAGGTCCAATAGTTGGAAACCACTGAATCCGGGAGTCTTTAGTGCTCGTTCTATTTCTTCTTTGTATAAGATAGTTGCCAGTTTGCCACTTGCCATCAGGTTGCTTTCCGCCAGATGAAGCCGTCCTTTCTTTTTAAGGTCTGCAGCTACGGCTTTGAAGTTTAATGGTATCAGATTACCTGTGTATTTATCAATCTCTTTTAGATTGGGGAATACACTGTATTGTCCGATTTCGTGGGTAATAAGTGGTACAGGCAAACCCTCTATAGCACTGGAGAAGTCTTTATTGAAACTTACAGGTTGGTCGTCGAAAATCCCTTGTCCGCGTACCCAGCCGTTTTTAGTCCACTGTGTAACCCAGAAGTCGTCATTAGGTTCGGGCCAACTGCCATGTCCTGGTTCAAAAGTGAATGTAGTAGTCATATACAAATGACGGCTATCCTGCTGCTTAATGGTGGTGAGTAATTTATCCATGACACTAAAATCTCCTTGCAGCTCATTACCCAAACTCCAGAAACAGAACGATGGGTGATTGCCATATTCTTTCATGATGTGGGCAGCTTCGTTATACAGAAAATCGACAGTGCCTTTATCTTCACCTACGTTGAGTGTCCATAGAGGCAATTCAACCTGAATGTAGAATCCCATTCTATCAGCTACGTTGAAAGCAGCTTCCGGAGGACACCAGGAGTGGAAGCGCAGGTGGTTCATGCCATAATCACGGGCGGCACTGAATACTTTTTCCCAACCGGCTTCGTCCATCGGCGGATATCCCTTTAGCGGGAAAATGCAACACTCCAGTGTTCCTCTAAGGAAGAGTCTTCTGTTATTAATCTGTAGGAGAGCATTTTGGTTCGTCAGTTTTCTCATACCGAATGTTTCACATTTCGAATCAGTCATGCCTTCCATTTCAAGAGTTGCGGCTGCTTCGTAGATATTAGGGTTGAATTCATCCCACAACATTGGGTTGTTAATGGGATAAGTGAATGTCATTTCAGTATTGTTAACCTGTACTTCTTTATTTGCCAATTTATTTCCTTTGGGGTCTTTGACAGCGAACAGAAGTTTACCGGATACCGGGGATGAACCGTTACTTCCGATTTTTATACTGACATTGACCGTTTGGTTATCAATATCGGGTGTTAAGCGCAATTCCTCAATCTGTACCTTATCTTTTGCTGTCAATGCTATTTTTCCCAAGATGCCATTCCACATAGTCTGGGTATCGTTCGTATAAGCATGTGCAAGGTTTTTGACTGATATATCATGTTGTCTCCGGTTATCGATGCGTATAACGATTTTGTTATTCTCTCCTGGAACAAGATACTTGCTCAAGTTGAAATAGTGAGGAGTGGTAAGATTTTCATTGAATCCTTCTACTTTAGTACCATTGATCCATACTTGCGAATTCCATATCACGCGTTCAAGAGTAAGGAAGACATCTTTTTCGTTCCATTCTGCCGGGATGAAGCATTCTTTCTTGTACCAGGCTGGGCCGAGATAATCGAATTTACGTTTCAAATTTAAGAATATCTCCTTGTCCATGGTAGGTTCAAGGGTACATGGAGTTCCATAGCCGGCATCACAAAGTGTTCCGGGGAGGGTGATCTTATCTGGAAACGATTCCATATACCATTTTTCTGAAATGCCTTTATCCAGACTGTCCAGTGCTACTTCCCATTCTCCGGAGAGATCCATCTCGCGTACTACTTGTTTACACGAAGTTGCCAATAGGGCCATGATGCCCCAGGCGATTAAAACTTTACTTATTCTCATAATATCAAATTAAAATTTCCATTCTGTCTTAATTCTCAGTTTCTTATCTTTTACTCTTACAATCAAAGGATAGCAAAAAGGTGAATCATATTTTGGCAGAACACTTCCGTTTCCCGGTGGAATGCCAGGAGCTTCCCCCATAATAACTTCAAACTCTTGTCCATCGGGCACTTCGATCTTCATATATGCTTTTCCTATTTTGCAACTAAGGGGCGATGATTGCTTTCGCACTATTGCGTTTTTTATATAGTTGTAGCTTGGCGAGTCATTGAGGATGATAGCTTCTCCGGTTTGGCTGAATACAGGTCTCTCTGTAAGCATCAAGACATAATCATAGAGATGCTGCTCATCAGAACGGGCGGTAAGTATATCTGTAAGTTTATTCTTTTTTAAAATTAACCTTCTTTCCATTGCGACTCCAGAATATGCCCCCAGAGCTTCAGCCGAAACTTCTCCTCCGTCCTTATATGCTTTGAATGCTAACAATTTGCCGGTTGATTCTTTTTGATCTTTAGCATCTACGGTTAGTGTGCTGTGTGATAAAGTCTTCCGATACCATTTCGTAAATGTAGGTACTCCATAGGCACATGTCCCCATGTCAGATACAATCTCCTTTTCACCGTCATGAATGGAAATGGATAGTTTATCTGGATGACCATGTCCTCCACCATGTGGACCGTATTTCATGACTACTGTCTTTGTGCCTGATCTGAGTACAGCATAGCCCGTTTCCTTAAAATGAACGGATGGCCATGCTGCCATTGCTGTTACTTGAGGAATTTCTATATTATTCTGTAATGCTTCACCGAAGTTCCTGTCTGTATATCGGTAGCACTGTTGAAGTACACTCAGGAAAAATGGATCCTTGTTGTAGCGTTGGTAGGCAATTTCATATAGGCTGACCTGAGCAATTAAAGACTCTCCATACCATCCGTCATTGTGGGCTGGAAAATATAGATCTGCATACACTCCGGATGCAGGAGCAGCAAGCATTTTATATAGTTTTCTGTCATATAGATTGATATTACGGCAACGTACGGCATCGGCTGACAGAAGCATAGCTCGTAAAGGATAATAATGATAGGTAGGAGAACCTTCGCCCCACCAGCCGTCATCCATAACGTATCGCTCCATTTGGGCATGGTATCCACATTCTGGATCATTGATAGCTACGTTGATGATGCTGTCATTTTCTAATGCTACTCCTAATGCTATCAGACCGCTATTGTGCCATACTTGCCAATTGGCAGTTCCTCTTCTTCTCAGCAAAAGCTCGGAACAGGGTATAAGATAACCTTTTTCTATCTCTCTTATTTCGTTAGTTGTCATTATGGATTTGGCTACCATATAGGCTCGGCAGACATCACTGGCCCATGCAGATTCATCAAGGCTTTGACCAAACATTTTGCCTCCCCAGGGACCTACTTTCCTGGCTGTGTCGTGGTCTAGATAAGTAATATATTTGGATGCATAATCCAATAACATATTCCGGATGTATTCAGCATAGACTTTATTGCCAGTGGCAAGGTATAAATACATACAGTTGCGCAAATATGTATAATTATGAGTATGCGCCACATTTACCCATGCCCAATCATAACGCTTATTCCCTGTCCAATAATGCTTGCATTGTGAACAGTAATGTGCTTCCGGCTTATTCCAGTCGAATGAAAAACGTACTTTGTGTTCGGGACAAAAATAATCGTGTATATGTCCTCCTTCCAGTAAAGGTACGGTTAGGGGATATTCCCGCCGAGCTTCCACGGTATCTTTCAGTGATTCTATGATATCCTTTCCCCATTCCGTTTTTGCGGCTGAGCGTATTTGGCTGATGTCGCTTTCTGTGAAGAAATAATATCCGTTTTGCGCTGAAAGCAGGCAAGGGATAAAGATCAGCGCGAGTAAAAGTCTATTTTTCATTTTGTATGCTTTAAGTATTTGACATATTCGGTTGCAGCTAGCAGGAAAGCCCCCGTACCATACACTTCTGTGTCGTTTATATCTACCTTCTTCGGGTCAGCTCCTATTGGTTGTACATAGCCTATCTTGCCGTCTTCGTGTACGATGGAAGCTAATGCATTCCACGCTTTTTTTGCAATGGGCAGATATTCTTCTTTTTCAAGATATCCATGATTAAGGCCCCAAAACAGGCTATATGTGAAGAAACCTGATGCACTGGCTTCCGGCATGGGATAGGAAGCTGTGTCCAGTAGAGAAGAGTGCCAGAAGCCTTGTTTATCCTGAAGCGTAGATATCTTTTTCATCATTTGCCTGAAAAGGCTGATATAGAAAATGCGTGAGGGATGTTGGGCAGGCATGTTGTCGATGATGAAGGTTAGTGCCCCTGTTACCCAGCCGTTTCCTCGTCCCCAGAATACTTTCTTCCCGTTTTGCTCACGCATATTGATATATCTGGTATCTCTGAAAAATAAACTATCGGCAACTGAGTAGAGACTGTCATAAGTGATTTGAAATTCTTTATCCATAAACTCAAAATACTTTGGTTCTCCTGTTATTTTTCCAATACGGGCAAAAGAAGTCGGAGCCATAAACAGGGCATCGCACCAACACCAGCGGGAATGTGAACCGTCAGCATAATAGCTTAGGCTGTTGTGTCTGGGATTGGCAATGAGAGTATCTAAGGTTTCAACGGACTTTTGGATCATGTGCGGTTCCTTGTATTTACTGAATAATATGGCATAAGGCTGGATAATACAGATGTCATCAGCAAAATAAATACTAGGCCCAGTCTGCCATTTATTCTTCTCGCCCATAGTCAGCAGGAAGTCCCAATACTTAGGATCGTCAGACATCTTCGCCCATTCTGCCATACCGATATACATGGTTGCATTAGTCCATGCCCAGTAAGCATGCGAGTTGGCCCATTGAGAACCTTTTCGTACCTGATTTTCGAAATTCATCAGTTGCCAGTCGGCTACCTTTTTCATAATCGTCATGGTTTGGTTTTGGCAGTATTCATTCCATTGTGCCTCTTCGAAGAAATAGTTCAAGATGAGTCTGGTTACTACCCGATGTCCTTTCTCATTGGGGTGATTGCTCTGGCTCATATATATTTTTAAATCTTCTCCATTTTTTCTTTTCTCCTTGAAGGTTGCATAGCTGTCTATCAGTCCTGTTTTATAGTCGTGGGCTAAACGGCGTATCTGGCGACTATGCTGTTCAAGTGGAGAATTATCGTCCAATATATCTTCGGTTAAATCGGGTGTTGGGGTTAGGAGAATGATTGGGATGTTTTGCTTTTGTGCTTCCTTTATCATTTTTTTCCAGGCTTTCAAAGCTCTTTCCAGTCCGATGCTACGGTCATTCAGAGCATAATCTATGAATAAAATGTCCGGACGATGAGGTAAGACCTCTTGTTTGAATCGTTTGGCCCCCTGTTCGGCATTTTCACCACCAATGGATGTGGTGATAGAGTTGACCACTGCGTATGGATATATTTCTTTGACAGCTTCCAAGACTTGATGGGGATAAGCTTGAAGCGTTTTTACATTAGGTGTGTTGGCATAGCCGGAAGGTACACTGTGCCCATGAAATACAAGGTTTACAGTTCTGTTATCCGGCCATTTCTTTTGCAGTTCTTGGCGGATTTGCGTGAATTCGAAGGATTGACCAGTCTGTGCCATGACGTCAAACCCTAACAATGTGCATAATAGTAGATACAGATATTTCATATTCTTTTATTTTTGTTTTTTCTCTGTTTTCAAATAGTTTAATAAACTGTGGAAAAGTGCCTTAACTTCCGGTTCGTCAGCTATTGCAAACAAGTCGGAAGAACATACTAATGCTTTTGTTCCCGGTAATTGGTATATCAACCCTAGCTTATGATTTCGTTCGAAATTATCGATTACCTGTACAATCGGGTAATAATCTTTTGGCATTTCATCTAGTATTATAGGGCTGGATTTCTTTATAATATTCCACCATTGCCAGTTAGAGTGGAAATCCGTTGGAAAAGAATTGAAAATACTGTGTTCCGGACTTTCAATTAGTAATCCCAGTGTTCCGGGAGAAGACTCTTTTCCAAGGCTTTTGGTTACATTGTCAAAGACTTTGTAGTTCCAAAAATCACTAATGAAAAGTCCTCCTACCGATTGATCTTTGATATCCTTTTCTTTGGGGATATATAAAACCGGTTTTTCCTCCTGATATAATTTTGCGAAGACTTTACTATCGCGGGTCACGGTCACTCCGTCTATGACTCCTTCTTTTATTTTATCATAACGGGGATATACCCATATATTCCATGAGTTGTGGTAAGACGTATTTTTTAGGGCAATGCGGAAAGTCAGCTTTTGGGATTCCTTTACGTGGTTAAGTGGTATATGTAAACTTTTGAAAGTTGATAATTGGCCTTGCGGAATGGCTGTATTTCTGATATCTTCTGAATAAAGAGTTTCTCCGTCTTCGGTAGACAATGTGCATGATATGATTTTGTCCTTTATATCGGACTGTCCATAGTTGGCAATCTGGACTTCTGTAACAAATGTTTCGTCCGTGTTCCAGCAGTATTTAGAAAAACGTGCCAATGGGACTATGTCATTGCAGAATTCATTCCATTTTTCTGTGGAGATAACATTCTTGGATTCCAAAAATGCGTCGAGGATACCTACTAAGGCAGTGCCTTGTCCTGGATAGTCTTGCAGATCGAGCAACTGGAAGCCACCAAATTGTGGAGTACGGAGCGACATTTCGATTTCTTCTCTGTAACACAATGCAGCCAATGCGCCTGATGCTTTCAGAAAAGCTTTTGCCTTAGTACTCATACCAGTCTCTTTCAGCCTGTTTTTGAATACTATGAAGTTCAGTGGACGTAATACTCCTGTATATTTGTCTATTTCCTCAAAATTGGGATATACTTGATATTGTCCGGTTTCATGTCCTATTACTGGCTTATCCATACCTTGTATGGCTGTTGTAAAGTTGCGCATGGCGTTTGGAACGTTGCAATTTATTATACCTCCCTGATTGGAATCGGCAAAAGAGAAAGAACCGCGTAGGTCTGTACTGTTATTGTTGGCCGCTTTCCCATGTCGCATAGCGACGAAGAAATCTTCTTCTGTATGGGTTTGAGGGTCCCAGTAATGATTGTTGGTTCCTAAAATATAGAGATGGCGTTTATCATATTTCTTCAAATCTTTCACTATACTTGCCATTATAGCGGTGTCTCCTTCAAGCTCGTTGCCTAAACTGAACATGACAAATGAGGGATGGTTTCCATATGTTTGAATGATTCTTTTGCCTTCCTGTTTCATATAAGAAATGAGAATGGTGTCTTTTTCCCGGTATGTTCCCCATAAAGGTAGTTCGGGTTGGAGAAATATACCTGTTTCATCAGCTGCATAAAAAGCTGCCTGGGGAGGTGTCCATGAATGGAAACGTACATGATTGATACCATAGGAACGGATGGTTTCGAAGTATCGTTTCCAGTCATTGATTTCCATACTTGGATATCCAGTCAATGGAAAAACTCCACCTTCATTTTTTCCACGCAAAAAAACAACCCTTCCGTTGTTTATGAATTGTGTCCCTGCCGTTTTGAAGTCTCTGAATCCGGTCTGAATACATTGGGAATCATAATTGGGTATCTCTATTCGGAAGTTATACAGGCAGGGGGTATATTCATCCCATAACTGCGGAACGGGAATTCTTACTTTTATTGTATGTTCCGATTTACCTTGGGGAACTGATACTTTTACAGTTTCTTCTACTACCTTGCTGTCATCGGAATTTATAACCACTATTTTTATTCCTGTATCTGTTTCCTTTGAATAATTGGCGAGTGATACCGTCACGAGGCAGTTACCGTTGGATGGACTGTCTATTCGTATTTGCCGGATACAGATATCAGGTAATTTTCTTAAATAAAAATCACCGAGAATGCCGTTCCAGTTGCTCTGAGTATGTTCTGAGTATGCATGCGAACCGCCCAATGGGAGCAGACTTTTAGTGTTGTCTATTTTGATTCTGATACTGTTCTTGCCGATTTTAAGCAGCGAATCAATCATATATATATGTGGAGTGGACACGCTGTTCTGGCTTCCCCAAAATATTCCGTTGATAAATACTTCGGAAACTTTTGTTCTTTCCATAAACAACTCTACGGGATGATTTTCCCATGAAGCCGGAATTTCAATATCTTTTTCATACCACGCTGCTCCTTGGTAGCTATAGGTTTCGGTCAGAATATTGGTTACGGAATCCTTAGGCTGAAAACCGACTTTGTTTTCGGCAAGAGAACCCGGCAGCATTACTTTGTATTGTACAGAATCAATTTTTACTTTCCACTCGCCAGACAAATCTATTACTGACTCTGTCGGTGTACAGGAAAGCATCAATAATGCAACGCAGGAAAGTATCAAGATATTCTTCATTTTAGTACCTCCTTCCAATTGCCTGAATAATATGCTTTATCCAGTCGTTTTCGCATTTTAGTATCTTTGTTCAGCTCTGCCAGATGGCAAAGATCTTTATAAATATAGAAATTAAGCCAATATCCGTATGAATATCGTTCGAACGGAGTGTGAGGTTGTTTCCAGAATGAGTACCAGCTTGTGTTCAGGTTATATTGTCCTGCTACTTCTATGGCATCTTGTCCCCGTTCCCACATTCCATTTGTACATATATCAAATAATGCTTTGACATCTTCATATTTCATCTCAGAGGTATCATAAATCATCCCCGAATCATCGATATTCAGTTCAAGCAAAGATACACGTTCTTCAAATATTCTGTCTCCGTTAAGGTCATATTCTATCAAATCGAAAAATCCATTGTTATCGGTATCCGTATACTTGACTGTTGCGAAAGACTCTGGGTCTTTGTGTAAACGTTGCTCTTTTTCTCCCGGGGGATATAATCCACCGTATCCCTGAAAGCATTTTGCATTTTGGTCAATGCGCCAGGCACCCCATTCAGCACCGAAAAGATGTATCTTTCCGTCGATGGGGGAGAGGTACAGTCTCCCTTTTCCAGAGTTATCCTGATCGAACTCTCCACGGTCACCGGCTGCATCAGCTTGCTTGTGGCTATCGAGTCCGCCTTGTGTGGCACCTACTTTGAAAAGGTCGTATGGATAGTAGAACTCTACACGCTCCCAACGGTTGCAGTCGTCGTCCTCATCAAAGACAAACCAGCAGTAATCCCACTTCCCTTTTCGGAAAATCATATTATAAGCCACTTTTTCGTCCGGATAGATAAGTTCGGACATTTGTCGCCAACGTGGGTCATAAATATATCTGTCAGCCTCCGGAAGCCCGCGCAGGTTTTTAAATTTATGTATCTGATCAGAATAATCGAATCCTTTTCCATAGAAATGGACAGTCATATCAAAATCGAATTCGTTGCCCTGCCCGTTATCATTATCCACATCCCAAGAGATACTTGCCCAAGGAATGCGGCCGCTATACACAACATCTATTTCATCAGACACTTTTCTGAATGTTTCATGGGGAGTATCCCCGTTACAGGGACGGACGTGTGGAATATCCATCAGGCGGACAGACATTTCAGTCAGGTTATCATTGTCGTGATCGTAGAAGATGAAAGGATTTTCGCAGTTGAAGCGAGTGTCGGCAACTCTGAAACTAGATGAGTGCATTTTCAGCAATAGTGTGTTCCCATGATAATCTTGAAAGAAATTAGAATGACCACTATGTTCCCAGCATAAAGGGAGTAGTTGGTTCCAGTCGATGAAACTTTTGATATCATCCTTCTCAATATCTATAACAATAATGAAATCAGAGTCCCAGTCATAGCCGCAACGAGCATCGGCACTGCCGTTATAAATAACCAATTGCATATCGGCTATTCCGTCTTCGTCTGTGTCCACCCAGTCTATGCATAGGTCTTTCGGACCACCGAAGATGCCATCTTTGTTCAGGTCTATCAGCAGGCAATCATTATCTGTATCACCTTCCAAATCATCGTATCTCATATCTCCGTCGTCATCAATCCACATGACGGGAATGCTGTCGAGGACGAAAGCACGGATGATATCTGGCGTACCGTCTCCTGTGAGATCTTCATAAGTGAGTTCAGTCTTGTCTGCCGTCAATGGAAAACGCCATGGGGTGAGTTGAGTGTGCTCATTCCAGTATTTCTGCTGGGCATATAAATTATATGTCACGGCTGAAAAAAGGATCAACAATATCAAAGGGATATTCTTGTGTTTCATGGCTGAATAAATATCTTGTCAATCATTTCGTTAGTAAGGGTCACTTCCGGAGAGAAATCGGGTGAATTAAGGTAGTTTACCAGACTGTAATACATCTGCCGTGCAACAGGGCTATGAGCCATAATCCGGTCAAAGGCGATAGAAGTAACCATTAGTTTTCCTTTACCCACCTTAGCTTCAAAAATTAGGCCTATCTTTCGATTGTTGTTCCAATCTGGAATAATCTGCACTAAGGGTTTAAATTCATAAGTAGTATGATCAAGCAACATAGGTTTCGAATTACGCACCAAGTCAAACCATTGCCAGTTTGAATGTTCTTCTGTAGGAAAATGTCTGAATAAGACATGTTTGGGATTACATAAAATGCCTAAAGTATTTGGAGGTGTACCAGACCAGACTGCATTCCAGGATATGCTGGAAAAACAAGGGGGCACGTCAGATTTTACTTGGGCAGTATCAGCAAGCAACAATACCGTTCCTCCTTTCTGCAAATAATGTTTGACTCTATTATTCCATTCTCTGGTCAACATTACTTTTTTTTCTGATATTTCTGGTAGCTTGTCTGGGTAAACCCATATAGCCCAGTTATTGGAAAATGAGGTGTTTCTAATTTCCATCTTCAATACCATCTTTGCAGCTTGACAAATTTCGGTCAAGGGAATAGAAATTCTTCCCAAGTCAGTAATGCCACCATTCGGAATATCTAGTTTAAAGGAGCCGTCTTTATAAACACTGCCATTCAGATATTCAAGTTTCCAGTCCACTACCGCTCCTTTTAGTTTTTCTTTCAAAAAATTAGCTACTTGGGCATCTCCTTCAAAAGTCTCATTTTGACTCCACACCAACTTATCAGTACGTAATAAAGGAAGACAAGGACTTTGCATCTGTTTGAATGTTTGGGCATCCACATAAGGCTTAGCGTCATAGAAAACATCAACAACTCCGACCGGTGAAGTACCCTGACCAGGGAAGTCATTTAGTTGAAGTAAATGATAGCCTCCGAAACCAGGGGTGCGGAAATAAGATTCAAATTCTTCCTTTTTTTGAAGAACTTGGAACTTGCCTGAAGCGATGTGAAAATCATGAGCCTGATCAAGCATTTTTTTATTACGGAGATCTTCTCTAAAAAGTTCATAGTTATAAGGTTTTAAAACCCCTATATATTTAGATATTTGGTTAAAATCAGGATAAGCACACCATTGTCCTATCTCATGAGTCACCATAGGTATTGAGAATTTTTTTACATAATCTATGTAATCATATCTTGTGTTTAATGGCTGTGAGTTAAAACGTCCTTTCAGGCCTTCCTGCCAACGCTGTGGACGAGCACCATAAAAATCGAAAAAATCACTTCCTTCCACTGTAGGATAACCAGATGCAGCCACATAAAGATGACGTGAGTCTTTCTTCCATTCAGTTAGCATTTCTTTTAGAAAATCCACACAACCTTTTCCAATTAATTCATTGCCTTCGCAAAAGAAGGCAAAAGACGGATGATTTCCATATTCCTTAAAAATACGTTGAGCTTCATCTAAATAGAAAGCATTGGTTGCCTCATCTTCCCCTACCGTAAAACGCCAATCCGAGTTTTCGACTTGTAAATACAAGCCCAATTCATCTGCAACTTGAAATGCGGACTCAGGGGGACACCAAGAATGAAAACGAATGCAGTTCAATCCGTAATCTTTATATACCTTCATTACCTTTTTCCACTCTTCATAACTCATCGGAGGATAACCGGTAATGGGGAACTCGCAAGAATTTACAGCACCGCGAATAAATGTAGGAATATCATTTATCGTGAAATGCGTACCTTTTGTTCCAAAGTCACGAATACCAAACTTTATTTTTCGCACATCACTCTTACCGCAACACTTTATCTCATAGTCAATTTCATACAGATTAGGCTCAAATTCATCCCAAGTGTATAGCTTATCTCCCAAATCATAGTAATGTACCAAGTGTATTAAAGAATCCGAACTATTAAAAGTTGTATTTTTCTCCTTTAGATGCAAATCTTGAGAATCATTCAAAAAATGACAATTTATCCGTATATCGCCGTTAACCGGCAGGTTACTATAGTTCACAATCTGCGCCACAATCTTTAGCCTTTTTTCTTTTTGTAAAGGATATATCTGTACATCAGCAATATGTACCTTACTCACAGCCTGGATTTCCATACGTCCAATAATGCCATTCCAGTTAGTCTGTGTTTCAGCACTGATGGCATGTGTATAGGCTATATCATGGATGTTCCCATTATCTACTCTAATGCGAACAGTATTCCAGTCTCCAAACTTTACATAAGAAGTTATATCATACAAATGTGGTGTAGAAAGACTTTCCTCTTTTCCGACAAATTTCCCATTAATCCACACTTGGCTTTCCCAATGTACTCGTTCCAAAAACAGAAAAAGTTGTTGGTCTTTCCAAGATTCAGGAATAAAAATATTTTCTTTCTCATACCAAGCTGCTCCACTATATTCAAACATGCGAGTAAGCCGAAGCGAACTCATATCTTGCGTTTTAAATCCTTTTCCAGCTTGGTCTGTAGACCCCGGCAGAGTTATTTCTTCTGGAAACTTAGATACAAAATTACTTCCTTTTACCGGAATACTAACATTCAAAGGATCCAATTTAAAGTTCCAGATACCAGCTAATGAAATATGATCTTTTGACGTTTCATTCTGTGCGTGTACTGAAAGCAGACAAAAGCAACTTAATATGAGAAAGAAAATATTACGCATAGAGTCAATATTTCAAGTTATTCATTACATTATTCTAGTTCACCAACAAAAGTTACGACAGACTTTGCCGGAACAACAATCTCATTAGTTTTTATTGCCGTTCCCTTTCCTAAATTGGATGTTTCAGAAGTGGTGTAAGGAGTTAAAGTCTGATTCTTCAGTTTCAAATCTTGAAGATTATATTTTCGGTTGACAGAACCGATATTAACTGCTACCAAAACTATCTTTTTGGAAGAACCGTCTTTGTATGCGCTAATCATAACATCTTTACCCTCTTTCTCAGGGTCTGGATTTTCGGTAATAACGGCAACACGTTTCATACCCGGACGGACAAAAAAAGAATAATTACCTAGCATCCACATAAGCTTAGAGTCCCTGGCAAATCCATCTTTTTTGCAATAGTCTGTAACTTGTGAACCATTATTTGTTCCATCATCCAGATATACCAAACCGTCCTTGTAGTCTGCACGGGTAAGAGCTGTCCACCAAGACCAAGAGGAAGCATTTACCAATGTCAAATCATTGTGAATAGTACGTGCAACAAAAAGTGCCGTTTGCATACCCAAATCGCGTTTATTTCCGTTTCCGTTAGGAATTTCGGACTCTCCGGGGCTTTCGAGGATAGAATACTCAGTTTGCCAATATTTTAAGCCGCTGTGCTCTTTTATTTTATCATTCAAGGCTTTACGATGTGAAACTAAATCCTTGACGGGCCAAACAGTCCAATAACTGTGTCCAGTCATTACTCGCTCTACATTGGGCAGAGAAGCAATGCTCAACGGAGATGACGGATTCCAAAAATCATCAATCTGATTATCAAAGTTCTCATTATCTACATTTTTATACAAATATTGAATACTCCCAGCTTCGCCCAATGCTATTTTGGTAGCCAATCCTCTTTTGCTGAGTCTTTCTGATAGCAATTTTACGAACTGAGATATTTCTTCATTGGTGGCGGGAGTCCCTTCCTGGCTGCCTTTACTCCAATCCCATTGTGGCTCATTCACAGGACTTAAATAATCAAATTTAACTCCTTCTTTCTTCTGCAAGTTATCAATGCATTCTACTAAAAAGTCTGCATAATCAGGCATCATACCTGCCTTGATATTCATCCTTTTCTCTTTAATTGAAAAGCCTTTCCCATTTATGGACATATGAACCGGAGCACTTAGGTTAAAAGCCAGAAAACGCTCAACCCCTCTGTCTCGAGCAGCTTTTAAAAACCATCTCTGTCCTTCATATTTATTCCAATTGTAAGTACCATCAGCTGATAAAAAGCATTCAGACCGTCTCCACTCATCCGCAATGTCGCTATCAAGCCCTTGTTCTGTGCTTCCCGCACCAATGTAAAATCTCCACATGGACAAGCCGATGCCTTTTGGATTTCCATTTTCATCGACTTCCTGGCTAAACAGCCAATCGGCAATTTGATTTCTTTTCTCTTCCGGCCAATATTTTCCTACCATCTGACAGCGCCAAGCATCTGATGCCCCAAAGCCGTCAATTGTCTGCATTTCCTGATTCAAGTCTACTGAAATATTTCTCACCTTATTGTAAACAGGCGGTTCTGGAATCTCCAATTTGGAACTACATGCCGTAACTGAAAACAGTGTACAGATACCTAATATCTGCAAATATTTGCTATTTCTCATTTCTATAAAATTTAAGTTTGATCTCTTATGTTTATTAGTAATTAGGATTCTGTGTTACAGTACCAAAACTACGATCTATTTCCGATTGAGGAATGGGCCATACCAAATGTTTATTGATATCGAAGTTGATACCTTTGTTCTGTAGCTCTTTAAGGTTGCTCGTTTCATACTGATCCGTTGATTCATACATATTGTAACGAACAAAACTTCCATTCGGACCGAACAAACCAGCTATAACGGGTTGATTAGTGACCGGATCTATCTGTCTCCTAATATCAAACAGACGCAATCCTTCAAATGCCAGTTCCATTCTGCGCTCTTTCCAAATAGCATAAAGTATTTCGTTACCGGTTACAGTTCCTTTTTTCGGAGAAAGTTTTACTCGAGCACGAATGATGTCTACATCATCCATTGCTTCATCAAACATACCCAAGTGAAAAGCTGCTTCTGCACGCGTCAAATATATTTCTGCCAAACGGATAATTGGAGTATTCAAAGGAGCGTTATATCTTTTATCTTCCAATGTCCTACGAGTAGCGATAGGAATATAGTATTTACGGATTACACGCCCAGACTTATTCTGTGCCAAGTCAAATACATAAGTAGGGTTTAAATCCTCATCACCATATACAGCGTCACCACAAACCGTTATTGTACTGCGCCTTCTTATCTCATCTTCTTCCGAAAGATAACAATTTTCTAAATCGCTGGTGGGTACTCCCCATCCCCAACCATCCATAATGTCATTGGGGTCTTTACTGGGGAAATTTTCCAAACTTTCACCACGTCCTCCACAAAGTGTAGAAAGGGGATTGCCCAAAATCTTACCCACTTCAGGGCTTGTCTGAACTTCAATAAGCGATTCTATACCATTGTGATTATTGACGTTCCAAATATCCAGAAAATCAGGTTCTAGTTTACAGCCACTATTCATGATTGTGGTATCTGCATAATGATAAGCTTCTTTCCATTTTCCTTGATATAATGAAACTCTTGCTAATAATGCAGTACAAGTCCATACAGTAGCCCTACCTTTTCCTTCACTTCCATACGTAGTATTTACCATGTGAACGGCTGACTTAAGATCATTCTCTATTTGCTGATATATTTCTTCTTTACTAGAACGTCCTAGATTCATATCATTGGATGAAAGCATTTTAAGTACCAATGGTACACCCCCAAAATTGCCTACAAGATCCAAATAATTATATGCGCGACAAAATAGAGCTTCACCGACATAAGACTTTTTTTTGTCTTCAGAAATAGGAGCTTCGGGAATAGAGTTTATGGCAATATTACATGCCATAATATTCTTATATCTCTCCTTGAATAAATCTGTAAGATATCCCATTCTATTGGGAGTGATCAAGTATTCCGAAGCTGGACTGAATCCATCAGTAGATTGTCCGGTATTTCCCATCCAAGCATCATCGGTAGCCGTTTCATTTGTTATTCTGGTATGAGCTATCGGCTGCCAGTCATTATTCAACAATGCACGCTTATACAAGTCAATGACAAAGTCACGACATTCTGTATCTGTCTTAAAATAGTTATCCAAATCTTGAACACCTCTTTTTTCGTGTTCAATAAAATCTTCACAAGACATAAATCCCAATGAAGCCGCTATTATGAAAGCAAATATATTCTTTTTCATGATTTACAATCTATTAAAATGTTACATTTACACCTACTGAGTATATACGTTGTACTGGATAAGTCCATCCGCCAAATCCAAAACTCAACACACTACCTGAAACTTCGGGTTCAACGCCGTTATAGCCAGTTAAGGTAAACAAGTTTTGTCCTGCTATATATAATCTCAGTTTATTGACGCCAGGGATTTTCTTAAAAGTATACCCCAATTGTAAATTCTTTAGTCTTAAGTAAGAACCATCCTCTATGTAGAAAGATGAGAATTTGGTAAAGTTCTCATTATGATCTTGAGTAGATAAGCGAGGAACATAGTTAGAAGTTCCTTCACCGTGCCAAGCCATATCAAGTAAACCGCTCACCTTATTCACTTTTCCACCACTGCCGGCAGCATTGTACAATTCTTGAATATTCTGATTGACAAGATCATTACCGATACTGGCATAGAAGTTTGCCACTAAGTCAAAGTTCTTATAACCTAAGTTCAGATTAAGTCCCATCGTCATATCAGCCCATGGAGAACCAATCTTTGTACGGTCATCTGCATTCAATTGTCCGTCTCCGTTTATATCCTTAAATCGAATATCGCCAACTTGTGCGTTAGGTTGTAAGAACTGTCCTTTGTTATTAGTATGACGATTCACTTCAGTCTGATTCTGGAAGATACCGTCAGCCACATATCCATAGAAGAAAGCAGGCTCTTCACCTTCTATTGTCTTTGTCTTTTCACCATTTCCATACAATGGGTCTTTATCGCCTGTCAACTCTGTCATATTGACGTTGAAAGTAGTCAAGTTTAAAGTAGTTCCAAAGGTAAAATCTCCCCAACGGTCATTGTAGCTGATTGCCATTTCAAAACCTTTGGTACGCATAGAACCTACATTTGTCCAAATCTTGGCATCACCCGGGTAGCCGGAATAACTGGGATAAGCTTTCTGAAAAAGCATATCTTTGGTATTCTTTATATAATACTCAAAAGATCCCGTTAAACGATTATCAAATAATCCATAATCAATACCAAAGTTATAGTCTTCTACAGTTTCCCATTTCACATCCTCATTTTTAACCAAACTGGGGTAAACAGTATTCACCACATTATCGCCCAATACATAGTAACCTTGTCCTAATTGAGACATATAAACTCCTGAAGGAAGATTCTGATTACCTACGCGTCCCCAACCTATTCTAAGTTTAAGGCTGTTAAGTACAGATTTTATACTTTCCATAAACGGCTCATTAGACATACGCCAAGCAATAGAAGCTGAAGGGAAAGAAGCCCATTTATTCTTGGACAGGAATTTGGAAGAACCATCCACGCGATAAGTAGCTGTAAGATAATACTTATCATTATAATTGTAAGTTAGTCTACCTAAATAAGACAAAATAGAAGTGGTAGAAGAATTACCTCCGGTCTGTGGATTGACGGTACCAGCATCCAATTCATGTAAATTATCTGAGTTGTTGGGCATTTTTTCATAGCTTCCCCACAAAGTAGTACTATTCCATTCTTCCAAGGTGTTACCTACCATAAAAGAAAAATTATGCTTATTTGCAAAAGTTTTTAGGTATGTCAATGTATTCTGCAAACTCCAATTACGATAAGTGGGCTTGTTACGCGTGAACTTGTTGTTCGTCTGAAATTCATGAGCCGCATCAATAACAAAATCCGGTGCAAACGTATTAGAGATTCGAGTATCTAAGTCTATAGAGAATTGAGATCTAAATATCAAATCTTTTATCGGCTTAATTTCAAGATAGGCAGAAGATGACAAAGCATAAGAATTATTACTTTGATTCCATCTGTGAACATAACCAACTGGATTCCAAATTTGAGAAGGAGAACGGGAATATACACTATATTCATTTTCAGTACCATTTAATTCATCCTCAGGTTTAAAAATGGGGGTAATAGGATCCACTCTGTCAAAGTCCGACCAATTAGTAGGATTCCCCCATGATTCATAACGCGGATTTAATGAGAATCCAGCTGAAAAATACTTATTAAATTTATAATCATTGGTAAAACGAGCTGTAAATCGCTTATATCCTCCCTTCTGGTAGAAAGAATCTTGCTGAAAATAATTTAAACTAACCGAATACTTATTCTTCTCCGTTCCACCCTGTACACCCAAACTTGCATTCAATTGAGGGGTAAACTGACGAATACCCGCATCCCACCAATTTGTTGTTTTACCTGCAAAAGAAGCGGGATTTTCAAATTCCTCCGGATAGCCGGCCTGACGGGCGGCTGTATTCAATATTTCAGCATACTCCACAGCATCTGCCATATTATAAGGATTTTTCATTTCCTGTACGCCATAATGCATATCGAGATAGAATGAAGGTTTGCCTTCCACTCCCTTACGAGTAGTAACCATAATAACTCCATTTGAGGCACGACTACCATAAATGGCACTGGCAGAAGCATCTTTCAAGACTTCAATGCTCTCAATCTCATTAGGATTAAGAAAATTGATTCCTTCGCCCATAGGAACCCCATCAACCACATACAATGGGTCAGTGGACAAGTTGATGGTAGAGAAACCTCTAATCAAAACCTTTGGCTGACCACCTGGATTCCCGGCTCCTACAATTGTTACACCAGCCACCTTTCCTTGAAGACTTTCGGTAGCATTGCTTACATTCATTGATCTCACTTCTTTTCCTTTCACAGAAGAGATGGAACTTGTTAAATCACTTTTTTTCTGTACGCCATAGCCTACTACCACCACTTCTTGAAGCAGCTCTGAATCTTCTACCAAAGTTACATTAATGACAGTTCTATTCCCTACCTTTTCTACAATGGTTTTGTAAGAGATAAAAGAGAATGACAGTTTGGAATCTATTCCAGCTACTGTTATACTGTATTGTCCATTCACATCAGATATACTACCATTGGTAGTTCCTTCTTCTTGGATATTAACACCTATCAGAGGCTCATTTTTGTCGTCAACAATAGTTCCTCGAACCTTTATCTGCGCATTAGCTGTAAGGCAGAAGAAGAAAACAACAAGAGAAAATATAATATTTCTTTTCATGACTATATACATGATTTAATGATTATTCTTTCAATAATTTAGCACGCGCAATCTCAGTATCAATAATGAATTTATAACTTCCCTTTTGATTTACCTTCAAATAAGGTTGGCTTGAGCCCATATAATCAATAATACCATTTTCAAGTAAGCGCCAATATTTACTCCAACCCGGATAGGTAATGGTTACATTAAGCTGGGTTGCGTTCAGTATAAGAGTTCGTCCAAGTATATATGGATTCTCTGCGTCGGGTGTGAGTAGACAGTTTTTATTAGCGGGATCCCATCCGGCACCTTCAAATCCGTAACCACACATCGTGATATCAGGAGAATCGTGCACAGCTGAAGAAGGTATATAAGGAGTCACAGTATATGTTTGCTCTTTGGTATTTGCTACAATCTCATAGTATCCCTTTGTTGGTAGCACTATTGGTGCGGCAGAAGGACTATTTAGCAATTTACCGTTCTCTTCTGATACGCCAAAGCAGTGAGGTTCAAAAGCGCTCTCCTGTCCCAAAAAGTAGATTTCCTTATTATCACAATCCGCATAATATTTGAAAGTAAATATACCATTTGATTTTTTATGATAGAGCATCGGTACTCCACAAACATCGGCTGTTAAATCAGTTCCCTTAGGAACATCGGCCAAGAACAAAGTAACCATTTCACTGGAAACAATATATTTAATTTTCTGTGTTTTCCTGTTAGCTTCTACAAAGTTATCAATTGCTGTTATTTTTAGTTCATACTCTTCCGGTTTGGATGGTAAAGAATAAGTTTTGTTGAAAGAGTACTCTTTCTCGCCGTTTAATTTGATTCTTTCCATGATACCCAATATCGGTTCTTCCACATATACTGAATCTAAGCCTGAATCATCAGTGACTTTAAAGGAAAGTGACAATTCCATCTTGCTTTCCAATAGCTGTACTGTTCCGTCTTGTGGTGATACATTTGAAAAATTAGGAGCATTAAAGTCTCCATCCAAATGTAATGTAAGCTCTTTGGTTACAACATTTCCAGAAACATCCTCCAGTGCAAGATTTACGATATATACATCTTCATTTTTCGTATCCTTTGGTGCCAGAAACTCATAAGTCAACTCATATTCTGTAACTAAAGTATCTGTCGGGAATACAATTTCCTTATCCAGATAAAATTCTGGAATCACAATTTTCAAAGACTTAAGGCCTAAATCATCTTTTAAATCAGCCTTAATCACAAACTTTCTGTTGGGATTAGAATACAATTCATCACGCAACACTTTTATTTCCGGGGCATCAGATGTAGGATAGGAGATACCCTCATCGTCCGAACATCCCATAAAGCAAAGCAGCATTAATAATGCTGATAATCTAAATAAACTCTTCATAATATTAATATTGTTGTTAACTAATAGTTTATTTCTAAGTGAATTACTGTACAGGGAAATGTGTCGATTTTGGCACATCCCCGTACAATAAGAGCAATCACATCCTGAACACTTGTTTATTCACATCAAGTCTTTTCACCTTTTCATAATATTCTTCTGCTAATTCTTCCTCTCCTATACCACTATATCCTAATGCCATAACATAATAGCAATGAACCTTGTTACGTACATTCAGGTCATCCTCCCAGATCGCAAGCTCTGGTAAGGATACTGCGAAATAATCGATTTTGCATTCATCGAAGAGATGCTTCTTGCCGTGGTCTATCAGCTTGTTGAAGCGGCTACGTGCTTTGCTCTCTTCTCCTAATGCCCTCCAGGCAAGTCCTTGATAGAAAATCTTGTCAGGTTGTTGGTCATTGTAATAGAATGCTTGTTGAGGCTCGCTGGAACCTTGTGTTGCTTTCATTAAGTATTTTATGGATTCGGCTTCGTTGCCCAGCTTTTGGTAGGCTATTCCTTTATAGTAGTCTACCTCATTCTCTTCGGCGTTGATCAGTTTACCCTCACCTAAATTATGCGGATAATGATCTGTCTCTTTTAAAAGACTGATGGCTTCAAGATATCGCTTTTCCTTAATAGCTTTTTGGGCAAGTTCTACCCGACAGAGAATATATTGCCCTGTAACTTTACCTTCGCCACCTTCCCACGGATGGAACTTCCGTGCGGCTATCAGTTCTCTTGCCTTTTCATAGTTGCCTAATTGATTATAGAGGGTTATTCGTTCTATGCATAAGTCATCCCGCTGTGCCACCAGTTCCAAATGTGCCTCTAGAAAGGTCAGGCGTTCTGCATGGGCTCGTCCCATTTTCTTATATAGTTGATCCAGCTCCATAAAGATGCGTGAGTCCGTTTGGTCCAGTTCAAATGCTTTCTCCAACAATCGGCATGCTTCTTCTTTCCTGCCTTTTTTGTTGTAATAAGCCAATGAAAGGTTGCGCAGAGCTGTAGGGAACTGATTATTTATCTCTACTGATTTCTCCCAGCATACAGTAGCTTCTTCATAACGGCGGTGTGCATACCAGAAGTTCCCCAGATAATAAGGAGCCTTGAAATCCTCTGGATTCATCTTCATAGCATCTGTCAGTACATTGACTTCATCGATTCTGTTTGGAAAACACTTGTCAGGAGATAGGCTTTGTGCCTTCTTATACCATTTCTGGGCTGTTTCTTTATCTCCTGCCATTGATGCAAAGTATCCTAACATATAAGCAGCTATTGGATAAATATTGGTTTGTTCGTCTATATAAGTATGCATAATCCGGGAAGCTTCTTCATACATTCCTGCGGATGAAAAATCAAATGCATATTCAATATAGTTGTGTACACTACCGTTGAGGATACTTAGCATTTCCTGCAATTCTACCGGATTGCTTTCAATGAAATATTTTTCAAATCGGCATCCCAAATTAAACTTATCGACAATCAATGATTCCTCAATAAATTTCAAGGCTTCTTCAGTCTTTCCTGAATGTCTCAGGATAGAAGCTTTTAACTGGCGTGCTTTATGATTATGCCAGTTGTGGATGAGAGCCAGATCTATATGTTCCAAAGCGGCAGTCCAATTCTCTCTGATACAATCTATCTGTGCCACACCAAAGTAGCCTGCATCTCTCCAAGCCGCATTCCATGTGGCTTTATAATAGGCACTATATGCATCATCATACTTACCCTGCATCTTCAGGCTCCACCCCAGATTATAATAGGGTTCTCCATCATAAGGATTAGGATTACGCTCTGTTAATGTTTTTATGGCTGTACGGAAATACTGTTCAGCTTCTTCAAATTTACCTCGGCGCATATTCAGCAACCCTACGGCATTATTGCAACGTATATCTCCCGGTTCTCTTTCCAATGCTTCCATGTAGTAAGCCATTGGGTCATAGGTCGCATGCCGATATTGCTCCAGATGTAACCCAGTCAGGAATAATTGCTCTATGGAAGCTATCTCCTTGGGTTGTTTGGCTGCCTTAGCAGCATCCGGAGTTGGTTTTATTTCAGGCTTATCAGCTTTATATTTCAAAAGTAGTTTGCCACTGTTATCATACAAGGATAAAATAAGGTTTTCGGGTAACTCTTCTGTTATATTTATCTGACTTTTAAAGATATTTTCTGGCGAAAGTGTGGTTATTTTGTCAAATAACACCTTTCCTGTTATATCTTTTAATTCTATTTTGATGTTTTCTTGCTTACCGGTTGCATATACAATGATGTGTGCGGTGTTATCTGCAACATCCAGATTCAAAATGAAATCTTTGGTCGCATTCTTTACATATCCCACTTCACTATATGGCAGGAAGTATTGCTTCCATGACTTTTCCTCATAAGGTTGTAACCATGTGAAGTCAGGCTGATTATCTGTATAAACACCTGTCATCAATTCGATGTAAGGACCATCTTCATCAGTAAGGTTTCTGTCCCATGCAATACCAAAATCACCATTTCCCCAAGTCCATTGTTTCTTTCCTGGTGAGAGGTGATGATCGGCTACATGTAATAATCCTGCCTGTATATGTTCTTCATATCCGCCTACAAAGTCATAGCGTGATTTAATGGCCATGTATGAAGTGGGAACAGGGATATTCTTATATTTGGAAATATCGACACCTTCCGAATAGTCCTGTTTGTAATATATGCCTGTAGCTATAGGAAAATTGGATACATCTCTTTTCCCATGATCGAAAACAGCATGTACATCGGGTGGAAAAACCGAGTGATAGTGGTCGTTCACAACAACGGCAGGGTTCGCCCACCAAAGGAAAGTTTGGGGGAACGGAGTTCGGTTATAAACCTTCACATTAATTTCCAGATAAGCTTTGTCCGGATGAAGTGTGAATCCCTGCATCCCTTTCGTATTGAACATACGCTCTACTTCATTGCACCAGACCGTTTTACTACCGTCTGCATTTTCTTCAATCATACAGTCGGTAGGTAAGTATGTACTTGGACGATGATGCTGAGGCCAGTTGAATTCAATTCCGCCTGATATCCAAGGACCGGTCAAACCTACTAAGGCTGGTTTAATGACTTGGTTGTAGTAGACAAAGTGACGTTTCTTCACTTTGTCATAAGCCATTTGTACTCGCCCTCCCAATTCCGGCAAGATCATAATTTTAAGGTATTCGTTTTCAAGGAAGTAGGCCTGATAGTCTTTTTCTTTTTTCTCGTCGCATATCTTTTCTACGACAGGATAAGGGTAAACTACTCCTGAACTTCCTTGATAAACACGCTTTTCCAGAAAGATGGGATTTTTTTCTTCCTCTCCGATTTCATAAGTCGGAAGTTTGATTGTTTCTTTCCAAACTTTCACAATTCCTTTTTCTGAGAGGGTCGGTTTAATTAAATATTCTGTAATTTTCTCCATAAGGTATTTATTGTTTTTTTAGACAATAAGGGTAAGTTAAGCGATGATTTCTTGTCATCGTTTAAGTAAGATGTAATTCAATAAATGATATGTTGTTTTTAACTAGTTAATTCTTTCTCAATGCTTTCCAGTGATTTTCCTTTTGTTTCGGGTAATTTGATTTTGATGAATACAAATCCGAGAATACAGATGATTCCGTACAACCAGAAAGTACCATAGGCACCTAATCCGGAATTTAATAAAGGGAATGTATATGTCAGTACAAAACAAGCTGCCCAAAGAGAGAAGGTGGATACTGCCATTGCCATACCACGGATACGGTTTGGGAAGATCTCAGATAATACGACCCATGTAACGGGAGCAAGTGTCATTGCATAGCATGCTATAGCTAATACAACCATAATTAGTACGGCCATTCCGGTTATATTGAGGTAGTAACATATGCCCATGATGATATAAATGATGGCAAGCCCTGAAGCTCCGAATAACATAAGGGAGCGTCTTCCCAACTTATCTACAGTGTACATACCTACAAAAGTGAATATTACGTTCGTCACTCCTGTTACTACAATATTGAATAGGATATCAGAAACACCGTAACCTGCAGCTGCAAAGATTTCCTGGGCATAATTAAACACTACGTTTAGTCCGCACCACTGCTGGAAGGCTGCAATAACGATGCCTATTAATAATATTCCCGGTATCTTGCCTTGAAAAAGCAGGCGGATATTTAACTTCTCTTTGGTGACATTTATAACTGTTTTAATGCTTTCAATTTCTTTTTTGGCATATTCTTTTCCACCTATGTGGCTCAAGATATTTTCAGCTTTACCGTATTGTAATTTTGTAGCCAGCCAACGGGGACTTTCGGGAATGAAGAATATAAGGATAAAAAAGAGTCCCGAAGGTACTACTTCTGCCCAGAACATCCAACGCCATCCCATTTGCCCATTCCATGTTTCCAGAATATTTTCGCCGGGAACTACCGGGTCAGCGATCAACCAGTTGACGAACTGGGCTGCCAGAATACCTAATACGATTGTCAATTGATTGATCGATACAAACTTCCCTCGTACATGGCTGGGTGATACCTCGGCTATATACATGGGAGATAAGTTGGAAGCAATGCCGATGCCAATACCACCGAATATGCGGTAAAAGATAAACCAATTGAGGTCATTGACAGCTCCTGTACCTATTGCAGAAACGGTAAAAGTGATAGCTGCTATTATCATCAAAGGTTTGCGCCCATATTTATCAGATAAGCTACCTGCAATTGTTACCCCTATTAAACAGCCGAGAATGGCACTGCCCATGACCCATCCCTGCATACCGGGAGAATTCTCAATTGCAAAGAAGATTTCATAGAATGGTTTGGCACCTCCAATGACTACCCAATCGTATCCGAAGAGTAGCCCTCCCATGGCAGATACCAGCGAAATAAGTAATAGGTAAAAATTGTTGCTAAATGGTTTTGTTTTCATGATATACGATTTATTGTATGGCAAATGTATGCCATTAAACTTAATAAAAAAATGCAGATTGTTATCAATTTAATGTATAATCTTATTATATTTATGGCTGTAAATGCTTGAATGTATTGCTTGAATAAGCATTCATGTAAAATACTATGATATATATGTAAAATACTACCAAAATCAGATACTATGGAAAAGGTTGCAGAAGGTTTTAAAGGAGAGAAGGCTATCGTTACACCTTATAATATACGTAACCTTCAACGAGAGAATAATATTACAAAACAATTATTCGTCAGTCATATTGGATACTATCCTCATGCAGAAAATCATTTTAGGGAAAGGGAAAAAGGGACTAACGAGAATATCTTTATATATTGTGAGAGTGGTTGCGGTTGGGTTAGTTATAAAGGTGAGAAGTATATCCTGACTAAAAATCAGGCTTTTATATTACCGGCTAATGAGCAACATGCATATGGAGCGGACGAAGTGAATCCCTGGAGTATCTATTGGCTACATTTCTGTGGCGAGGGCGTGGCTATGTTCTCCTCTATAATAGGTAAGGCTATATCTTTGGAGGAGTCGGATAAGAGCCGTTATGATGATCGCTTTCAACTATTTGAAGAAATGTATCAGAACTTGGAAATGGGATATAGTCCTGAGAACTTGGAATATGTTAGCTTTTGCCTGATGCATTTTCTGGCTTCTTTGAAGTATATTAATCAGTTCAGAGAAATAAAGAAGGTGAGAGAAACGGATTTTATACAGAAGAGCATTTCCTTTATGAAAGAGAATATGGAGAATAAGATTACGCTGGAGGATATAGCTCAGCATGTGGGCTATTCCGCATCTCATTTCAGTGCATTGTTTTCGGAGAGAACTTCTTATGCTCCAATGGAATATTATAACCAATTAAAAATTCAACGTGCTTGTTCGTTCTTGCAATTCTCCGATCTAAAAATCAAAGAGATTGCTTTCCGTCTAGGGTACTACGATCAATTCCATTTCTCGAAAGCTTTTAATAAAGAGATGGAAATTACTCCTAAAGAATATAGGAGGAGATATAAATAACCCGTTGGCGGGATTAGAGGCTGTCAGCATCCTGTCAGAGTCGTATCAGAGAGGAATCAAATCCCTATTTGCTCCGTACCATCTTCGGATAGAGGTACTTCTGACCGAATTTACTACGGAGTTGGTACGGATCGGATACTGCCCAAACCCGGTCCTGGTCTCTATTCGGGCACGGGGAGGAGGCCGTTAATTCCGCCAACGGGTATAAATAACTTCGGATATAATGTGAAATGCGCCCTAAAAGTTTGCTACAGACTTTTAAGGCGCATTTTGTAATAAAGAAAAATTAGTTTTGCTAGGCTTTAGCTTTTGGAAGAGCTTAACCTCTTTTTATATGCAATCACCATTATCATAATACCTATCACCATTAGAGCCAGTGCTGCATAAGCAATACCTTCTGTTACATGCAAGCTCTTCGGATCAAAGCGCATTTCAATGGTGTGTTTTCCAGCAGGTACATACATGGAGCGCAGGATATAGTCTGCACGGGCAATGTCGGCAGGTTCTCCGTCGATGGTAGCTATCCAGCCATCCGGATAATAGATTTCGGAGAATACGACTACACCATCCTTTGAATTATTTGTTTCATAAACCAGACGGTTCGGTTCGTAATTCGTCAGGCGTACGCTGGAAAGGCTGTCTTTATGAACGGTGGTAACACCTTTCAGAATATCTTTGAAGCGTGTATCTACTACGGCAGTTTCCGTTGGAAGTATAGTATTCAATGCATCTATTTCCTGATTTGCATTATCCACATATTCCACTTTATCTACGAACCATGCATTGCCGTAAGCATACGGGTTTTCGATAGGCACTGTCTGTCCTTGTCCGGCAGGAAAGATGAAATACTTCGTATTCAGCATGTTCAGGATGCGGAATTTGGAAGCATCTACGCTGTCCATTTCTCCGCCTGCGGTGGCAATAACCCGATAGGTGGCTTGCATTTCAGGAGAAATGTGCCGTTCGATCATCTCCTGATAACGACGCAACTTGGCAGCATGATATCCGCCCACACTCTTGTGCCAGTAGGAAGTATTATTCTCGTTGAATGCATCTCCGGAGAAATTCAGTACACGGTAGTTCGGATCAGTGTCCTGCAGGATGATTTCGTCAGCTTTCGTTTTTTTGAAAGTATCAACTTGGGTAGAACGTGGAACGAATTGATCATCGTGCAGATAGCGCTTGTTGACTCCCCACATATCGATCACGCAAAGAATGGCAATGCCTGCAATAATATAGGGTCTCTTTAATTTTCCACTATAGTAAAGCCACAACAGTGCACAACCAATTACGATAATAATAAAGCTACGCAGTGCATCGGCACTAACCATTGCAGCACGCATTTCCGCCATATTAGAGAGGATGCCGGACAACTCGTTTGCAGGAATCATTTGCTGATTGACCGCATTCTGTAGCATTTGTGCTTCCTTTGCAGGGATGAAAGTTGAGCTGAAAGCTCCGGGAATAATGGCTAATATCAAGGCTACGCCGGCAGTAAGTGCCAAGCTGACACCTATAAACTTCATCTTCTTCTTGAGTATCTCTGGTTCATCCAGAATCTTTTTCAGCGCAAAGATAGCTAGTAGTGGAATTGTAAATTCTGCAATAACGAGAATGGACGATACGGCACGGAACTTGCTATACATAGGTATATAGTCGATGAAGAAATCAGTCAGTGGCATGAAGTTCTTGCCCCATGAAAGAACAATGGAGAAGAATGTAGCTCCGACTAATGCCCATTTCAATGGACCTTTGACTATAAAACAACCCAAGATAAAGAGGAAGAGTACAAAAGCACCTACATATACAGGACCTGAGGTCATCGGCTGGTCACCAAAGTATTGGGGTAATTGCTGGTATAGTCCGGAATAGGTTGGATTGGCTTTTTCCATGGCTGTCTCATTCAGGATGAGAGGTACGGAGGCACCACCTTTAAAGTTAGGCACTAACAAGGTCCAGGTTTCGCCGATACCATAGCTCCATTGAGTGATGTAGTCACGATCCAGTCCGCTACTGGTTTGTTTGGCTGCATCACCGGTTTCTACAAGCTCGCTTTTACCGCGCATGGTTTCTTTGCTGTACTGGTAAGTGTGATACAGGTTTGATAGATTGACGGATATGCCAATCAATGCAGCTACTACAAGCACACCGCTAGCTTTAAAGAATTGTGGCAAGGTCTTGTTGCGCCATGCATCTTCAAAATAGGCTCCTGCAATGAAGAGGATGACGAACAGGAAGTAATAACTCATCTGTACGTGGTTCGACAGAATCTGCAGGGCAATGAACAATGCTGTAACGATACCTCCTGCCAGATATTTACCCCGGTATGCCAGTACGATACCTGCTATCGTGGGCGGTATATACGCCAGTGTGATAAACTTCCAGATGTGTCCGGCAGATATCAGAATGAAGAAGTAGGACGAGAATGCCCACATTAATCCGCCTAACCCTGCCAGCCATGTAGGTATGCCGAATGCACGCAGCAGGATGAAGAAGCCCAGCATCAGAATAAACGTCAGGTTGACATATGTGGGTAAAAATAGTCGGTACACTTTCTGCACCCATGTCAGCGGTTGAGTTGAATCGTAGCTGGGGGCTATCTGGTAAGTCGGCATACCACCGAATAAGGAGTTAGTCCAGCGCGTATACTCACCGGTTTCCTGGCGATACAAGCTTGCTTCTTGTCCGGCACCTGCACCGGCAGCCGTGTCATGTTGGAAAAGAATGCGGTCTTCTATATCCGCCGGAAAGAAGTAGGCGAACGAAAGTACTGCAAACGTAAGAATGACCAGGAGGTCAGGGAGGAGCTTTTTCATAAAAACGAAGTCTTTATGAAATGAAGAATGAAGAATGAAAAATGAAAAATTACCATGCGGCATTACAGCGCAGCCAATTCTTCATTCTTCATTCTTCATTCTTCATTTCGTTATTAATAGCGATAGTGTTCGGCTTTATACGGTCCGTCTACAGTTACACCGATATAGGCAGCTTGCTCGGGAGTCAGCTTCGTCAGCTTCACACCGATTTTCTCAAGGTGCAGACGTGCTACCTCTTCATCAAGGTGCTTAGGCAAACGGTAAACACTGGTTTCATACTTCTTGTTGAACAACTCAATCTGAGCTAATGTCTGGTTGGTGAATGAGTTACTCATAACGAATGACGGGTGACCGGTAGCACAACCCAGGTTCACCAGACGACCATCGGCTAATAGAATAATGCTGTGTCCGTCGGGGAAATAATAGCGGTCTACCTGTGGCTTGATATTCACACATTTGATGCCGGGGTAATGCTTAAGAGCATCCACTTGGATTTCATTGTCGAAGTGGCCGATATTGCAGACAATTGCCTGGTCTTTCATCTTCTCCATGTGATCGATGCGGATGATGTCGATATTGCCTGTTGTAGTAACAAAGATATTACCTTGTGTACAAGCCTCTTCCATAGTTACTACCTCGAAGCCTTCCATTGCAGCTTGCAGGGCGCAGATCGGGTCTACTTCCGTAACCAGTACACGGGCACCGTATGAACGCATGGAATGTGAACATCCCTTACCTACATCGCCATAACCGCAAACCACTACTACTTTACCGGCAATCATTACATCTGTGGCACGTTTGATACCATCGGCCAAAGATTCACGGCAACCATAAAGATTATCGAATTTAGACTTCGTCACTGAGTCGTTCACATTGAATGCCGGGAACAGCAATTTTCCTTCTTCCTGCATTTGATACAAACGGTGTACACCTGTCGTAGTTTCTTCTGAAACGCCACGCATTTCGGCAGCTACGCGATGCCAACGGGTAGGATCTGCAGCCAATACACACTTCAGGATAGCATTCAGTTCTATTTCATCTTCCGCATGGACTTCTTTATCCAGAATAGAGGCAGTGCTTTCGGCTTCGTACCCTACGTGTATCATCATGGTAGCGTCACCGCCATCGTCAACGATTACCGTAGGACCTTTGCCGCCGGGGAAGTTCAACGCCTGAAGCGTACACCACCAGTAATCAGCCAGTGTTTCACCTTTCCAGGCAAATACGGGAACACCACTTGCAGCGATAGCAGCAGCAGCATGGTCTTGAGTCGAATATATGTTACATGAGCACCAGCGTACTTCGGCGCCCAGTGCCACGAGGGTTTCAATCAGTACCGCCGTCTGGATGGTCATATGCAGGGAACCCATTATACGAGCACCTTTCAACGGTTTTGTTTCTCCATACTTTTCGCGAAGAGCCATAAGGCCGGGCATTTCTTGTTCTGCCAGATCGATTTCCTTGCGACCGAAGTCGGCAAGCGTAATGTCTGCCACCGTGTAGGGCAGAGTAGAGAATAATTCTTTAGACATATTAATTAATGATTTAAAATAAAAAGTGATGCAAAGATAGAACATTCTGATTAGTAGGGCAAAAGCTATTGGTTTTTTTTAAATAAAAGCTCGCAATATATGTTGATATAATTGAAAAGAATAGTATATTTGTTGCCCGAATGTAACACTCAACAACATATCGGCCTTGAAATGAAGGACTATAAAGATAAAACAAAAGAAGAACTACTGGAGATTATCCGGAAATTAGAGGAGCAATTGGAAAATCGTACTCTTCCGGATTCTTCATGCCAGGATGAAGACTTGGAGCGCTTCCGTAAGCAATACGGTAAAGAAATTCTGGACGCTATCCCGGATATGTTGACTGTTTTTGATTATAATCTGGATTATATAGAACTACTGTCCTCTCCTGATACCAATCATGTAGAGGGATTATCCGGTGAGGATAAGTCACATCCTAATCTGAAAGATATAGTACCGGAATCAGAATACCGCAAAATCCGGGCGAATATGGAGAAAGTGATGCGTACCGATTGTCCCAGCATAGGAGAACATTCATTGTGGTTTGAAGGAGAGATGCATCATTATGAAAATCTGGTATGTCCTTTGGGAGATAAATATTTATTATGTATGTGCCGGGATGTGACGAGCCGGGTGAATGCGCTACGTGAACTGGCGGCTGCCCGTGTAAAGGCTGAAGAGTCCGATCGATTAAAATCTGCGTTTCTTTCAAATATGAGTCATGAAATCCGTACTCCATTGAATGCGATTGTTGGATTTTCAAGGTTGGTTATTGATCCGGGGCACGAAGGAGACAAGGAGGATTATTGCAATATTATCGAGAAAAATTCGGAATTGTTGTTGTGTTTGTTTAATGATATTCTGGACTTGTCTGAAATGGAATCAGGGACTTTGGAATTTGTTCGTGAGAAGGTGAACCTTTATCATGCTTGCCTTGAAGAATATGACAGTCATCGGTTGAAAGTAAATAAAGGTGTGATTTTGATACTGGACGATGTGGATGAGGAGTTGTGTGTGATGGGAGATCGAATGCGCATTATGCAGGTATTGATGAATCTGTTGAGTAATGCTGCTAAATTTACTCCTACCGGAGAAATACATTTTGGTTATCAGTTACGCGGCAATATTGTACAGTTCTACGTAAAAGATACGGGTATTGGTATTCCTGCCAACCGGGTGGCGAAGATTTTCGAACGCTTCGGCAAGATTAATAACTTTGCACAAGGCACCGGGCTGGGGCTGACTGTTTCCCGTATGTTGGTGGAACGGATGGGTGGACGCATTTGGGTACGTTCCGGCGAAGGAATAGGAACGACATTCTTCTTTACGCTACCGCTGGGATAATTGAGGATTACGAAATTAAACATAAAAAACAGGCTGCACTATTAAGTTGCAGCCTGTTTCTTTATGTTGAATTTTTTAGATTATCTCGATTCCTTGTTCCTTGCAAAGTTGTAATCCTACATCTTTCAATTTGAACTTCTGTATCTTACCACTTCCCGTCATTGGGAATTCGTCAATGAAGAATACATATTTCGGTATCTTGTAACGAGAGATCTTGCCTGTGCAGAAGTCGCGTACATCCGATTCGTGTATATCTGCCCCTTCCTTCAGTATGATGAAAGCACCTACTTCTTCACCATATTTTTTTGATGGAATTCCGGCAACTTGTACGTCCTTCACGCCTTCCAGTTTATAAAGGAATTCTTCTATTTCACGTGGGTAGATATTCTCGCCACCACGGATAATCATATCTTTGATGCGTCCCGTGATACGATAGTTACCATCTTCATCTTTTACTCCGAGGTCACCGGAATGGAGGAAGCCGTTCTTATCAATGACTTCGGCCGTGGCTTGCGGATTCTTGTAGTACCCTTTCATATTGTTATAGCCCCGGTTACACATTTCACCTTGTACACCTACCGGGCATTCTTCTCCGGTTTCAGGATCGATAACCATGACTTCGGTATGTTCAAAATCATGTCCTACAGTATTGCAACGCACATCGAATGGGTCGTCAATGCGTGAGGCTGTCATACCCGGCGATGTTTCTGTCAAACCATATACACTCGTAACTTTCATATACATCTTTTCTTCCACCTGTTTCATCAGTTCCACAGGGCAGAGCGAACCTGCCATGATGCCTGTGCGCAGGCTGGACATATCGAACATATCGAACATGGGATGATGCAACTCAGCAATAAACATGGTGGGCACACCGTATAGAGCTGTGCAGCGTTCTTTATGTATAGAGGCAAGAACTACTAGCGGGTTGAAGCGCTCTACCATGACTTCCGTGCAACCGTGAGTCAGACAGTTCATTGTGGCAAGCACTACACCGAAACAGTGGAACAGAGGTACACAGACACATAGTTTGTCATTGGCTGTGAACTTCATATGCTCTCCCGTCAGATAACCATTATTGGTAATGTTATAGTGGGTGAGCATAACTCCTTTCGGAAAACCGGTGGTACCTGATGTGTATTGCATATTTACCACATCATGGCAGGTTACCTGACTTTTCAGATTATTCAGACATTCGTCTTCCACATTGTTACCCAGTAGGAGAATTTCAGCCGTATTGTACATACCACGATGTTTCTCCTGGCCTACGTAAACAACGTTGCGCATGTGTGGGAAACGTTTGCTTTTCAGGTGTCCGCGTTCGCAGTTTTTCAATTCCGGCAGCATGGTATATGTCATTTGCACGAAGTCGCTGTCCTTTTCACCGTTCACGATGCAGAGGGTATGCATATCTGAATTTTGGCACAAGTATTCCAGTTCGGCTTGTTTGTAATTGGTGTTTACGGTTACATAGACGGCACCGATTTTGGCACAGGCATACAGTAGCGTAAGCCAGTCGGGGACGTTGGCAGCCCATATACCTACATGGGTTCCGCGTTCTACACCAATAGAGATTAGTCCTTTCGCCATGTCGTCTACCCGTCGGTTGAACTGGCTCCAGGTGAAGCGCAGGTTGCGGTCGGAATAAACAATGTATTCTTTATCGGGCGTAGTCTCTGCCCAGTGCTCCAGCCATTGGCCGAGTGTTCTTTCGTAAAGCATAAATGAAGTGATAATATTATAAAAGTGATAGGATGGTAAGATGGTATGGTGATAAGATTAGAATAGTAATCCTATCATTCTACCATCTTACCATCCTACCATCCTTAAATGGGTGTATAGATTACTGCAAGAATTTTTGCTGCTTTGCCTTCGTAAGCATGCACGTGGTGCGGAACGATGGAGTCATAATAGATGCTGTCTCCTTCTTCAAGCAAGTATGTATTTTTGCCATAACTGATTTCCATAATACCTTCCATAACCATAATAAACTCTTCACCTTCGTGTGAGGAGAGTACGAAATCGCTGTCTTCCGTAGCGGCTACGTCGATGATGAAAGGTTCCATGTGGCGGTCTGCTTTCGACTTGGACAGGGAATGATATTCCATGTGCTTGCGGCTCTGGATAGCATTGTTAGAGAAACTAATGGTGTCCTTGGATTCCGTTTTGCGGCAGATAGCAGGACCTGTTTCGTCCTGGTCGTCAAGGAAAGTTCCCAAGCGTACACCTAGTACGCGGGCTATCTTGATGAGTGGAGCCAATGAAGGCAAATCGATGTTGTTTTCAATGCGTTCAATCTGTTCTACGGCTAATCCGGAACGTTCGGCCAACTGCTCAATACTGATTGACTGGCTTTCACGGAGCGACTTGATTTTTTCTCCGACAATCTTGCTTGTATCCATAATTGATAATGTTTTTCGCCTATTAGGTTATAAATTGTATTGTTAAACTGCAAAAATAAAACAAACTTTTACTTGATGCAACAATCCGTGCGGAAAAGTTTTCATCTGTGAGAAGAAAGAGAAGGGATTTGTCATTATTGGCTTTTGTTCTTTTTCTCTTTTGATTTTTACCTTCTTCGCGTTTTCTTCGCTTCTATAGTGGAAAGAAAATAGCGAAGTTGGTACGAGGAAGGTACGAAGAGGGTATGACGCAAGTATAGTTTAAGTGTGATGTAGTTTCGATTGGTCTGTTTTTCAGATTGAAAAAATATATTTCCAGTTTAATACGATGTTAGGGCTGACTTATCCAGCCAGCCCTAAAAAGAAAACAGTCTCAAATCCTCGTAAAATTAATACCTATGCATAATTTCTTTATTGATTAACCTGAAGATGAGTATAGATCCAAGCTTTTGCTTTAGGCCATAATTCCGGATAACTAAAATGTCCGGCCTCCTCCATTATTTCTAATACTTTTGGGGCTGTAATCGTGTTATATGCTGAATACATAGAAGTGGGCGGGCATGTCATATCGTTATATCCCAGATAATAGAATCCTGGAACTTTTATTTTACGGGCAAAGTTTACGACATCATAGTAAGGTGTATTTTTGGTTTTTTGTTTCAAGATCTCCGGACTCTCTGTTGAATTCCGGAAGAGGTGAGGCCAACCCCCGGCCCGACCATGTACATAGCCGTTTAAATCACAGAGAGCCGGGTAGAAGGAAACCAAACCTTTTATGCGCGGATCTAAAGCAGCAGTAACAATAGCTAATGCACCGCCTTGACTGCCTCCATACACGATCAGATTTTCTCCATCGAATTCATCCATTGAAAAAATATAGTCTGCTGCACGGACACATCCTATATAAACCCGTTTAAAATAAATTTCATCCCTATTGTCCCAATTCATATATTGATATTGGTTCAATCCTCCATATAGTAAATTATTATAGATGACCAGATCCATCGTGACAGGGACTCCATGAATTCCTATTTCAAGTGTAATCAAGCCGTCTTCTGCTTCTGCAATCATCCCATTGTAAGGACGTATCCCTGCGCCCGGTACGCGTAGTACTGCTGGATATTTACCTGGTGCCTTAGGAATGCACAGTATGCCATAAAGCCGGCTTCCTATACGGTAATTCTGTATATTAACTTCATACACATTAACCTTTCCTGTACATCTTTCCGGGAGTAAACGTAGCCGTGAATCGATGGGTATTTTGGAGTTTTCTGATTTCGCTTTCTCCCAAAAAGCTTCAAAGTCAGTAGGCAAAGTAGTGGTGGGCTTTATGTCCTCGGGTGCAAATGCGGCTGTTGCATATCCGCTGTATGTCTTATCTTCGTGTTTAGTCCATACCCGGCAACGCATAAATCCAGGGATATTCATGGTGCTTCCATTAATTGTTAGTTCTCCGTTTTTTAATTTCACACTTTCTTTTTTCAGTGGAGGCATCATGTCATACGAAAGTTCGTAATAGGCATCTGCATTTTGCAACGGAATATTGTTCTTTGTTATCCTGATATTGAACTTTACGGTTTCTCCCGGTTTATACAGCCAGTCTGTATGGTCGGGAGAAACAAATACTTTTATCATCTGCTCTTTTGGCTGAGACCATAAGGTGATTACGATAAAAAGTAAACTGATGGTGGATAGTAATTTTTTCATTTTTTTGATGGGATTATTATGTACTACATATTTTTGTTTTTCAGATATTTAATTAAAAATTCCGGTACATCCGTCTGGATGATACGTGCATTTAATGTATCGATCAGGTATCCGTATTCTTTGTCGGGATCTCTCAAACCCATATCGTCATCATGTCCACCGGACATTGTATCCCACAATGTGTTGTACCAGATAAGACAGTTCCCTTTTAACCGTTTGCCCATTTCTTTGGGTAATGTATTTGTATCGGATACATAGGAGAACTCAAAAGCAAGCGGAGGATATTTTTTCATGTAATCTTCAATCATTTGCTGTGCATTGGCTTTATCCAGATTAATCACAGGCATAAAAATAACTTTGTCCAGGTATTTACCAAATTCTTTTTTTACCTGTTCCACAGGCTGACTACCTTTCATGATGATCTGTTTGGTCGTTCCTGTTTTTTTCAATAACTCATATACTTCATCAAACAAGGGGTAGGCTTTGTCCAGGTTTATCATAATCTTATCTTTTGCCAGGAGTAATGCCTCTTCCAATGTTGGTACGGTATGCCTTGTATGTATGCCTAAACCATTTCTTAGTTTCAGCTTTTTGACATCATCCAAAGTCTGATCGCTTATTTTACCATGTCCCGTAGTTGTTCTGTCCAATGTGTTATCGTGCATAAGTATGAGATGCCCGTCTTTGGTTTTTTGGATGTCGATTTCTACCACATCACATCCCATTTTGATGACGTTCTCAATGGCAGCCAATGAATTCTCCGGTGCATACCGCCAATCTCCCCGATGGGCGACTACCAATACAGAATTATTATTGGGATTCAGTAATTCGTCCCGTATTTCGTCTACTTTGCTTTTGTTCTGAGCTGTGATCTCATATTGAAAGGACAAACAAAACAGACAGATAATAGCGATAATGTGTTTTCTTTTCATAGATTCTTTGTTTTATAATGAAACGATTTTAAATTAAAATAATTGTTCTACAGATTATAATATATTAATTGTAGATGTAGCTACTTTATTGGCAATAGAAAATATATTCTTCTCCAGGTTGAGTCAATAAATCATATTCGATCGTATCGGGTATCTTCGAAGAGGCTAATACGACTTCTGAGGATATGATTGGAGGAGGGGTTTCATATACCTTGTAGTAAGGGTTAGGATTGTCGCCTTGAGCCTTTACTAAATTTGCCTCACCGACAACTTGTAACGGAGTGGAGGTGCGTATCCTCAGGTTACCTCCTAAGTTAGACTTTATTTTTATAGTCTTTACCTGTCCGTTTTTCCATTCAATGTCTGTTAAGAAACCACCCCTTGCTTTTAATCCTTGGATTATACCATTTCTCCAAGCGCTAGGGAGTGCCGGAAGTATGTGGAGAGCTCCATCATGGCTTTGTAACAACATTTCGGCTATACCGGCCGTACACCCGAAATTACCATCAATCTGAAAAGGAGGATGCGCGTCCAGTAGATTAGGATAAGTTCCTCCACCGTCATATTCCGTATTTTTATCTCCGGTTAATCGCAGTTGTTCTGTTATGAGCTTATATGCTCTGTCACCATCCATGAAACGGGCCCATAGACAAACTTTCCATCCCATTGACCATCCTGTAGATGCGTCTCCTCTGTGATTTAAAGAGTTACGTGCAGCATTGAATAAATCAGGTGTCCTGTACGGTGAAATCTGGTTTCCGGGAAATAATCCATATAAGTGTGAGATATGGCGGTGCTTGTCATTAGGATCATCCAAATCATGCATCCATTCCTGTAGCTGACTGTAACGACCTATTTGCATTGGAGGTATCCGTGTACGGATTTGTCTTAAAGTATCAGCGAAATGCTGATCTCTTTCTAATATTTCAGTTGCGGATATGAGATTAGAAAATAGTTCGAACATTAGTTGATTATCCATTGTAACTCCGGCAGTATTTGTAAGTTTATTCTTTTTGTCGAAAGTATTTTCCGGAGAGCTGGATGGGGCAATAACCAGCCAATGGTGTTCCGGTTCTTCAACTGCAAAATCAAGTAAGAAAAGGGCGGCTCCCTTCATAATGGGATAGACCTCTTCCAAATATGTCTTGTCGCCGGAGTAGAGAAAATGTTCCCATAGATGTCTTGACAGCCAGGCGCCACAGGTAGGCCACATTCCTGGGCCGGATCTGTCTACAGCACCGGTAGTTCGCCATAGGTCGGTATTGTGATGTAACATCCAGCCCCGGGCTCCATACATGATTTTGGCAGTATGTCCACCTGTCACAGCCAGTTCTTTGATCATTTGTATTAAAGGTTCATGTAATTCGCTGAGATTGGTGATTTCTGTCGGCCAATAGTTCATTTCCAGATTGATATTGGTGGTGTATTTGCTATCCCAGGCAGGTTTCATCCTCTCATTCCATATTCCTTGTAAGTTTGCCGGTTGTGTTCCGGGTTGTGAACAAGAAATTAACAGATAACGTCCGAATTGGAAATAAAGTGCTGCCAAATTCGGGTCTTTGCCTTGAGCGAATTCGGCGATACGAACATCTGTTGTCTTTTGAATTGCTTCAGTGACATCTAGTTTGAATTTCACCCGATTGAAGTAATCTCTATAGTAGTCCATATGGTCTGTTTTCAGTTTTGCATAATCTTTTTGAGTTGCATGCTGAAGATATGATTTCACCTTTTGATCCGGATTACCACTCAGATTAGCATAATTTACAAAATTTGTTGCTATGGAGACGTAAATTGTTACGGCATCAGCATTGGATACGGTTATTCTGGAGGCTTCCGTTTTCATTTGCCCTTTCTCTGGTACGATTTTTACCAAAGTGCTAAATGATATTTTGCCCTCTAAACCTTCGTGCCCTTCCGTAGAACCTTGTAGCGAAAGGCCGTTTTCTAATGTTATTGTCTGGCTTTTTTGAGGGCTATTCAACTCTGCCGAAAAAACAATTTTACCTTTCCGGGATGCGGTCAGGTGTATTACGATAACTTGATCGGTGAATGACGTAAATATTTCCCGTTGATATTCGACATCATTGACTGTATAGCGTGTTTTGGCTATGGCGGATTCTATATCCAGTTCACGGTAGTAGTTTTTTGCCGTTTCATGTCCCGGGAAGGTGAGGTTGAGGTCTCCTACAGGTTGGTAGATCATTCCGTGGTTCGTTTTTGATATGACTTTCTCATCTACCAGTTTCTGTGCTTCTTTGTATTTACCCTGAAAAATAAGTTTCCTGATATCAGGAATTGCATTTAGAGCATCTGGGTTCGAGTTACTGTTTGGTTCTCCTGTCCAGACCGTTTCTTCATTCAATTGTATCTTTTCTTTCGTGATACCACCGAATACCATAGCACCGATGCGTCCGTTTCCTATAGGTAAGGCTTCTTCCCATTTTTCTGCCGGTTGATCATACCACAGTCGCCAGATTGTTGTATCCGGATTGTTCTGACAGGACAAAAGAGAGGTTATACAATAGGAGAGTAAAATGATGTTGGCTATTCTTTTGTAATTTTTCATTTGAAAATATATTGTTATTTTACGATAAGTAATTTTTCATCAACAAAGCTTTCTGCCCGTGCCTTGAGTATATATGTTCCTGCTTGCAAAGGCATTGCTATGGAAGTGGTTAATCCTGTTGCCTGGGTCTTTTTCAGACTGATTCCACAGAGGTCATAGACCTCTATGGTGGCTTTGTTTAATAACTCTTGTCCGATATCCAGTTTCACGGATATTGTTTCACCGGTATTCGATGGGTTGGGATAAGCATTCATTTTCATGGAACTCTTTTCCGATACTAATTGGTGGGTGTGGACACCTTCGGTGGTTATGACAAAACCTCCATAAGCTTTTACCGGTATAGATAGTTGATTTGTAATATCTTCATCTTTGACGATAAAACGTCCTTTTTCTTTTCCATCTGTTATGATCCTTATTCTTTTATCTTTAGGTAGAAAGGACAAATCCATCTGCATTTCCCGTTCTTTGTTCATACCGTTGATTCCTCCGATATACCAGTTATCAGCTTTTCTTCTGGCTATGATAACATAGTCTCCTGGATAACCATCAACCAATTTGGTTTCATCCCATGCTACCGGTATCTTCTCAAGAAACGTTCGGGCTTCTGCTTGTAATCCTGCATAGACGCTTCGGTTGTCGGCGAAGTTTTGTATGCCGGATTCAAAAATGACGGAGAGCGCCAGTTGATGTCCGTAGGTGGTAATGTTTTGAGATTCTACTCCGTTATATATCTTATTGGAAAAAGTGACAGGGGTATAATCCATTGAACCTACTACATTCCGGGTAAAAGGAATCGTTGCATTATGCTCCGGAGCTTTGTTGCAGGCATTCTGATTCGTGAAACTTTCAGCTCCTTTTACAGCTTCAGTGGTCATTAGGTTAGGATAAGTTCGTTCCAGCCCGCGGGGCAGAGTAGCCCCATGAAAATTTACCATAATTTTTCGTTGCGCTGTCTCTTCCAGGAAAGTTTTATACATCTGTATAATTCCTTGTTTGTCGGTATCGAAGAAGTCAATTTTGACACCTTTTACTCCCCAGGATTGTATTTTATCCAATTCAGCATTTCTGCTTTTCGGATCGGACATCAGATTCCATATGTCGATGGTCTCGGTTGGTTTGCCGGCACCGGAGTGATACCATAACCAGATTCCTATATTCTTATTTTGAGCATATTGCATGATATAGTTCAATTCGTTCTCTGCCATCCGATGCCATCCTGCATCCAGCAATATATATTCCCAGCCCATACTGGCAGCAAAATTGATATATTCTATTTGTTTCAGGTATTCGTAAGTGGAGGGAGCATCCGACCACCAACTCCATGCAGAGCGTCCGGGTTTAATCCAGTCTGTTTCTGTAATGACACATGGAGGATTCAGGTTTTGTATAATGTTTGTTTCTACTATATTCGATAGCTGATCACCTATGATGACTACTCTCCAGGGAGTGGACCATGGTAGTGTCGATATAGGTTCGGGATCATCTTCTATGATGGCTTCATCTTTCTCTGCAAATGCTACCGTATACAAGCCACTTTCGTCATTCTTTATATGTGTGGCGCAATAGGTACCGTCCAGGGTTGCTTCTGTTATCATTATCCAATGCCCGTTGGTGTTAAACAATAAGGGATATGCCCAGCCTTGTTTGTAAGGAGAATAACTTCCGATAGCTATACCACTTCTGCAATACTGCTCATAACTTGGCTTTAACCGAGAATTCCAATCGTACGGATGTATCCAGGCTTTTCCCTCAGTTGGCAGTTTGAAACCTGTACTTTCTTTAATTACTTTATGGGATTTGGAATTGTTTTCAGGGAAATGATAACGAAAAGCAATTCCATCGTTGTAAGCCCTCAGAATGAGTTCGACCACTTTGCCATTAGAATTCCTGAATTGATAGATTTGTTCGTTTGCCAGATTATGGCAGAGCGATCTTTTCCCGGATTTTAATTCATATTCTTCATCGATAAGGCTAACCTCATTTTGGGAACAGAATTGAAGACCCGAAGAAAACTTTTCATCTTCTCTGTCAATACCTAAAGGGGAGGGCAGCAATATTTGTTTGCCATTATTGACTACATAATATAAGAGTTTGCCGAATTCTTTATCTAAGGAAAGCACAAACTCTATTTGGCTGTCGGGAGATAATAGTTTCCATTCGGATGATTTTTCTAATATGGCTTCATGCACGGTATTCTTTGCTATGCCCTTATATTGGAAGATGGAGCATATTAGAATAGTGAAGATAAATATAAATTGCTTTTTCATAAGTTTCTATTTTTTGTAGTTACTTTGTTTCTTCGGAAGACATGAACCGAAACCTATAGTCGCTGAATGACCATACTTTTGAGTTTTCCGGGATGATGACAATACCTCTCTTTCCACCTTTTGTGTCAGTATCTACTTTTAATGATATCCAGGTACATTCTCCTTTTTCATAATTGTATGTTTCCCCATCATCATCGTACAGATTGTAGTTGGACGTTTTCTCTCCATAGTGCCGTATTTCCAATGGATATTGCCTGTTCTCCAATTCCGTAATAGCTGGCCATAAAGGAATGATACCACCATCTTTTACGTATACCGGTATCCTGTCTAACCCGGGGCTTACTGTGATAATTTCTCCTTCACCAGCCAACTTGCCGGTATAGAAATCATACCATTTGCCTTTTGGAAGTATGACACGGCGTTCGGTTTCTCCGGTAAAAAGGGGCGCTACCAATAAATATTCACCGACCATGAATTGGTCTTTGGCCTCTTTCTTCAATGCCATTGCATAGGGATTTGCAGTTGCATCAAGTTTACCTTCTTCCAGCTTACTTTCTTCCTGATAACCTTCTTCCAGGTTCATGGCGCGTACAGGCGGTATTCCCTTAAAAGCATAATTGGCAAAAGTTGTGTATAAATAAGGTATCAGTTGCATCCTTAGTTTGGCAATATCATTAACTTGTTGTGTCACTTCAGGAAAGCTCCAGGGCTTGGTACCATCTGCCCAGGCATCGAGCATGGCAATAGGTGAGAAACAGACGGTCTGCATCCTTCTTAACCATTCTTCTGCGGTTTGGGAGGCTCTGACTTCCGGTGTCCATAAAATACCTATGAAAGAGCTGTTTATTAGGGCAGTGATAAAATCTTTGTGATTGTAATAATCATTATAGATTACATATGGGAAGGAGGAGGTGCCTGCATTACCGGATCTCACCAGCCCATAAGTACGTTTATTTTGTTTATGATACATTCGGACGGTTATATTTTGTAAAAGTGATCCGTATATTTGCCGGATTTGTTCGGCTGCATTTCCGGATGGGAAAGTTGCCACATCAGGCCATAGCCAATAGTCGTAGCCATCATTTTCATCTAGTTTGTAACCACTGACACCTATATCCAGTTGATTTTTCTTGAAATGATTATCAGCGATTTGTTGTGCCTCAGGCAGGGTGTAATCAGGTACGATACCACACCAGACAGAATGAGAGGCTGTATAGGGTTCCATTTTCTCATAAAGTTCTGTTGCGGGCGATATATATGGATTAATCCATACATTGGTTTTAATATGCTTGTCATTTAGACTTTTAACGAAACCAGCCGGATCGGGAAAGCGTGTGGTGTCCCATTCGTAAGAGCAAGGGTAAGCGTGTGACATCCATCCGGGTTCTAAGCCGATAACAGTTAGTGGAAATTCTCTTTTTTTGAATTCTTCTACTTCCGACATTACCTGTTTATCAGAATATAGAGTGGGAGTACGGTGCCAAAAGCCTAATCCCCAACGGGGAGGGAGTGCTCCTCCTCCGTTGTAGAGATTAAACCGTTGTACAGCTTCCAACATAGTCGGTCCTGCAAACAATAAAATTTCGACTCCTTCTGCCGGTATCAGAAATTCCATATTGTCCGAATAAGGACGGCTGCTCCAGCGAGGGTCGGTATTTCTGTCACGGGCAATTGGCGGATTCTTACTGTCTTTACGTACACCTGTTCCAATCCATGCGTCAATGTAACGTGCAGAATTAATCAAGGCTCCGTATCCTTTGGACGATACAAAGAAGGGAACCGGAGCTTGTGTTCTTCCGTCGTCCCGTCCGCTATAGTGGTCGGTATGTAGCCTCATTACGCGTCCCCGTTGTTCAACGGTTTTGAAGTTCAACCCCAAACCGAAAATCTTTTCATCTTTTTCCAGTGGAAAGCGGATGTAGGTTTTCCCATCGATAATTTTGAATTCTATTGCTTCTGCTGCAACAGGAGAAGCAGCTTTTCCTATCTTTCGGATTGCCTCGTCCCGTGGAGTAATATCCAATTCACTCAATAGATTGACTATCTCCGGTTTTCCTGCTGATATTTTCCATATTCCTGCATTTATCTGTTCAATCTTGACTGTTGTATCCGAAGAATTACAGGCTGTGATCGTAAAGAACAGGTAGAATAAAAAACAAGAACTCATTATCATTTTTACTATTCGAGTCATAATATGAATTGAGGTTTGGGGTTGCATATTCAGTTATTCAGTTTCATGTAAATCAGGGGAACTCATATCCTTTAGGCAAGGCATCAATAATATCGAGTCCATTGGCTGGCAGATGAGATGAAACTACTTCCAGAATTTCACCGGAGCGGATACCGGATAATGTGGTTTCCATTTCGGTATTTTCTATTCGCAGCTTTTTCTCTGTCGGGTTGTCGGGATCAGAGAAATCCAGGTACTTTATGGTCGTATATTGGATAGTCTGGTCTTCTATAGGATACCAAGAAACTTTTGTACTGTTACCGGAAATATCGGATATGTCTTCAACACTTCTGTTACGAAGAGTCTGAATAAGTTTATCTCCATATATTTCGACGGATTGCTCTACGTATAGTGATTGGTGACCATCATCGTCTTTTGTTGCGAATTCAAAAATATATGCTCCCTCCGGCAAATTCACTATTGTTTCCATAGGAAGCTTTCCGGCAGTAGTACGGTTCACTTGTACGATGGTGGAATCATTTCTTTCATTCCAGTAAAGGACTACCTTGGTTACGCGTGGATCGGAATTGATCTCCCAAGTAAACCTTACGCGGTTATTTCCGGGATATGTTTTTAATGAATCGATAACCCCGGTATAAATAATTTCCCCTTTTTTAAGGTATTCTTCATGCAGACTATTCATGTCGTCACATGCTATAAGGGAAATAAATGAATAAATTAAGACGGTAATTTTGATTATTGCTTTCATATCTGTCATTCATTTATGTCGTTAATTCTGTCATCTCCATAGAATGTAATCTCGCTAATGTGCAGCGCATTGCTTCCTGACCAATTGCTTTTCATTGCAAAACGTACATACCGTACCCTCTGTTTTTCAATGGGTACCATAAATTCAAATCCTGCTTCGGCGTAGGCTATATCTTCGTTTGTGACAGACGGGTTATCCTCTCCCGAAGGCTTGAATGTTTCATAATCGCCTAAAAGTTCCCAGTCGTTTTTCCATTCTTCAGACCAGTAATTTTCCTGCATCCCTTTTTTATAGTTGCGGCTTCCCCATACTTCGAACGTCTTGATGTTATGATTCTTATAGACGTTGTTACCTAAACGGTGCCATAACTTAAATCGGCTTAGTGTAGCTTCTACTCCCAGGTCGATGGTAAAGTATAGCGGTATTTTCTGGTTAGGGTCGTTTTGCTTCGTATGCCAGCCATTGTTTCCGACAACGCCATCAAATAATTTTGAGAATAGCCAGCCGGAACTATAGTCTGTATTATTATCTACAGGCAATACTTCTCTCTTATGCTTAGATTTGTCTAATTCTTTCTCGAAAAGTGGAGTGAATGCCGCTTTCAGGGTATCGGATATATTTCCCCATTTGTCTGTGATGGTAAAAGCGAATATCCGTTCGGATGAGTCATAACCGCGGAAAGAGTAACTACCATCTTTCTGGTTAGTATAGAACGTTTCTCCTTCTTCAAAGATGCCTTTTTCGTTTGTGGCATAAATAGTGAAGCCTATTTCTACTTTATTCTCATTATTCCAGGTGATATTAATGCCGCCAAAATCGGCTTTGAGCCCCATTGAAGTAAAGATATTGTGGATAGGAGGGATACCCGGTGTGAAAGATGCTTTTACAGGGGTAGATGTGTTCTCACTATGGTCGACGGTATATAAGGTGATATCCACCGGATTGGTGTTGCCAAGTCCTTCTATTATCATGTAATTATTATATACAGAAGCACGGGTGATACGTCTTTCACCTTGAAATAAATATTCTCCTTTTACATAAGAGATATCCGTTTCTTGCGGTAGTTCGTAGCTGATTTTGGCTCCACCGGGAAGACTTTCAACTGACACATTGCTAATGGGTTGAGGCGGAATATTATCTGTTGGAGTCTGCCCGATCTTTTCTTCATCACAAGATGTAATGCTGACTATTAGAAGGGCCATTATTGTAAAAAATATCTTTTTCATACTATTATATTTTAGTTTTTATTGTTACCAGCCAGGGTTTTGTACTAAGTTTGAATTATTGATGAGAGTACTGACTTTTATAGGCCACAGATAATCTTTCATGGTGAAAATACGGGTATTCATATAAGTTGAAACTGTATAATACGTGTCAGTTGTTTCACCCTTATAATCCCATCCCTGTATGGGCTCATTCAGATATTTCAGGGCTTTCTTCCATCTTCTCAGGTCATAAAAACGTTGACCTTCAAAGGCTAATTCGATCAGTCTTTCCTGGTGAATGATCTCACGCATACCTTCTTGCGTAGAGGGCTTGTCGGGTTTTGCCGATTTTTTCCACGATTCTACCACTCCTTTCAGGCCTGCTCTTTCGCGCACTTTGTCAATCCATTTATAAACTTCTTCATCAGGAGTGGATTTTGCTTCATTCAAAGCCTCTGCATATAACAGGTATAAACCGGACATTCGTATGATGGGGAAAGAATAACGTTTGCCCGAATAAGTGGAGGTGGTAGCTGTTCCGGTTACGGTTTCCGCATTAATCAGTTTCTTCATAAAGTAGCCGGTAGGAATGTATTCGCCACTTCCCCTGAAGCCTGCTATCTCCGATTTGCGCACTTGCAGATACCAGAAGTTGAGTTCTTCTGTCTGGCCGGAACCTTCGAAGATGCCGCGGTCGAATCCTAGTGAGGCATAAAAACGGGGCTCCCTATTGAAATTCAGTTTAGCCGTGGTTTCACCTGTTTTTATGTAGAACATGTGGTCGACTCCTGCTTCTTGTGTTTTATATCTATTCTGATAATCCCATGCCGGATCTTCATCGATAGGAATGCCGTTTTGAGTATAGAATTGCTCCGCTATTTTTAGGGAGGCGCAGAGTTCATTTCCCTTATTACCTAAATTGCCCAGTACAAGATGTGGCATGGCAAGCAACTGTAGAGAGGAAACGTCTTGTGTGGAGGGCCATACAATCTCTTTATTGAATTTTTCGGTAACAGCACCTCGTAATTCAAAACTCAATTTAGTTTGATCTGACATAGTACGGGGGGGTATGTATTCGTAGAAGCCGTGTCCGGCAGCTTCGCACGTTTCAATGGCTTCTTTTATTGCTGTAGCGGCACGTTCCCATTTTGTATTGTCTTTCTCTGCCGGAACCAGCTGGACACCTCTTTTATCTTTGAAATTGAGGTAATCGGGATTGCCATTGAATAGAGGACTTGCAGCCCAAACCAGCACTTCTGCTTTTGTAGCCAGGGCAATTGGTCTTGTTATTCGTCCGGCGTCTGTAATCATGCTTTCTATTTTGTCAGGAAGACCTGCTGCGGCTTCATCTATCAATTCAACAATATAATTGACCACATCGTCAATCGGATCTCTATATACGCGTACTTCATCTACCGATGCTGATACGGGTAGATTTTCGCGGATAATGGGTATCGGCCCGTACAACCGCATAAGGAAGAAATGATAGTATGCTTTAAGGAACTTCACTTCGGAGGTCCACAGTTGTTTTTCATACTCTTCCATATCTCTGGGTTTATGAATATTCTCAATAAAAATGTTGCAGTCACGGATTCCTATAAACAGGTTGGTACCGTTGTATCTACCATCCCAGAAATTGAGATATGGGTCATTAGAGTTCTGGTAGCCAAGGGCTATTTTGGTAGCTGCTATGTCTGCAAACAAAGCTTGGTTGGTGTTCCACCAGATTTCATCTCCTCCTACCATGGCCGGGGAAACCCAGGGATGTCCGGGAATAGGAAGATAACTGTAACAGGTAAATAAATACTTTTCGGCTGAGGTTCTGTTCGTGAAAGCATTCTCCATGGTTGCCACATCGTTTGGAACGATGTCTAAATAATCGACACAACTTGTCACAAATGTTATGCAAACAAGTAAAAATATGGATTTAATGTATTTCATAATATGTTGTTATTTTTAGAATTCAATGTTTATACCGAAATTGAATACACGCTGCAAAGGATAGGAGAAACCATTCCCAGCCATTTCAGGATCCCACATCTTGAACTTAGAGAAAACAAGTAAGTTACTCCCGGTTGCGTAGAGTCTGACATTTTGCAGTGATATCGGGCGAATCCACTTTTGTGGCAATGAATAGCCTATTTCGACTGATTTGAGACGTAGGAATGAGCCGTCCCGCATAAACCATGTACTGGTCTGCTGGTTATTTTCATTTGCTACATTAGACAGGCGCGGCCAAAGGGCGAAGATGTCTCTGTTGTCTTCAGACCAATGACTGTCAGCCCAGTATTTTAGCAATGCCCTTTGGTTGTTTCCTCCTAATGAACTATCGCTAACGAACGGTGCTGTAGCTGTAGGATCTATCCAGAAAGAAGAGCGGGCTGAACCTTGGAAGAAGAATGAGAAATCGAAGTTTTTGTATCCGGTTGTTAATCCGAAGCCGTAAATGATTTCAGGGGTTGTAGGATAGCCGATAGGTACTTGGTCATTTTCGTCAATCTTCATATCTCCATTGATATCTTTATATTTGATATCTCCGGCTCCGTATTCTCCGAACATTTGCTTGGGAGAGTTCTTAACTTCTTCGTCATCGAGGAAAAGCCGTTCGGCAACATATCCCCAGCGTTGTGAGAGTTTTTGGTCTATACGTGATCTCCAAGGTGTCTGCACATAATCCGGTTCTTCATAAACCAGATATTTACTGGTTGCGTAAGTGAAGTTGCCGCTGAATATTGCCCAAAAGTTTTTGGTGAAACTTTTGTTATAATCGACGGACAGGTCTATTCCATGTCCTTTGGCTTCACCTATGTTGGCTTGCGGCTGAGCTTGCAGCCCCATAGTAGGCGGAATGTCCTGGCGGATTTGAAGGATGTTTGTTCTTTTCTCCGTGAAGTAATCGAACTGAACTTCCAGGCTGTTCCACAATCCTAATTCAAAACCTAAGTTCATTTTTCTGCTGACTTCCCATGTTATGTTGGAATCCGCATATCTTGAAATGGATATGCCATTCCGCGTATAGTTGAAGTCTTCTCCGAATGTAAATCCTTTACCGGAGTCGTTCATGTTTACTTGTGATAGATAAAAGAAACGGTCACTTTCCTCCCCGATATTATCATTTCCTACCAGACCATATGTTGCTTTCAGTTTGAGTTTACTGATAAACTTCTGATATGGCTCCATGAATTTTTCATTGCTGACTACCCACCCTAACCCGGCAGACGGGAAGAAGCCGAAACGTTCGTTCTTGGCAAACCGTTCAGAACCATTATATCCGAAATTCATTTCAAGAAAATAACGTTTGTCATATCCGTATGTGAAGCGTCCTGCCAATCCGATGTTTCTATACGGTAAAGATAACTGTAGATTATTGGCATTGCCATCCAGGTATTCACGCATTGTATAAACCATCAGTCCGGATACATTGTGTTTATCGGCAAACTCCCTGTTATACTGGATGGCACCTTCAAAGTACATGGTACTGTTTAATGTTTGAGGCTGTTTATTGTAGTCCAGATAATCTGTGCCACCGTCCGGATTAAGCGGAATCAACGTATAGTCATTGAGATTTGTTGTATTGGCTATCTGATAATAGAAAGGTTTGAAAGAGTGATTCACTTTTAATAAAGAATACCGGCTGACGTTAAACAAACCTCTGGCTGATAATCCTTTGGTGATAAAATCGAGATTTTGTTTTAGTTCAAACTGTGCGAACATATTTGAGCGGTCTCTCGTGGTGTATCCTTTTACCATTTCGGCATAGGGATTCAGGTAATCACCGGTATCGTAATTTCCAAAAAGGATGTGTTTGGTATATTCGTTAGCCTGGTCGGCCGGGTAGAAAGGCTGAAACAGCACCGGGTTGGCATGCATAGCTTTCTTGTATAATGCCGAACCGCCGTCTAGGGGGCCTGAGTAATCTTCAAAAGAACCATATAAGCGGACAATAGCTTCGGTCGTTTTAGTCAGGTTTACGTTTACATTGGCACGTAACAGATATTTGTCAATGCTGATATTGTTATTAAAATTGTTTCGTTTGTCCTCTTTAAGGATACCGTTATCTTTTGAGTAAGAGGCAGCGATATAATAGCGGGCTACTTTTCCGCCTCCGCTGATATTCAGGTTATATCTCTGATTGAAGGTATGGTTTTTAAATAACATATCTTGCCAGTCTATTGCCGGGTAACGCAAAGGGTCAAGTCCACGCTCGGTATTCATGATCTTTGCTGTCGAATAGGGCAGGGCAGCCATGGCGTCGCGTGTACGTACAGCTTCGTTGTGCAATCGCATGTAGGTGACGGGATCGGCTAATTTGATATGTTCGGTAGGTGTAGAATAAGAACCTTCCAAACGCAATTGTACGTGCACTTTGCCTTCTTTCCCTTCTTTGGTTGTAACCAGAATTACTCCGTTTGCTCCGCGGGCACCATATAGTGCTGTAGCATTTGCGTCTTTCATGATTGAAAAGCTGGCAATGTCATCAGTGGTCAGCCGGGAGAGTTCATCACTTGTCATTTCTACTCCATCGATTAATATGAGCGGGTTGGCTCTGCTTGACTTTCCGAATGTCGTTACGCCGCGGATGAAGAAGTCTGCATTGTCCTGTCCCGGTTCGCCGGTGCGTTGGTAAGAAATCAAACCGGCAATACGTCCGGCAAAGGAAGTGGTCAGGTTGCTGGAAGGTACTTTCAGGTCTGATGGCTTGATTGTGGAAACAGAGGCGATTACACTTTCTTTTCTCTGTTTCGCAAAGGCGACTACGGTGACTTCGTCCAGCAAGTCGGCTTTTTCTTTCAGTTTAATTGTGATATCATTTTGGTTTCCTACGGTGATGGTTTGCGATTCCATTCCTAAAAACTGAACGATGATTTTATCTGTAGGGGTTACTTCTATGGAAAAAGAGCCGTCTATGTCTGTTGTGACTCCGCGTGTACTGCCTTCGATGGTAATGGTTGCTCCGGGCAAGGGACTTTCAAGGTTATCCACTACCTTCCCTTTCAGCATTTTCTTTGCCGGAACGACAGTTTGCTCTTTATTCTGTTCTGCAACTACTTTTCTTTTTGAAATAACAATCTGCCGTTCATGGATTGAGTAAGTATTATCGGTATGCTCAAATAGCTTATCCAGAATGTTCTCGATTGTTTCATTCTTTACATTGATATTTATTTTCCTTTTCAGGTCGATATTCTTATCGTAATAAAAGAAAATGTATTTGCTTTTATTCTCTAATTCCTTGAGGACATCTTTCAATGTACAGTTAGTCATATTGATTGAAAGATTGGAGGATTGCAGATTGACCTTTTCTGTACCATATGTACCGATCGTTGTGCACAATAACAATGCGAATAGTTTTATAAACAGAGGAAGCCGGATGTTTCTAATCTCTTTTATAAATGTGCTTTCAATGAATGCCATGTATATATTGATTTTAAAGTTAAACTGTTGTTTCTTGTAAATACTTGATTGTATGAAAAGGCAAACACATAGTATAGGTATGCCTGGTTTTATAAGGTATATTTCATAGGCTATATGGATATAAGTGATTAATTAGGGATTACTTAAATCGCGATCTATATTTCTCAAGTAGTACTTCTTTGCATTATTCTTGCCTGTAAGAAACCGAATAGACATTTTTGTCCGTTGCATAGCGGATAGGGGCGGTATTTATCAATGCATCGAGAACTTTGTTCAGATCATCTTTTAAATCTAGCTTTCCGCTGCACCGTATCATTTCGATTTCTTTTTTATGGTATTTGATCTCTTTTCCATAATACCGACTCAATCTGTCTAAAATGGATGGAAGCTGTTCGCTTTCGAAGATGTACCATCCTTCTACCCAGGAAATGTACTGTGTAATGTCAGTCTGTTCGATATTTATTTGCCCATTCTTATATTGGAACAGGTCATTGGGAGTCAGAGCGGCCAATTTCTTTTTGTCCGAGATAATTTCAACACTTCCTTCGACTAAGGCTACGGCCTGCCGGTCGTCCTCTTCGTAGGCGGTTATATTGAAAGTAGTTCCCAATACTTTAATATCTATTTTGTTTGTTTTCACAATGAAAGGACGGCTTTTGTCCGGACTGACTTGCAGGTATGCTTCTCCGTCTATATATATTTCCCTCTGTTTGGCCTCGAATTGTTCCGGATATACTACACGACTGCCGGAATTTACCCAAAGCACAGTACCGTCGGAGAACGTCAGGGTAGAACGCCTTCCCTTGGGTACAATTAACTGGTTGATTTTATGGAGCAGCGCAACATCTTTCTCCTTTTGCGGGGTTGCACTGTTTTCCTGTTTGAGCTTTTTGTCGTTGATGTGGATATTTCCTTTTTGGTCATATTGTATATCTATCTTTTTATTGTTTATTGAGATGTACTCGTTGTTTGCTAATACTAACTGTACATCGCTGACTACTGAATCAGGCTTTATGGATTGGGCAATCATGAACAACTCGTTATTTTCTTTATTTCTTTCCCAGACATAAAAAATGCTACTGGCTATCAGTAATGCAAACGAGGCGGCAATGATTAACTTATATAATGGTTTTGCCTTATGGGAAATAGACATTCTGTTTGTATTTTCTATCCGTTCCCATACCTCTGAAAGTTCAGATGAGGACATTCTTCTTTTTCTCACTTGCATGCTCCGTAGAAAGTATATGGCTGTCATCATCTCTTCTTTGTCGATGATTCCGTCGGTTACTTGTATTTCCCAGAACAGTTCGGTTTCTTCCGTTGGGTGCAGTATGGAGTTGATAAAGAAATCATCTTCCAATAATTGTTCTGCTTTATAGTTTGTATAATTGGTTTTCATGTAAATATCCTTTATAGATGGTTTGCTGTATTAACGGGCTCGTTTGTAGTTTATACTCAATTTTGAGAGAAAATAATACTCTATAAGATAAGAAAGCTGATGAGAATGAGCTGGATAATAATTGATAAGTAGACTTTTGATTCAGCGAAGGTTTCTCGTAGCTTTTTTATCGATCGTTGAATGAGATTGAGTATAGACTGATAGTTCATTTGCATAATCTCACCAATTTCATCGTAAGTCAGATTTTTCATATATTTGTAGTATAGAACTTCCTTTTGGCGTGGAGTCAGTGATTCTAACATTTGACGGATTTTTCTTGATTGATAGTGCAGTTCTTCCTGGCGGATTATTTTATCTTCAATCGTATACTCCGGTGAGAAAACAGGCTCAATGGTATCGTTGTGGAACAGCTCTTTCTTTTTGTCGAAAACATCGAACAGATAGTTTTTCATGGCCTTGAGGAGATACAGCCTGATATTATCGACTTGTGAGAGTTTCTTCCGGTTACGGTGTATTTTTACAAATACATCGTGCAGGCAGTCTTTTACCAACTCACTGTTAGCAGTGAAGAGCATACCATACGAATACATATCTTGCGCATATAATTTATATATGTACAGATAGGCTTTCTCGTCACCTTCAAGGAACTGATTCCACAAAGCGAAATCTTCTTCTTGTTTCATCATAGAATTAATTAATATTACCTTATAATGAATATAAGCATTGTATTTCTTTGCGTATATAACGGGACGTTTTTTGAAATATACTCATTTAGAGGAAGAAATGCAAAAAAAAGATCAGGAACTTATAATAAAAGGAGGGATGAACTTGCAGATATCCGATTTGATAATGAAAAGTTTCGCGTCCGGATAAAAAGAGACTGTATCTTCTTCATGTCTCTCTTGTTTCTATAAGAAGGAAGAAGAGAGCGAAGAAGGAGCGATTTATCATTTTGACAATTTGTATTTTCTGTTGGCTGAGAGTGTGTTATATCCGTCCAGCAACCTCTACGCACCAAAGCAAGCAAACGAAAAGCCGCAAATGACAGGCTGATAGTATAATATCGAAATGTTTACATTTTTTTTAGGTTGAAATATCTACGCCAAAGCACACTTATAAGTCTTCGTCATGAAGCAAACAAGTGTTTTGTCTGTAAGTAGTAAGTCTTTTACCCGTAAGTAGTAAGTGTTTTACTTATAAGTAGTAACCCTTTCACCCATAAGTAGTAACCCTTTTTTGCATAAATTGCCCGGAAATGCGGAAGAATATGCGAAAATAGGGTATTCTTATTCTTTATTTATTCGCCGAATACTCTGGAATGCAACTTTATTAAAAGACATGCGTTAGATTAATCGGGCATATAGCGTTAATTTGATACGGAAAGTTGTAAATTACTAACTAATCTGCCAGCCACTTCCACACAGGAATCACTTTTATGCTTATTCCATCCTGCTCAATAGTTTCTTCCTGATCTTTGCTGATAATCAAAGCAGTACTTATGTTCATGAAGCGGGAAAGGCTGACAAGGGCATTGACTTCCCTGTTTCGCGTCTGCTCGTCGCGGAGAGAATAGGAAACTTGAATAGCCAGCCCGGCGTCGGGAACTACGAAATCTACTTCTACATTCTTATTGTAATAAAAGAGTGCTTCTCCATATTGTTTATAGAGATGGATAGCTACAATATTTTCAAGTAGTTTGGTTTCCGGCTGGAAGAGGAATAGGTTGAGGATGCCGTTGTCGTAGAAATAATGTTTCTTTGTTCCTTCTCTCTGTGGAATGGAATCATTGAAATTGCAGAGAGAGAAGATGAGATAAGCGTCGTGCAGATAACCTAAATAGCTGGAGATTGTTTCGCGGGTCACTTTGCTTCCATCTCCTTGCAAGATGTTCTGCAATCTTTTGATGGCTATTGGTTGAAGTACACTATCGGCCAGCTTACGTACTAACAGACGCAGGCTTTGTTCATTTCTTACGTTGTTTCTTATGACAATGTCCGAATAGAGTATTTTTTGATATAAGGAGGTAAGCCAGGCGCGCTTGTCTGTGTAGCTGAAACTTTCGGGCAGGCCTCCATTGTAGAAGTAACCTTCGAACAGGCGCACTACGTCGGTCCTGATGGGAGCCAGATCCCAGTGGGCATCCAGTGTGATATGATGATATTCCAGATATTCCGTGAAACTGAAGGGGTATATTTCCTGCATCAAGTATCGTCCCCCCAATGTAGAGGCTATTTCACGGCTGAGCATATGGGCATTGCTACCTGTGATGAAAACCCGTCTTTTCTCATCTGCCAGTCGGCGTGCGAAGTGTTCCCATCCTTCTACGTTCTGTATTTCGTCCAGAAAGATGATAGGCTCAAAGGCGAACATCTCTTTGTAACATTCTACAATCAGATGAAGTTCTTCCTTTTTAATATCCGTAATGCGTTCGTCCTCAAAGTTAATGAAGAGAATTTCTTGTTTACTATGTCCATCTTTTTGCAGTTGCTGTATATGCTGGTAGAGCATATAGGTTTTGCCAGCACGACGGATACCTACAAATACATAATTGCCATTTTCCTCAATGGATATTTTGCGGGGCAATAGCTTCACTTGGCTGATGAACTCTTGCTGGTTCAGAATGATTTGTTTGATGATGTCTTTTTCCATACTTCAGCTTGCTTGATATGCAAAGATAGGGAATAATTCTATAAAATGCATATTTTGCTTGAAATATGTCTTCTATGGAAGTCATAATAGAAAGGAAATATGTCTTGTATAGTCTCTGTGCTTATTGGTTGTATAAGGATCAGAGACATTTGAAAACAAAAAAGGGAAGCTTTTTAACGGCTTCCCTTCTTTAATGCTTTGCTGCAAGTAACGGATTACTTACGCAGACCGAGCTCTTTAACGATGGCACGATATCTTGCGATGTCGCGATCCTTCAGGTAGTTCAGCAACGCACGGCGTTTTCCTACCAACATTGTCAAGGCTCTTTCAGTACTATAATCTTTTCTGTTGAGCTTCAGGTGCTCAGTCAGGTGGGAAATACGGTATGAAAACAAAGCTATCTGGGCCTCAGCTGAGCCAGTATCAGTGTTAGACTTTCCGTACTTGCCAAAGATTTCTTGCTTTTTAGCAGCGTCTAAATACATAACTTTTAATTAAATTGATATATTAATATTCTCTTAAAGAGGTTGCAAAGATAGAGATAATCTTTTATACTGCAATGATATTCAATGAAATTTTTCTCTTGCTGCAACTATATCTAATGCAAAATTCGTACCTTTGCACCCAAATATATAGGTATTGTATGCAAAATATTAGAAACATTGCAATCATTGCCCATGTTGACCATGGGAAAACGACGCTTGTCGATAAGATGCTCTTGGCAGGAAATCTTTTCCGCAGTAATCAGAGCACAGGTGAATTAATGCTGGATAACAACGACTTGGAACGTGAGCGAGGGATAACGATCCTTTCTAAAAACGTTTCTATCAATTACAAAGGAACAAAAATCAATATCATTGATACTCCGGGACACAGCGACTTCGGAGGTGAGGTGGAACGTGTGTTGAATATGGCGGACGGATGTATCCTGTTGGTGGATGCTTTCGAAGGTCCGATGCCCCAGACACGTTTCGTGTTGCAGAAAGCTCTGCAGATTGGTCTGAAACCCATTGTTGTAGTGAACAAGGTAGACAAACCAAACTGTCGTCCGGAAGAGGTATATGAAATGGTGTTCGACCTGATGTTCAGTCTGAATGCTACAGAGGATCAGCTGGATTTCCCCGTTATCTACGGTTCTGCAAAGAACAACTGGATGAGTACGGACTGGAAGACTCCTACTGATAATATCTTCGCATTGCTGGACTGTATTGTAGAGAATATACCGGCTCCCACGCAGTTGGAAGGTACTCCGCAGATGCTTGTAACTTCTCTGGATTATTCTTCTTATACCGGACGTATTGCCGTAGGTCGTGTACATCGTGGTACGCTTAGAGAGGGTATGAATGTATCTTTGGCCAAGCGTGATGGAAGTTTTGTGAAATCCAAAATCAAGGAACTGCATACATTTGAAGGTATGGGACGTGCGAAGGTATCGGAAGTTTCTTCCGGTGACATCTGTGCGTTGGTAGGTATCGAAGGCTTTGAAATCGGTGATACGATCTGCGACTTTGAAAACCCGGAAGCATTGCCACCTATCGCTATTGACGAACCGACTATGAGTATGTTGTTCGCCATTAATGATTCTCCTTTCTTCGGCCGTGATGGTAAGTTTGTGACTTCTCGTCACATTCACGACCGTCTGATGAAGGAACTGGATAAGAACCTTGCTCTGCGTGTGCGTAAGAGTGAGGAAGATGGTAAATGGGTGGTTTCCGGTCGTGGTGTACTCCATCTTTCCGTATTGATTGAGACTATGCGCCGCGAAGGTTATGAACTTCAGGTAGGCCAGCCACAGGTTATCTTCAAGGAGATTGACGGTGTGAAATGTGAGCCGATTGAAGAGCTGACTGTGAATGTGCCCGAAGAATATGCCAGCAAGATTATTGATATGGTAACCCGTCGTAAGGGTGAAATGGTGAAAATGGAGAATGCAGGCGAACGTGTGAACTTGGAATTCAATATGCCGTCACGTGGTATCATTGGTCTGCGTACGAATGTACTGACTGCTTCTGCCGGTGAAGCTATCATGGCACACCGTTTCAAAGAATACCAACCGCATAAGGGAGATATCGAACGTCGTACCAACGGCTCCATGATTGCCATGGAAACAGGAACGGCTTTTGCTTATGCTATTGATAAATTACAGGATCGTGGTAAATTCTTTATCTTCCCGCAAGAAGAGGTATATGCCGGACAGGTGGTAGGTGAACACTCTCACGATAATGACTTGGTAATTAACGTTACGAAATCCAAGAAGTTGACGAATATGCGTGCTTCCGGTTCGGATGATAAAGTTCGTCTGATTCCACCCGTACAGTTCTCACTGGAAGAGGCTTTGGAATATATTAAGGAAGATGAGTACGTAGAGGTTACGCCAAAGGCGATGCGTATGCGTAAAGTGATTCTGGACGAAATAGAACGTAAGCGTGCAAATAAGAACTAAAGTTGTTTGTAAATAGATAGAGAAGGAGTGCTTCACTGTAATGGTGGCACTCCTTTTCATTTATACGTTACTTGCAGGAAATGATTAATCTATAAATCTGATCTTTTCTGCATTTCTAGGTTTGGCAGAGGGAGTTTCATCCGGATAACCGAATGCGATACAATAGAGTAATTGATATCCTTCGGGAATATCCAGCTTCTTCAGATATTCGGCTGCTTCCGGTGTTGATGTCATGAATCGTGTCGGCCCGCCAAGGCAACAGGAGCCTATACCCATAGACCAGGCTGAAAGAATCATATTTTCACCCAGTAGCCCACAGTCTATTTGTGACAGGTCATAAGACTTGTCGTTGGCAATAAACACTACGGTAGAGGCATTGCGGAACATATTCTTGAAATTAGGATCTTCCGTTGCTTTAGGGTTTTGCTTTTTGTAAACTTCAGTAATACCGTTGATGAATTCCGGATTATCCACTACCCGTATTTCCCAGGATTGTTTGTTTTGTCCGTTAGGAGCATTGATACCGCAGTTCAGTATAATCTGCATTGTATCACGGTTTACCGCTTGCGGTTTGTACTTACGAATACTGCGGCGTGACATCATGTTTTCAATCACCGCATTCTCTTTACTTTCATTTGCACACGTGGCTTCATTCTCTTTTTGTACTTGCGTACCGCATCCGCAGAGCAACAACAGGCTGACAGTTGCCAACATCAATTTGATACTTTTCATATTGCTTTGTTTAGTATTGGTTTTCGCAAAGCTAACAAAAAAAACGTAGTAATGAAGTAGTTACTCGGAAAAAAGAACCTTTTTTATATTAAACCTTCCAACTCTTTTTTTACCAACCAGTATCCGACTTGTGCTTCGGATATGCCTTCAAGCAGTTGGTAAGGACATATAAACTGATCATTCTCAATTCTTGAATCCATATAATAGAAACAACATGTATTATCTTTCTCGAAATGTTTGGCATATTCCAGAATGTGAGTCGATATAAGGAAAGAACAATGCGGATATTTTCTGAGTAATTCATTTACAGCAATAGAGGCTTCAAAAGCATCCTGTGCATTTGTTCCTCGGAACATTTCATCCAGTATTATTAGGCATCGTTTGCCGGATTTCGCTTTTTGGAGTACTTCTTTTATCCGCAGAATCTCCGCCATAAAATGACTCCTGCCATCGCGCAGGGAGTCCGGAAGATTGATGGAGGTATAGATTCCATCGAATACAGGGCTGGTCATTGAACGGGCGGGAACTGGCAATCCGCAGTGTGCCAGCCATACAGAGATGGTAATAGCTTTGAGGGTAGTTGATTTACCTGCCATGTTAGAACCTGTGAGGATACATATATTATTACCGTTCGTCATCTTCCAATCATTCATCCGTCCTCCTTCGGTAAATGGATGTACAAAGCCCGTGATGGACAAATCCATTGCTTCAGTCATCTCCGGGCGGCAGCAGAAACCTTTGCTGATTGCTATGCGGTGTGCAGTACGGCATACATCCAGTATATAAATATGGGAAAGCAGCCCTCTTATCAATTCTAAGTGGATACAGCGGAACAGATAATCGTACTTATCGATGATATAGCTGGAAGGGGATTTTTCTTTTTTATAGAGTTCGACTACTTCTTTCAACTCGCTACTATATATCGTGTATTGAATGCTCTGTGCCAGTTCTTTTAGAAGTAAAGGGGCATTTTCCGGGAGATTTGTTCGTAATGATTCCAGTTGATTTAACAATCGGATAGTCAAAGTAACACCTCGTTTAATGACATAACGTTGAGCATCGTGTCTTAATAAACGGTCGAAGGCTGATGTTAGCGAAACTAAAATATTAGGTCTTCTGATCTGGTCGCGATATTCCAAATAATATTCGATGAAGTCAAGTTCTTCTTCATCCAGGGGGAGCTCGGGTAGTTCCTGCCAGGCGATTGCCTCTTGCCTTTTCCGTATAACGGATATGTCATTCAGGGGAGAGGTGATCCAATCGAGCATCAGGCGTTTCCCGTTTTTGGTCTCTGTTTTGGAGAATAAAGAGTAGAGGGGATATTCGTCATATATTCCTTCTGTAATGCTCAAGTCGGCTCGCGTTTGCTTGTCCGTATCCAGATAAGTCATATTCTTAGGTATTACGTATAGCGCAAAAGTAGGAAAATAATCATGAAGAACAAGTGAAACGAATAAAAACAAAAAAAGCAGCTCTTGATTACCAAGAGCTGCTTTCGCATATATATCTAAACCGGTTTTATTCAGATTAGAGCTTCGGACCAGCAGCAACCAGTGCTTTACCGGCTTCATTACCAGTGAATTTAGCGAAGTTCTTGATGAAACGGCCAGCCAAGTCTTTTGCTTTTTCTTCCCACTTGCAAGCACATTCGTAAGTGTCGCGCGGGTCAAGGATCTTCGGATCTACGTTAGGCAATTCAGTCGGAACAACGAAGTCGAAGAAAGGAATAACCTTGGTCGGAGCCTTGTCGATAGAACCGTCAAGGATAGCGTCGATGATACCACGGGTATCTTTGATAGAGATACGCTTGCCGCTACCGTTCCAACCTGTGTTAACCAAGTATGCCTTAGCACCAACTTTATTCATCTTCTTAACCAATTCTTCTGCATATTTAGTCGGGTGCAGTGACAAGAAAGCAGCACCGAAGCAAGCAGAGAATGTCGGAGTCGGTTCAGTGATACCACGTTCTGTACCAGCCAACTTAGCAGTGAAACCAGACAGGAAGTAGTACTGAGCTTGTTCCGGGTTCAGGATAGATACCGGAGGCAATACACCGAAAGCGTCAGCAGACAGGAAGATTACCTGATGAGCGTGAGGACCTTTAGAAACCGGCTTAACAATGTTGTTGATGTGATAGATAGGATAAGAAACACGAGTGTTTTCTGTAACGCTCTTGTCTGTAAAGTCGATCTTACCATCAGCGGCAACCGTTACGTTCTCTAACAGAGCGTCACGTTTGATAGCATTGTAAATATCGGGTTCGCTGTCTTTATCCAAGTTGATAACCTTAGCGTAGCAACCACCTTCGTAGTTGAATACACCTTCGTCATCCCATCCGTGTTCGTCGTCACCGATCAACAGACGTTTCGGGTCAGTAGACAAAGTTGTCTTACCTGTACCAGACAGACCGAAGAAGATAGCAGAGTCAGTACCTTCCATATTAGTGTTGGCAGAACAGTGCATAGAAGCGATACCACGCAACGGGTTCAGATAGTTCATGATAGAGAACATACCTTTCTTCATTTCACCACCGTACCAAGTATTCAGAATAACTTGTTCGTTAGTCTTCAGGTTGAATACAGTAGCTGTTTCAGAGTTCAGACCCAGTTCCTTGTAGTTGTCAACCTTAGCTTTAGAAGCGTTGAAAGATACGAAGTCAGGTTCACCGTAGTTAGCAAGTTCTTCAGCTGTCGGGCGGATGAACATGTTAGTTACGAAGTGAGCTTGCCAAGCAACTTCCATGATGAAACGTACTTTCAAACGAGTAGCAGGGTTAGCACCGCAGAAAGTATCAACAACGAACAGACGTTTGCCACTCAATTCTTTTACAGCCTTAGCTTTCAAGTCAGCCCAAGCTTCTTCAGAGCAAGGTTTGTTGTCGTTTTTGTATTCGTCAGAAGTCCACCATACAGTGTTTTCGCTGGCTTCATTCTTAACGAAGAATTTATCTTTAGGAGAACGACCGGTATAAATACCTGTCATAACATTTACAGCACCCAGTTCAGTTACCTGACCTTTTTCAAAACCTTCCAAACCTGGTTTGGTTTCTTCTGCGAACAGTACATCATAAGACGGATTGTGGATGATTTCCTTCACGTCTTTGATACCGTACTTGCTTAAATCTAAATTTGCCATTTCTTTTAATGATTTAAAATTTTGGTATTTGGTTTATTAATCTCTTGCTAATATCTTTTTACCTTCTCTTTTCAAGGGGAAATTGGTATGAATTGGGTTATCTTCCAAACAGTCCCTTGTTTTTCGCGTACAAAAGTAGTATTTTCTTTCGAAACAAACACCTGATTAGAGAAATTTTTCTTTAATGAGAAGTCTTTTATAACTCCATAACAATATCTGCAAACTGAATGTTGCAAATTGCGCAAGAAATCGTTTACTTTGCGCATATAAATTCAAATCACATCATGAAAATTATCAATTTTGCCGAAACAAACTCCATCCTGAACCAGTATGTTGCCGAGATCCGGGATGTACAAGTACAGAGCGACCGCCTTCGCTTCCGCCGAAACATTGAACGCATCGGGGAAATTATGGCGTATGAAATGAGTAAGGACTTTGCTTATTCTTTGAAGAATATTCAGACTCCCTTGGGGATAGCACCTGCACAAACCCCGGATAATCAGCTGGTATTAAGTACCATTCTGCGTGCCGGATTACCTTTTCATCAAGGTTTTCTGAGCTACTTTGATGGTGCGGAAAATGCTTTTGTTTCTGCTTACCGAAAGTATAAGGATACGCTGAAGTTTGATATTCATATTGAGTACATCGCTTCACCACGCATCGATGGAAAGACACTGATTATTACCGACCCTATGCTGGCAACAGGTAGTAGTATGGAACTGAGCTATCAGGCTATGCTGACGAAAGGGCACCCGTCAGAGATACATGTTGCTTCCATTATTGCCAGCCGTCAGGCTGTAGAACACATTGCTGAAACATTTCCTGAAGACAAGACTACAATATGGTGTGCTGCCATTGACCCGGAGATAAACGAACATTCATATATCGTTCCGGGGTTGGGGGATGCAGGAGATCTGGCATTCGGCGAAAAAGAATAGATATTATCAAGCTGCTTACTGCCAATCTTCAGAAATTGGTGGTAAGCAAGAATGAATAAAACAAAAAAATCGAAATTAGATATCCCGCAGATAGTTTTCCAGTGTAATATCTTGTCCGAGTTGCATCTTCTTACGGATTCTGTATCGGCCTGTATTTATTGTTTCCGGTAAAACGGAAAGCATCTGTGCAATTTGTTTTGTTTCCATACCGGTGCGTACATATGCACATAAACGTAGTTCATTTTCCGATAAATTGGGATGAATGGAGCATAATTTCTTAAAGAAATCGGGATGTACTTCTTCAAAATGATGTTTGAAAAACATCCATTCGTCTTCTGTATCCAAGTGTGATTTAATTTGTTGTTTTAGTGTTCTTCCTCCTAGCGTAGACAGTTCTTTACTACCTTCCAGTTCCTCTATTTGCTTTAGTAAACCTTTTAGCACCCGATTCTTTTCGATAGAGATCATGGAGTTTGAAGTCAATTCCCTGTTTTTTAGATCTAACTCCAGATGATATTTTTCATTTTGTAATTGTTGGCGTTGAAGGCGTTCGTTTAGTTCGCGGTTTTCTGCTTCTTTCAGTTGCTTGGCAATCTTTTCCTTCTTTCGTGACAACCAGAATATATAACCAATAATACAGCAAATCATTAAACCTATTAAGAAGCTGGCTATAGTTAATTTTTTATGGAGTTCGATACGCTCGGAAGCTTCATGCAATTCATTCTCATATTGTTCGATTGCCATTTTCATTTCATACTGATTGATTTCATTTGATTTGGCATATCCGGTTGTTTCTTCTTTATATTGCAAATATTGTTTTAGGTACTGATAAGCACTGTCAGGTAAGTTTTTCCTATCGTATATTTCCGCAAGACCATATAGAGTGTGAATGGCTGAAAAGGCATCCTTGTTGGCCTCGGCAGAATGGCGTGCTTTTTGAAAATAAAAAAGAGCAGAATCTTTCTCATTCTTATAAATGTATAATGCTCCCATATTAATGAGAGTATAAGTTTGTGATGTTTTACTTGTGATTTTTTGAGCGGTTTTATATGCTTCGCGCGCGTACTTTTCTTTATCAGGCAGAGTTTGCGAAACAAAATAGAGTGAGGTCAGCACATCGGTTCTGAAAGGAAGGTCTTCTTGCGCTATTCTCTCATCGAGTAAAGCAGTCAATATCTCTATGCCTTTTTGTGGGTGTCCAAGATGATATTGACTAATTCCTATATTGTGTCGATTCTTAATCTTATCATCAATGAATCCACCTTTCTTGAATATTTCGTCGGCTTGCAGATAATATTTATATCCTTCTTGGTATTCTCCGATTCTTCTCATAATCGAACCTATATTGACATATGTATAACCAAGACTATATAAATCATTTATGGATTTAAAGTAATTTTCTTGTCTCTTAAATGTGCGATAAGCTTGTGGGTATTTGTTATGTTTTGCCAAAAGCATTCCCTTAACGAAGAAAATACGGGCGTGATCATAAGTGTAATTAACGGAATCTACTTTTTCTAATGCTTCTTCTATAAGGGTTTCTGTTTCTTCTGTATTTGTTTCAAATTTCAGCCAGGCATCCCAATATAAGGCACGCGCTTGCAGGTCTCTATTGTTTTTTAGATTTGCTATCTGGTACATGCGTGTGACAAGTGGATAAAACTGCATTCGTTCATTATTCTTATAGTCCACCAGTTCGAGTTGCTTTCCTAAAGAGTCAAAAGAAGCATCGATAGGTTTCCATCGATATGAATTACTTCCTAAAACAGATTGTTGTAATAAGAATATACATAAATATATTAAAAATGCATTTTTCATGCTACAAAGATAACAAAAAAGGGTTTTGTACATCATTTGTCTATTCGGTTTTTTTCGATGAAATGGGGTCTTCTATTAATTTTGCCTATTATTGTTTAACGATCTCAAAGGAGTATTCTCTCTTTGGGAATAAAATGATTGCTTATGGGAAATATTACTTTTAAAATGTTTTTTCTGCTGACTGCATTGTTGGGTTACAACTTTGCTATGGCGCAGACGGGGGCTCCTCATACTCTAAGAGGAGAAAGTCAGGTTGCAAGTGTATCATTGAATTGGAAAAGTCCAGCCGAGGCTAAAACAATGCAATGGCATAATGATACACCTTATAACGGTGTGAGCGGAGTAAGCTTGAATGGGGAGATTCCTGTTCTTTATATTGCTAACCGTTTTGATAAGGATGATCTTAAAGAATATAAAGGTTCAGTAATTGATGCCATCTCATTTTGTAATTACAGTGCAGTGCTTGAGGTTAGCCTTTTACTGTATGAGAATGATAAAGTAGTACGTGAACAGAAGGTGAATCTTGAGAATCTGAAACTGAAAGAAATGCAGACTATCAAGTTGGACGAACCTTATACTGTGCGTGACGATGTAGAATTGACTGTAGCTGCTAAATTTGTTCATGGTACGAACCTTACTTTTGTTGGCATTATGGACCGCGTACCAGGTGTTACGGGCAAGGGTGACTTATATTCGTATGATGGAAAGAATTGGAAAAACGTGGTGAAAGGTAATTTCCTGGTATCTGCTCATATTGATATACCTGCTGCAGGAGAACCTGACGGATATAATGTATATCGTGGCGATACTAAAGTAAATACAGCTTTGCTGACGGAAAAAACTGCCTTGTTGAAAGACGAACCTAAGGGCACTTATGATTATTGTGTGTCGGCTGTTTATGGTGATAAGGAAGAAAAGTCATTCCCTTTGTCATTGACCAATATTCCTGTAGAGGATGCCCGCCCAATTGCAGTGGACGTAAGAGCTGCGGTTAATGGTTTGAATGCGACGTTGAGTTGGAAATCTCCGATTCTTGCTGATAAAACATTGACTTGGAGTAATGGGGAAAAAGGTAAGGCCATGGGAGGAACTTCCGGTACAGTGCGTAAAATATGGGCAGTAAATGCATTTTCCAGTGATGAATTGGCTTCTTATGCTGATCATAAAATTACAGCCATTAATGTTATGCTGAATTCCGCAGTAACGGAAATGCGTTTAGTGATTCTTGAGAATAGTAAAATTGTATATTCTCAGCAGGTATCAGCTGAAGAAATTGCAGCATTGGAAGTGCATAAATGGGCTAAAATGGCTTTAACAACTCCGTACGTTATTGATCCGAGTGCAGAATTGTCTTATGGTTATTATGTGGTTCATGCAGCAGATCTTTTCCCTGGGTTGTTGGATAGTGGACCGGCTATTTCCGGTGCATGCTTTATTTCAACTTCTACGGCAAAATCTGATTTTGATACTACAGTGCCCAGTTGGACTAATATTGAGGCAGCAGCTAATGCAAACTGGATGCTAAGTGCTGATGTGGAAGCTCAGAGTGAGATTAAGACTCCGGTAGTGAAAGACTATACCGTATATCGTGATGGCGTGGAAGTCAAATCCGGAATAACAGGTTTAACTTATACGGAGGAATTAGCTCCAGGTACATATACTTATACAGTTGTGGCAAATTATACAGATGGTCTTTCTTCAAAGGCTTCCGCTTCTGCTACAGCTACAGTTGAATTGCCGGCTGAATATGTACGTCCTACCTTTACCGAAACTGATTTCGATAAAGGAAAGTTATCTTTGAAATGGGATGTATATACGGATTTGCCTATGGAATTGAAACATTATGGTGAACCCAAATATAAATGGGGCATGACCAATGATGGAAAAGATGTGGATCTTTATGTCGGAGCACAATTTACCAAAGAAGAGTTGGCTCTTTATGCAGATTATGAGATAACAGGTGTTAATCTGTACTTAACGGATGATGTTAAAGAGCTGAAAGTTGTGCTGTGCTCTGCCAATAAGAAAATCTTAGCTTCTAAGACTGCTACTTCTATTAAAACAGGTGAAATGTTTAGTGTTGCATTCGATGAGCCGGTAGCTGTACCTGTAGGAAGTTCTATTTATGTGGGATACTTTGTTCTGTTTGCTGATGGAAAAGAACCTATTGCTGCTGATGCCGGTCCACGTGTGACTGGAGGTGATATGCTTAGTTTGGATGGAACAACTTGGGTTGCTTACAGCCGGATCGATGCAGAATTTAATAGTAACTTTGTAGTAGGAGCACAGGTACGTTTGAAAGGTTCACAAAAGGCTGCTACGACTACACTTAGAAAGACAGCACCTGTTAATAATCAAATGGTTCCGCTTGAAAGAATGTCAGGCAGATCATTCTCTGACTTGAAATCGGCAACAGCCTTTGGGGTAAATGGTGTTGTTGCGACTCGTGCAACTGATAATAAGCCTACTATAAAGAACTTCCGTGTTTATTGTAACGGTTCATTGGCTACTGAAACAGAAGATCCGGAGTATACTGCAACGTTGAACTACGGTAAGTATGAATATGCTGTATCCGCTGTTTATACAAATGGATGGGAATCCGCTCTTTCTGATACTTATACTGTTGAATACAAGCAACCTAATCTTGCACCTGCTCCTTACGGTTTGAGCGGTACATTGGAGAATAAGAATCTGACTTTGACATGGCAATCGCCTGAAGCTGCTAATGAAATGAACTATCAAGATAAGACATCCGGTAGTAAAGCAATTGGATTGACTAGGAGTAGCGGGGTATATGGATACTTTGTAATTGCTTATGATGCTGATGATTTGGTTGATCAGGTAGGTAAATATATAACTCACATTAAATATAGTTTGAGTGATGTTTATTTGCAGACTTCTGCCATAGCTGTCTTTTATGATCGTAATTTAGTTTATGAACAAGAAGTTGATGTGAAGACTCTGGTAGCAGGAGAAAATGTTGTTCGTTTGGATAAACCGGTAGTAATTCCGGCTGGTCATGAAGTTTGTGTAGGATATTATGTTAGCCACATTAATGGAGTGAAGCCCAATATGACAGATGAAGGACCGGCAGTGGATGGAAAAGGTAATCTGATTACTACCGATGGAACTACTTGGAGAACGTTGAAGTCTATGAATAAGGATTTGGATTACAACTGGCGAATTTCCGCAGTTCTGCAGGATGCCGATAAGCAAGCTGTTACTCGTGCAGAAGAACCTGCTACAACTTATAATCTTTACATTGACGGTACACTCTTGAAAGAAGGTATTCAAGCTACCAATTATACAGTTGAAAATGCAGCAGACGGCTCATATACAGTAACTGCGGTGGTTGGCGGTGTAGAAACGGCTGCATCTAATGCTGTTATTGTAGGTGTACCGACAAGTATTGATAAAGTAGAAGATGGCAGTGTGAAAGCATATTATGACAGCCAACTTCAGAAAGTAGTATTACCAGAGGTGGGAACTGCTTATATCTATTCTGTTAGTGGTACTCTGATAAAGCAAGTTATGAATGTTGAGTTTGTAGATATGTCGGACTTGCCGGCTGGAGTATATGTTGTACGAGGGGTACTTACCAGTGGAGAACAAATGATTAAAGTCCTTAAATAAGAATGTTAATAGATTGACAATGGAGGTTGAATAAGTCTTCCTCTCTAATGATTAAAAGTTCTCTCTACTCTTTGGGTATGAGGGAACTTTTTTTGTTATACGTTGGGAGAAGAATTTTAGTCATTCTTTCCGTAATTGCGCTTTATAATAGTGGCCTGAAAAGCTTTTTTATCGGCCAGTAGCAGATCTTCATCATCAAAGGCACGAAGGCTGTACCAAAAAAGAATATCTCCCGTACCACCCAGAACGCCAAATAATCCCAGAAAGAATATGTTGGCTTCTCTTGTACAGAATCCATGGATTGCAGGCATCACTCCCAATAAGATGCCCGGTAATAATAAGGATACCCGATAGAACTTCAATGGGATTGGACGGGTTGGGGTAAACCCTATGCTATGCTGATGAGGAGTATCTGAAAGAGGCTTTAAGTAACCTGATAGACAATGCGGTGAAATACTCTAAGGATACGATAGATATACAGATTACTTCCTGTCTTTCCGGACAGTATACTCAGATCAAGGTGCGGGATAATGGTATCGGTATTCCGCTTGCGGCTCAACGGATTGTATTTGATAAGTTTGAACGCGTAATTACCCGGAATGAGGATGCGAAGAAGAAAGTATCCGGCTTCGGCTTGGGGCTGAACTATGTGATGAATGTGGCTCGTGAACATGGAGGATACGTCAGTGTGGAGAGTGTGGAAGGAAAATATAGCGAATTTACGGTTTCTTTGCCATTGCCGGTGGAGAACGAGGAATGACGTGGCCTGACCTGTCCGCTTTTCGATAGGCAAGCCGGACCACGTTTTTTTAATTGTTATTCTACGGGAGGCACATCCAGAATGCTGCCATATCGATGGAATTCGAAGGAGATGCTTTGCTCTTTAATATAATGTATTAACTCTACACGTCCGTTTTTCACAGGTTTTGCCGTGGCAATGTATTTGTTTCTACGGGCTGCCTCTTCATACATTTCCATCGGAATATCAGCGCCACAAGTGCGGATACGTTCATAGCTCCTCATTGTTTTGAGGAATTCATCCAATGTTTCTTTCTTTAGTGTACAGCCGGTAGATGATAATGCAGTCGTGCGATCATCATTCGGGTCAAAGCTGATAGTCAGTGGTGTGTGGCAGAGCTTTGTGGCAAGTGCAATCATTTCCGCTTCTTCGTTACTATCTCCCGGGAAAAGGCGGAGTACCATATTCTTTAATGGCAGATAACGGAATGCATTCTGTTCGCCATATAACTTATTGATATCCCGTGCATGCGCAAATTCTTCTTCATAAGCATGAGGATAACTTTGCTTATAATCCGTATTACTTTCCGGTTTGTCGGTAATCTTCACAAGGCAGGCACAATAGTTCGGTCCGCCTGCTTTTACACCACCACCGAAAGCAGATAGTTTCATCCCACCGAAAGGTTGGCGGTTGACAATAGCACCTGTGATACCACGATTGATATAAAGATTACCTGCCAGAATGGAGTCCTTCCAGAGTTTTTGTTCGTTTTCATCCAGGCTTTGCAGACCGGAAGTCAAACCGTAGTCCAGGCTGTTCACCAACTCTATTCCCTGTTGAAGATTGTCAATACAAGCCACACTTAACATGGGACCGAACAATTCGGTACGGAATGAATAACTGCCCGGTTTTACTCCCCACTTCACGGTAGGGGCGAGGATGTATTGCTTCTCGTCAATAAACTTAGGTGGAACCAGCCAGGACTCGCCGGGTTCCAGTGTAAGGGCTTGCAATAACTTGTCGTTCCGGTTGGTAATCATGGGGCCTACTACGTTACCAGCTTCCCATACACTGCCTACTTTTATACTGGTGGCGGCATCCTTCAGCTTATCCTGGAAGTTCTTGTCTTCGTATACAGAGCGTTCTACAAGCAGTAGGGAACATGCTGAGCACTTTTGTCCGGCATTTCCGAAAGCAGAAGTAACGATATTCATGATGGCATGATCACGGTCGCCCGAGGCTGTGAGGATAATAGCATTTTTTCCACCGGTTTCGGCAGAAAGTGGGGTAGACGGGCTGGTACGTGCAATGCTTTGGGCTGTATCCGTACCTCCTGTCAGGATGATATGCTTGATAGCCGGAGCTGTGGTCAATTCTTTCAGTGCTTCACGGTCGGTTATAATGACTTGCAATGCTTCTTTGGGCACTCCTGCATCCCAGAAAGCCTTGGCAAATAGCCATGCTACGGGAGCAGCTACTGTTGCGGGTTTCAGTATCACGGTATTGCCACCGGCCAATCCGGCTACAATGCCGCCGATAGGAATGGCACATGGGAAGTTCCACGGCGAAATGACGAGGATTGTTCCTTTGGAGGTGATGTCCACATCATGCAGTGCGGCGAATTTTTTCATTGTTGTGGTATAGAAGCGGGCGTAGTCGATACCTTCGGATACCTCTACATCGCCTTCTACCACTGTTTTACCTGTTACAGCACACATGCTGCCTATCAGGTCTCCGCGCATATCACCCAGGCGATTGGCTGCTTCGAACATGATTCTATGACGTTCCTCTAAGGTAGTGTTCCGCCAGCTTGCGGGATCTTTCTCTGCAATGCCGATGATTTGCTTTATTTGTTCCGTATTGGCTTGCGACATTTCGCAAATACATACTTCATCATTCTGGCAGCGGTCCATGTACTTATGGCGTTTTTCACAGATGATGTCTTCGGTTCCTATTTGCAGAGGAATGATTTCCGGAGTATCGGCGGAAGACTTTTTCCATTTGGCAAAGATCTTTCGTACCCATTTCTGGTTTTGAGGCAGATCAAAATCCGTATCCGGTTCGTTTTTCATCACGTCGGATGGGGGGACGGGAGAATACGGTAAAAGCCTGTTCTGCGTGCGCGTAGGAATATGAGAAACGCTATCTTTCTTGTGATATGCTTCTTCAAACTGTTTTTGCAGGAAATTCCAGGTGTCAGTTCCCGGTTTCAGATTGAATGAATGAGTGAGGAAGTTATCCGGAGCTGTATTTTCGTCCATGCGGCGTACCAAATAAGAGATTGCATTCAGGAAGTGTTCATCTTTCACTACCGGTGCATATAGTATGATGTGATTACTCAGTTGCGACTGTGCACGCCATACATGGTCGGCCATACCTTCCAACATCTCAAATGTCATATACTCTGAACTGTTGTTTTTCTGGCTTAACAGGTAAGCGTAGGCTATTGTGAACAGGTTATGCGAAGCCACTCCGATGTGCAACGCTTTTGCATTTTCGGGCAGCAGGGCGCGTTCCAGAATATGCAGGTAGTTTGCATCTACTTCCGTTTTTGTGGAAAGTATGGGGTTGGGCCAGCCGCGCAAGGAAGAAATCACGGTTTCCATTTCCAGATTGCAACCTTTTACAAGGCGCATTTTGAGTGGTGCACCTCCCTCAGCCACGCGTGCCTTTGCAAATTCCAACAATTCCGTCTGGAAATCATAGGCATCGGGCAGATAAGCTTGTACAACGATACCGGCTGAATAGTCTCTGAATTCCGGTTTGCTTAGTACAGTTTTAAACAGGCGTAAAGTAAAGTGTGAATCTTTATATTCTTCCATATCCAGATTGACAAACTTCGCATGTTTCACTCCGTTTTCATCTGTATGCGGGAAGTCTATTGCTTTTTGGTAAAGAGCGGACATGCGTTTCACCAGTTCCGGGAAACTCTCTTCATAATTCAAAGCATGCGTCTGGGCATAGATGCCGGATATCTTTACGGAGATATAGTTAATATCCGGAGCTTCCAATGCTTCCAGGTAATGATAGTAACGGTGATCTGCTTCCCCATTGCCTAAAACGACTTCACCCAGTAGGTTCACATTTTGTCCAACCTTTTGCTGTGCACGTTCAGACAGGTGCCGGGTTAACTTGGGACGGGCTTCGTCAAGGATGACTTTAGACGTATCCATGCGTAAACGCTTCTTTATAATAGGTATGGCGATGAAGTCGAAATGATGTCCGAAGACCTGGTACATTTTAAAGAGGAAAGTATCCCGCTTGTTCAGGAATTCAGGTACTCCATAGCGGTCTATCAGAGTCTTAATGCGGGCGGCAAGTTTTTTGCGATCACGTATCTGCGAAGATTCATCCAGCATTTTCACCAGGAACTTCTTGTCCTGCGGGCGTTGCACCATGACGGCATACTTGTGCTGTTCTTTGCGCTCTTCGTTTGTGATGGTTTGCTCACACGTGTTGTGTAGCTTCAGTACCCATTCTTGTACTTCGGCTATGGTAGGTCTATTATCCATAATCTATTCATGTTTAGTAAATGACTGAAAATAAATATCACTCGCGAACTAAAAACATGAATAAAGGGTGGGACTGAACATTACGGCACGATACCGGTGCAAGGTCTGGAGAGCTTGCTGGGAAAACCGGTCAAAGATTAATCTTCTACCCATAGTACAGTGATGTTAAAGGTTAATGTATGCCTGATGCAAATATACACTAATTCTTTTATTATCAAAGAGAAAGGGCAGAAAAAACTTTGAAGGCGCAGCTATTCTAATACTCCTTCTGGAATTGCCGGAATGGTATTGAATGTCCCGATAATGGAATAGTCGGTATCATCCACTGTCATTGTTAAAAGTGGTTTTATGATAATGTCATTTCTTGTAGAGGCGTCTTTGGGGACAAGTTTTTTCCAATCTACATCCAGATAGCGTTGTATGAGGCCAAGTATAGCGTAACTCGTGATACCGTTTTCCATTTCAAACTTGAAATTATGCGGTGTGGGCGGAATTGTTGCATCTGTAAAGTTTCCTTTTGTATCGGCCGAATAGTTCAATGTGAGATAAGGTATGGCATCGGTAGAAGATGAAGCTTCCGTGACATGTTCTGTTTTTGACGAAAAGCTGTAGATACCTTTGGCAATGAGGTGATCCGAAACTTTGTGCTTTGAATCAGCGTAAGGGAAGAAATAGCACTCCAATCCGGAACGGTGTTGGAGTGTTGTTCTTTAATTTGTCGTCATCACAACTCGTGAAGTTGATTACGGATATTAACAGGAATATCCAGAATAAGTGTTTTGTTTTCATCTTGCTTTATTTCAGGGCAAATATAGGCTTTTAAAGTTTAAATCCCAAAATTGTATATGATATTTGGGATTATCTGTTGACGGAATTGATTCTTTGCGGAAAAGATGTGAATCAAAGGTTACTGATGACTTTCTTGTTAGTTTGTTGATAATCAGCTAATAGTATTTACCGAGTGCTTATCATAAGATGTAAAAGCGTTTACCGCCGTATGTAACGGCCTTTACCCCTTATTGTAACGGCCTTTACCTCGGCGTGTAACGGTCTTTACCTCGGCATGTAAATGGAGTTACCGTGTGGAGTGAACAAAGTTACCATTTGGGGTATCCCGCTATCACTTTATCACACTTTATTCATAACCCGTCTTCAACTATTGATTTGTATTATTTCTAAAAAGCCTCATTACCGTACTATATAATAGTAGCGGTAATGAGGCTTTTTAGAAAAGGAATAGTGTATTCGCTTACTTTACTTCCCAAATATCATTCGTCATCAACAGTTCCTTGAAGTTGTGATACTTCTTCTTTGCTGATACTTCTTCAATCTGTTCCATTACAGCATCGTCATAAGTCGGAGCTTCCACATCGCGGATTACACCGAGAGCAACCGGGAAGTCAGGACCTTCCATCAGAGCCAATTTCAGTTGCAATGTATTATCCATGCAGTGTGCATCATGAATGAGGATATCCTTTTCTGTGATACCGTTCTCGCCCAACTTTACAACTTTCAGTCCGAAACCTTCCTGCATCAATCCAAACTCTTTGTTCTCACCGAAAAGCATTGGCTTACCGTGTTCCAGGTAGATAGCATTCTTGGCACGTCCGTCTTTGTTGTATATAGAGTCGTAGGTTCCGTCATTGAAGATAACGCAGTGTTGCAAAATCTCACACACAGCGGCTCCTTTATGGTTAGCAGCAGCCTTCAGAACTTCTCCTGTGCCGGGACCATCTGTGGCTACACAGCGTGCAAAGAAACGTCCACGGGCACCGAAGCAGAGTTCAGCTGGGTGGAACGGATCTTCTACCGTACCATAAGGAGAGGATTTGCTGACGAAGCCACGGGGAGACGTCGGGGAATATTGTCCTTTTGTCAGACCGTAGATGCGGTTGTTCAGCAACAGAATGTTGATATCTATATTACGACGGATAGCATGGATAAAGTGGTTACCACCGATAGCCAGACCGTCACCATCACCTGAAACCTGCCAAACGCTCAGGTTAGGATTGGTTACTTTACATCCGGTAGAGATGGCGGCAGCACGTCCGTGGATAGTCTGCATCGCATACGTATTCATATAATAAGGCAGACGGCTGGAGCAACCGATACCCGAGATAACGGCAGTTTCCCAAGGCTTAACACCGATTTCTGCCAACGCTTTGTGCAGTGAATTCAAGAAGAAGTGGTCACCGCAACCCGGACACCAACGAGGTTGTCCTTTTTTGAAATCTTTAGCTGTATATTCGCTCATGTCTTTCGATACTTTACGGGGTTATTATTTATTTAAAATCTCGGTGAAGGCAGCCACTAATTCGCTTACTACGAACGGCTGTCCCTTGACTTCATTGAATTGATACGGAGTGAAATTATCCACCTTCATGCGGAGATAACCGGCAAATTGTCCCAGATTCTGTTCGGCAACTACCACTTTCTTGTATTTCTTCAATACTTCAGCCGTATTTTTAGGCAGAGGATTGATATAAGAGAAGTGAGCTAAGGCTACTTTTTGTCCGGCTTTGTTCATCTCTTCCATAGCAGAATACAAGTGTCCGTAAGTACCGCCAAAACCTACAATCAGCAGGTCTGCATCATCTGCACAGCCTTGTACTTCTACATCGGGTACAGCAATCTTTGCAACTTTTTCTGCACGCAGGTGGCACATTAGATTGTGGTTTTCAGGATCGGTAGAGATCGCACCAGTGTTGCTGTCTTTTTCCAGACCACCGAGGATATGAGTATAGCCTTCTTGTCCCGGAACGGCCCAGTAACGTACTTGGTTCTCAGGATTGCGTTTATAAGGAGTATAGTTATCCTTCATTTCAGGAGTAACATACTGAGGTTTGATTTCAGGATATGTATCCAGGTTCGGCAGCTTCCATGAACCGGAACCGTTGGCTACGAAACCGTCTGTTAACAGAACTACCGGAGTCATGTGTTCCAAAGCCATTTTACAAGCTGCATAGGCTGCATCGAAGCAGTTTGTCGGTGAGGTTGCAGCAATAACCGGCATTGGACTCTCACCGTTACGACCAAACAAAGCCTGTAACAAGTCCGTTTGTTCCGATTTAGTCGGCAAACCTGTGGAAGGACCACCGCGTTGTACGTCCAGAACAACCAAGGGAAGTTCTGTAATCACTGCAAGGTTCATAGCCTCTGATTTCAGGCAGACACCCGGACCGGAAGTGGTAGTTACAGCCAATGCACCAGCAAAAGAAGCACCGATAGCCGTAGCACAGCCGGAAATCTCATCTTCACATTGAACGGTAATGACACCTAAGGATTTATGTTTGGAGAGTTCATGTAATACGTCCGTAGCCGGAGTGATGGGATAAGAACCCAGGAATAACTTCAGACCTGCTTTTTCAGCAGCAGCAATGAAACCGTAGGCTGTAGCTTTGTTGCCCATGATATCCATATATATTCCGGGCGTCTTTATCTTACTTTCTATCTTATAAGTATGTGCTACGGAAGCGTGTGTATTGTGACCATAGTCGTAACCGGCGTGAATTACCTTGATGTTGGCTTCTGCTATTTCCGGCTTTTTTGCAAACTTCTCTCTAAGGAAATCTTCTGCAATCTTCAGGTCGCGATTGAACAACCAGCATACCAGGCCGAGAGCGAACATGTTGCGGCATTTCAGCATTGCTTTGTTGTCCATACCTGTTTCTGCCAGACAGTCTTTCACCATTTGAGAAATAGGAGCGGCAATAACATCTTGCTTGATACCCATTTCTTCGATAGGATTGTCAGTCTTGAAAGCGGCTTTCTGTAAATCGGAAGCCTGGAAACAGTCTGTGTCGATAATGATGCAAGCAGTAGACTTAGCAAACTTATACTGTGTTTTCAATGCGGCAGCGTTCATAGCTACCAATACATCGCATTTATCACCCGGGGTGAATACTTTGCTGGCGCCGATGTGTACCTGGAAACCTGATACGCCGGTCAGAGAGCCTTGCGGGGCGCGGATATCTGCGGGATAGTCGGGGAAAGTACTGATGTCATTTCCCACCGTAGCCGATACTGTTGAAAAGATGTTGCCGGCGAGCTGCATACCATCGCCGGAGTCTCCGGAAAAGCGGACTACCACTTGATCCAGTTCTTTTACCATCATGTCGTTTGCCATAATTTCGTATTACTATGATTAATTTATAGGATCACTTAAAATCTGTTCTCATGTTGGTTGGGGTACTTACAAAAAGTACTACGCTTTTTATAGGCACGTTTGCAAATGTCGGAAAGTTATGCGACTTGGCAAAATCTTTTTGAGTTAATCTGTGATTGTGTACTAAAAGAATTGAGAAATGAGTGTTTTTTGATATTTGGAGTGAGCAAAACTCTGACTATGTGTCTGACTTGAACGAATAAAAGTTGCATATTATCATTTGTTTTACTGATGCATGTGTTGACTAAATGTAAGTATAGGCGCTTAAATTAATGCTGTGTGAAGCTGTTTTGACTTTACACTTTGATAAAATCTTGTGTTGCTTGTATTTTCTTGACTTCTCGATAAAATCTTCGTTCGGCCTTGTGAAATCGGGAGAATGCCTTATCTTTGCAACCGCAAATGTTGCTGGTCCTGTAGTTCAACGGATAGAATAGAAGTTTCCTAAACTTTAGATAGGGGTTCGATTCCCCTCGGGACTACAAAATAAAAAGGGAAGTCGATTCGTTCGGCTTCCCTTTTTTATCGTTAACTTGTATAGTCCTTATTTAGCTACTTCAGCAGCCGGCTCAGCTATTTTTTTGTTCTTCAACATCATGTATGCGATAGGAGATGCAATGAACAAAGAAGACAATGTACCAATTACAACACCGAGGATCATTGCGAATGCGAAGCTGCGGATAGAGTCACCACCAAGGATGAAGATACACAGCAATACGATTAATGTACTCAATGAAGTATTGATAGTACGTGCCAGAGTAGTGTTCAATGAGTCATTGAACAACTGTTTCTTGTCGCGTTTTGGATACAGGCCGAAGAACTCACGTACACGGTCGAAGATTACCACCTTGTCATTGATAGAGTAACCGATAGCTGTCAGAATAGCACCGATGAATGTCTGGTCAATTTCCAGTGAGAATGGCATCCAGCCCCAGCAGAGAGAATAAGCACCCAAGATCATCAATGTATCACTTGTCAGTGCAGCTACAGAACCCACACTATATGCAATGTTACGGAAACGAATCAAGATGTACAGACCAATTGCAATCAAAGCAAGTACTACAGACCACATAGCCGAAGTCTTGATATCATCTGCAATACTCGGACCTACTTTCTGTGAGCTGACGATACTACCACCAGTATGGTTTTCACGATCGATAAATGTTTCCAGAGTAATGTTTTGCGTCAATACGGGCTTCAATGTCTCATAGAGATATGCTTCTATTTCAGAGTCAACATTGTTGCCGTCTTCTTCAATACGATAGTTTGTACTGATACGTACAGTTTTCTTATCTGTACCGATAGCGATTACACTGACGTTAGCGTCACCAAATTTACTGGAGATTAACTCGCGTACTTGTTCTGGTTCTACCGCATTCTCAAATTGTACCTTGAAGTTACGTCCACCTGTGAAGTCGATACTTTGGCTTAGACCGCGTACAAAGAGTGAACCGATACAGATTACAAGAATAACACCTGTAATTGTCAACCACTTCTTGTTGCCACCCATGAAGTCAAAATGTACATTCGCCATCAAATTCTTGGAGATCTTAGAAGAGAAGGTCAGGTTCAACCACTTATCTTTATTCATGAAGTACTCATAAACCAAACGTGTCATAAACACGGCGGTAAAGAATGAAATCAAGATACCGATAATCAAGGTCGTGGCGAAACCACGGATAGGACCTGTACCGAAGTTGAACAGGATAATACCTGTGATAATAGACGTTAAGTTAGAGTCGAAGATAGCAGAGAATGCGTTGGAGTAACCATCTGCGAGTGCTTTCTTCACACCCTTGCCAGCACGTAATTCTTCTTTGGTACGTTCGTAAATCAAAACGTTAGCATCCACAGCCATACCCAGTGCCAACACCATACCGGCAATACCGGACATTGTCAAGGCTGCCTGGAAGGATGAAAGGATACCTAATGTGAAGAACATGTTCAGGACTAGTGCACCGTTAGCAACCATACCTGGGATGAAACCGTACATAGTGCACATATAAACCATCAACAGAATCAATGCAACGATGAATGAGAATACACCAGCGTTGATAGAAGCTTGTCCCAAAGACGGACCTACGATATCTTCCTGAACGATACGTGCAGGAGCCGGCATCTTACCTGACTTCAATACGTTCGCTAAGTCTTTTGCTTGCTCAGGAGTGAAGTGTCCGGTAATTTGTGAGTTACCACCTGTAATTTCAGTATTTACATTCGGTGCAGAATATACATAACCATCCAATACGATAGCGATGCTCTTACCAATGTTTTGCTTAGTCAGCTGAGCCCAACGGCGTGAACCGTCTGTGTTCATAGACATGCTTACAGCCGGTTTACCAAATTGGTCATATTCATCTTTTGCACTAACAACAACGTCACCTTCCAATGGTGCACGTCCGTTACGTTCGGTTGAACGGATAGCATAAAGTTCGAAAGTCTGACCCTTCGGATCATATTCATAAGCAGAAACTCCCCATTTCAGACGGAGATCTTTCGGAAGTTCTGACTGGATTTCTTTCATAGAAAGATATCTGTTGATATCAGCTGTATCCTTGTAATTAGCATAAGCTACAACCGGGCCTTGTCCGCTGGAATTAACCTGCAGAACAGCCAGCAACGGATGTTCTTTCTTGATTTGTGCAAGATCGACAGATTGTGCTTTGTTTTCACCTTTCAATGCTGCAGCAAGACTATCGGCAGTGCTGGTAGCTTGTGCCACAACCGGAGCGGCAGTGCTGTCAACGGCTACACTGTCAGCCGATGCTTCATTAGCTAAAATGCTGCGCAGTTTGTTATCAGCAGCTTGCAGATAGGGTGCAACATCCTTTGCGTTGTATGTTTCCCAAAACTCCAGATTAGCAGAACCTTGTAGTAATTTTCTTACACGCTCTGGCTCTTTGATACCCGGAAGCTCCACCATGATACGTCCCATCTTGTCTTCCAGACTCTGGATGTTGGGCTGAACCACACCAAAACGGTCGATACGAGTACGGAGTACATTGTATGAGTTGTCAACTGCAGCTTTTACTTCCGAACGCAGTACTTTTTCTACTTCAGCGTCAGAAGTCTTTTGGTTTACTTTGTCTTTTAACTGTTGAGTAGCGAAAAGTTCGGAAAGACGTGCATCCGGAGCAATTCTGTGATACTCTCTAACAAACAGAGTAATGACGTCATCCTGGCTGCTAATAGCCTGTTTGGCGGCAGTTGCCAATGCTTGGTTGAATGCTTCGTCGGTTTTGTTGTCCGCCAATGCTTTGATGACATCGGGAACAGAAACTTCAAGGATAACGTTCATACCACCCTTTAAGTCCAAACCTAAACTGATTTCCATCTCACGACACTGTTTTAGTGTCCAATTGCCGAACCACACTTTCTCGTTTGATAGAGAATCCAGATAGTCCTGCTCTAACTTCAGATCGCCTTTTGCGTACTCTTTTGCCTTATTGTTATAATGGCGAGTCACAAAAGAGAAGGAAAGGTAGAACACACACACCAGTGTGAGCAAAATTGCAAAAACCTTTACAAATCCTTTGTTTTGCATGTTACTTTTAGTTTATTATGATTACTTTATTAATTGATTTCTATAGCGTACAAGGCTGCAAATATAGTTTTTTTTTCACATTCGGAAGTAAAAGGAACTCAAATATTTGCATCTGGCAATGATTTTGCTGCCTTGGTATAGCACTAATTTTACTTCATTCCACGATTTTTTAACATTGGTTCCAGTTGAGGCTCAGTACCCCGGAAATTTTTGTAAAGTGTCATCGGGTCTTCACTGTTACCTTTTTCAAGAACATTATACCGGAAAAGATCTGCCGTCTTTTTGTCGAAGATACCATGCTCTTTGAAGGCCTCGAAAGCATCGTTATCCAATACGTTTGCCCATAAATAGCTGTAGTAGCCTGCAGCATAACCACCGATGATATGATTAAAGTAGGTGGTACGATAACGCGGGGCTATTTCAGGGATAAGATTCAATTGATCCATGACTTCTTTCTCATATGCCAATACATCCAGATTCTTGGTGTCAGTCAAGTTGTGCAGATTCATATCCAGAATGGCAGCAGCCAGTAATTCTGTGGTCATGAAACCTTGATTGAAGGTTTTCTGGTTCAGAATCTTTTCGATAAGCCTGTCGGGAATGGTTTCTCCTGTCTGATAGTGTTTGGCATACATTTTCAGTACTTCCGGTTCAGTAGCCCAATGTTCATTTATCTGGGAGGGTAATTCAACAAAGTCACGTACGACATTTGTTCCGGAAATGCCTTTATAGTTGCATTTAGTCAATAATCCATGCAAGGCATGCCCAAATTCATGGAACAGAGTTTCTACTTCATCGATTGTCAATAGTGATGGAGTATCGCCTACAGGTTTGGTAAAACTGCATACGTTGCATACCAGCGGGCGAATATCACCTTTCTGTTCACGATAATTGCTCATCCATGCACCACCGCTCTTACCCGGACGCGGGAAATAGTCTACATAGAAGATACCCATATGAGAGCCATCTGCATCTTTTACTTCGAACACTTCCACATCAGGATGATATACAGGAATACCATCCAGCTTCGTTAATGTAATGCCATAGAGCTTGTTGGCAACTGCGAAAGCTCCTTCACGTACGTTTTCCAGTTTAAAGTAAGGCTTGATTTCATCTTCTTCAAGATTGTACTTCTCTTTGCGAAGCTTTTCAGTATAATACCACCAGTCCCATGCTTCCAGTTTTTCTCCTTTGCCTTCTTTATCCATGATTTTCTGCAAATCAGCAGCTTCGGCTTTTGCTTTCGGTAAGGAATAGCTCCACAGGTTATTCAGGAAATCCATTACAGTTGCGGAGTTCTTAGCCATTGTGTTATCCAGAACGAAGTTGGAATAACAGTCAAAACCCAGTAACTGTGCTTTTTCAAGGCGAAGACTTACAATATCCGTGATAATTTTCTTGTTATCGTTCTTATCATTGTTGTTACCGCGATTGATATAAGCCTTGTATATCTGCTCACGCAACGGACGATTTTCTGAGTACTGCAGGAACGGAAGTCGGCTGGCATTTCCTAAAGTGAATAGCCATTTTCCTTCCTGACCGTCTGCTTTTGCTTCTTCTGCTGCGCTTTGACGGAACCATTCGGGCAGCCCGGCAAGATCTTCTTCTTTGTCGATGTATAGTTTGAAAGCATTGTTCTCGTTCAGAATGTTATCGCTGAATGTAAGACCTAATGTGGATAACTGTTTGTTGATCTCACGCAGACGTGCCTGCTTTTCCGGGGAAAGGTTTGCACCGGAGCGAACAAAGTCTTTATAAGTCTCTTCCAACAGGCGTTCTTGTTCGGTAGTCAGTTTCAGAGACTCTTTTTGCTGGTATACGGCATTTACTTTTTTGAAGAGTTCTTGATTCAGTGAAATATTATCACTATGTTCTGATAATGTAGGGGCTATTTTAATGGACAGTTCATTCAGACCGGGGGTCTTTTCGGCATCCGTCATATTATAGAAAATAGCACTAACCCTGTCCAGTATCGGAGCGCTATTGTCGAGAGCAACGATTACATTTTCAAAAGTAGGTGCTTCAGAATTATTCACTATTGCATCGATATTCGCGTTTTGTTCCTCAATCCCTTTCAAAAAGGCGGGTTCGTAATGTTCCAATTTAATTTTATCGAAGGGCGGTACGCCATGTTCGGTTTGGAACTCAGACACAAACGGATTTGTTTCCGTTTGTGTGGTACAGGAGTACATCATACAACTTGTAGCTAAAATAAAAATACACTTCTTAAACATAGTTTTAAGTATTAGATATTAATCATTTTTTTCTTTATTCTTTTTTCTTCAGATAACACCAGATTGGATAATGGTCAGATTCTTTTATAGATCGGTCTACCGTACAATTATAAGATTTTAGATTTTTACTTGCCAGGATATTGTCAATCCTGAAGTAGAATTTGTTTTGATTGTAAGAGATACCCAGTCCGCGGCCTGATTGTGTGAAAGTGTCATTCAGTCCCTGGCCGATAACTCTGTGAGCGTAGGAGATGGGTGTATCGTTAAAGTCACCGCATACGATAATATAAGGGTGCTGTGACGATGCAATTTCTTGTGCGATGCTGTCGGCTTGCGAACCACGGATGGCAGAAGCTTCTGCCAGTTTGCGGATAAGCAGGCGGGCGCCGCTTTTTACCTTTTTCGTTTCGGGAGATTTGAGCATACTTTCATAGACAACTTTATCTTCTTTCGTTAGTTTATTAGATTCCAGATGGTTGTTGATAAGCATTACAGTATCTTCCCCTATTTTTAGCTCATAAACTGCAGAACCATTGTATTCGCTGGCATAATCTAATCTGCGGGACGAAAGTATGGGGTATTTGGAATAACAGGCTATCCGGTTAGTATGGCCTTTTTCGCTTCCTACAGTTTGAATTTTATGATAGGGATAATCTTTCAGAGCTTTCTCGACATCTTTCTGACTGAGATAATGAGAAGATTCAATGGTCTGGTACTCTTGTAGGCATAAGATGTCTGCTCCACTGTTCTTCAGATAATTTAAAATAGGGTTCTCTCCGTCTTTCTTAACGGCTCCATCGAATCCCATTATATTGTACGATAAAACTTTGAAGCTGTTCTCCGGTAACTTGTCCGTATGAAAATTAATAGGAAAATAAGTCCGTATCTGCGGATAGCATAGAAGTAGACTTATCAATGTGACTAATGCAAACTTATAGTTCTGGATAATCAGCCAAAAGATCAGAAAACAAATATTAGTCACCAGAAAGATAGGAAATGTCAGTCCGAAACAGGACTCCACGGGATGTGCAACCGGCTTAATATACGGGCTGTAAGCGGTAAGAAGCAACAAACCTATGAAGAAGATGTTGACCGCTAAAATCAGATAAGCGACGAATCTGCCAATATGCCTTATTCCCATATTTCTATATTATCGTTTGCTCGCGTCGAAAAGACTTTTCTTTTCTTCCGTAGTCAGGCTTTCGTATCCCGATTTTTTTAGTTTGTCGAGGATGCGATCTATTTCTTCTGACTGAACTTTCTTGCGGGCGTTGTAATCGTAGTCTTTCTGACGACTGTTACCATAATGCACTTTCATTTTGGGCTTGCGAGGCTTGAAGCTGAATACTGAAATAGCATCCAGAGTCTTATTAATCCAAGATGTAATGTCTCTGCCTTTACTCAGTCCGGCTGCAAACCAGACTCCTGCTAATGCGCCACCCAAATGGGCGATATGTCCACCTGCATTGCTGGATGTGATGAACAGTAAATCAGTGCCGATAACAATCAGTGCCAGATACTTCAGTCGTATTGTGCCAAATAGGAATAATCGTATCGGATAGTTTGGTTCACGATATGCGGTTGCAGCTACAATAGCAAGCACAGAAGCAGATGCTCCCAGCATAAATGAGTAGTCAACCATCGGACGGAAATACGGAAAAACGTTATATGCCACCATGTACAGCAATCCGCCACAAATACCTCCCAATATATAAACTCCCCGCAAATGCTTTGCAGAGAAGAACATCAGGAACAGTGCGCCAAACCAATATAGCCATAGCATGTTGAACAGAATATGCAGAAAACCTGCATGCATGAACATGTATGTGAACAGTGACCAAGGTTGTATGATGAATTGGGTAAATGAAGCAGGAAGTTCCAACCATTCAAATACCCCGCCAAGGCTACGGTTGAATAGCTGCAAAAAAACTTCAGTCAGCGTAGTAACCACGAAGGCGGCTACGTTGATATAAATCAGTTGGATATAAATATTCCCTCTTCGAAAAGCTTCTTTAAGATCAGTTGTAATAGTACCCATTTCCTCTGTCTTTTTTTCTCCAGTACATGATCAGTATAAAACCGAATATCATACCACCCAAGTGTGCAAAGTGAGCTACGTTGTCACCCGGATTGTTAGCAAATCCTGCATACAGTTCAATCAATGCATATCCGATAACGAAGTACTTGGCCTTGATCGGGAACGGCAGCGGGAAGATAAATAACGGCTGGTTAGGGAACAACATTCCGAATCCCAGCAGGATGGCATATATAGCTCCCGACGCTCCTACGGTAGTCATCATGTTAAGATACTCTTTCATTGGAATGACAGAATAGCCCGTGTTGACGCTGTCGTATGCGGAAAGCACCATTTCATAATGAACATATTGAACGATTTCCTGTATAAATCCTGCACCGATACCACATACCAGATAATAGAACAGGAAGCGTTTCGGCCCCCACACTTGTTCGAGGATACGACCAAACATCCACAAAGCGAACATGTTAAAAAATAGATGCGTGAATCCACCATGCATAAACATGTATGTGATAAGTTGTGCCACATTGAAATTATCAGCAAGGAAAAAGTGAAGTCCTAAATAGCGGTCTATATCTATACCGTAACTTTGAGCAACAATGGTTGCAAGAAAGACCAGTACATTAATGATTAATAGGTTCTTAGTAACTGTTGGTATGGCATTCATAATCTGTTATTTCATTCATTGAGTTGCAAAAATAGTGCAAACCGAAAACAGAAGCAGACTCGCTTGATTATGTTGAGGTGCAGCCTGTTTTCGCTTTATTCGGCAAAAATACGAATAAATTCTGTTCTATAACAGAAAAACGACTTTCTATTCCTTTTTTTTCGCCAAAATCCAATCTTTTTTTAATGTTTTTATTTGATATTCAGAAATATTACTCTATTTTTGTAGAGCTTTGTGAAATTCTATTGCAGATATCTTTTGTGTAACATATTAATTATTAAATTTTAAATTTATGAACAAGTCAGAACTTATCAGCGCTATGGCAGCAGAATCCGGTTTGACAAAAGCGGATTCTAAGAAAGCATTGGAGGCTTTCATGGCATCAATCACAAAAGCTCTAAAGGCTGGTGATAAAGTATCATTGGTTGGTTTCGGTACGTTTGCTGTATCTGAAAGAGCGGCGCGTCTGGGCATTAATCCTTCTACCAAGCAGAGCATTACGATTCCTGCAAAGAAAGTTGCTAAGTTTAAACCTGGTATGGAGTTGACTTTGGCTATCGGATAAAGACGGCTACGAATAAAGAATAGGAAAGGAGATGCACGAGCACCTCCTTTTTTATTATCCCTACAAACGGAGTACTTAATTCGCCAAAATATAGTATCTTTGCACCCGGAAAATACTTTTAAATCATGAATATAGAAGATAAACTGGTAATGTCCGTAATCAATGGACTGAAAGCGCTGTACGGACAGGATGTGCCTGCCGCACAGGTACAATTGCAAAAAACCAAGAAAGAATTTGAGGGACACCTCACGCTGGTAGTTTTTCCTTTCCTGCGCATGTCAAAGAAGGGACCGGAGCAGACAGCACAAGAGATCGGTGAATATCTGAAAGCTAATGAACCTTCCGTTGCTGCGTTCAATGTCATCAAAGGTTTCCTGAACCTGACCATTGCTTCTTCTGCTTGGATTGAGTTACTGAACGGCATTCATGCCGATAAACAATATGGTATTGCTGCTGCCACGGATCACTCTCCGTTGGTTATGATAGAATATTCTTCACCCAATACCAACAAACCGCTTCACTTGGGTCACGTACGCAATAACCTTTTGGGTAATGCCTTGGCCAACATCGTTATGGCGAACGGCAACAAAGTGGTAAAGACGAATATTGTGAACGACCGCGGTATTCATATCTGTAAATCCATGTTGGCATGGTCCAAATATGGAAATGGTGAAACTCCTGAATCATCCGGTAAAAAAGGCGATCACTTGGTGGGTGACTATTATGTAGCTTTTGATAAACACTATAAAGCCGAGGTAAAAGAACTGATGGCTAAATTCCAGGCTGAAGGTGCGACGGAAGAAGAAGCTAAAGCAAAAGCAGAAGCTGCCTCTCCTTTGATGAACGAAGCCCGTGAAATGCTGGTAAAATGGGAAGCCGGTGATCCGGAGGTACGTGCACTTTGGGCAAAAATGAATAATTGGGTGTACGAAGGTTTTGATGAAACTTATCGTAAGATGGGTGTGGGTTTTGACAAAATATATTATGAGTCAAATACCTATCTTGAAGGTAAAGAGAAAGTTATGGAAGGTCTTGAAAAAGGTTTCTTCTATAAGAAAGAAGACGGTTCTGTATGGGCTGACCTTACTCCTGAAGGTTTGGATCACAAATTGTTGCTCCGTGCCGATGGAACTTCTGTTTATATGACTCAAGATATCGGTACGGCTAAGTTACGTTTTGCAGATTATCCTATTGACAAAATGATTTATGTTGTAGGTAATGAGCAGAACTACCATTTCCAAGTGCTTTCTATCTTGCTCGATAAACTCGGTTTCGAATGGGGAAAGGGGCTTGTGCATTTCTCTTATGGTATGGTCGAGTTACCTGAGGGTAAGATGAAGAGTCGTGAAGGTACAGTAGTAGATGCCGATGATTTGATTGAGGAAATGGTGAACACTGCTAAGGAAACTTCAAATGAACTGGGAAAACTGGATGGTTTGACTCAGGAAGAGGCTGATAATATCGCCCGAATTGTAGGATTGGGTGCTTTGAAATACTTTATCCTCAAAGTGGATGCCCGCAAGAATATGACGTTTAATCCGAAAGAGTCAATCGACTTTAACGGGAATACAGGACCGTTCATTCAATATACGTATGCGCGTATTCAATCTGTACTGCGTAAGGCGGCTGAAGCCGGCATCGTAATTCCGGCTGAAATTCCTGTAGGCATCGAGTTGAGTGAGAAAGAGGAAGGACTTATCCAAATGGTGGCTGATTTCGCAGCTATTGTGAAGCAGGCAGGCTCAGATTACAGTCCGTCTATCATTGCCAACTATACTTATGATCTGGTGAAAGAATATAATCAGTTCTACCACGATTTCAGTATTCTGCGCGAAGAGGATGAAGCTGTGAAAGTATTCCGCCTTGCTTTGTCGGAGAATGTGGCTAAAGTAGTTCGTCTCGGCATGGGATTGCTGGGTATTGAAGTACCGGACAGAATGTAATTACAGATAATATTATAAAACAATCAGCCCCGGAATGAAAGGATCATTCCGGGGCTGATTGCTTTATAATGAATCGCTTTATGCTTTCTTTTTGGCATATCTTCCACGCTTCGGTTTTGCCGGAGCCGATGCAGCTTTTTCACTTTGCAGTTTGACGATTTCCAGGCAGGCATCCAAACTTAAATCTTCCGGAACGATATCCTTTGGAATCTTATAATTGTTGCCTTTATAAGCGATATAAGGGCCATATCTTCCGTTCATGATTTCCAAATCCGGTTCTTCTTCGAATTTTTTAAGATGCTTCTTGGCTTCTGCTTCCGCTTTTTCCTTAATTAACTCCAGAGCCTCTTCCAATTCTATTTCCATAGGATCTGCTCCTTTGGGGAGTGAAGTATAGGTGCCATTATAATAGATGTATGGCCCGAAACGTCCGGCATTGACGCTGACAGTTTTACCTTCATGTTCTCCAAGAGTACGTGGCAACTTGAATAGCTCCATTGCTTCTTCCAGAGTAATAGTCTCGATAGACATACCTTTCTTCAGAGGAGAAAAACGAGGTTTCTCTTCATCTTCCGCAGTTCCTATCTGTACTACCGGACCGAAACGTCCAATCTTGACTGAAACAGGTTTGCCGCTGACAGGATCGTCTCCCAATAAGCGTTCTCCGGTCTTATGTGCATTCTTGGCTGCGAGGGTACTTTCTACAGATGGATGGAACGTTTTATAGAACGTCTTCATGATAGTCGTCCATTTTGTATCGCCTTCTGCTATCTCGTCGAATTGTTTTTCTACGCTTGCCGTGAAGTTGTAGTCCATGATGCTGGGGAAGTATTGCATCAGAAAGTCGGTTACAACTGTACCGGTATCTGTAGGTAACAGTTTGGCTTTCTCAGCCCCGGTAATCTCAGTGCGTGTATCATCTGCAATCTTATCTTCTTTCAAGGTAATCACATTGTATAAACGCTCTTCGCCGGTCTTATCTCCCTTCTCTACATACTCACGCTGCTGTACAGTAGAAATAGTAGGTGCATAAGTTGAAGGACGACCGATACCCAACTCTTCCAGTTTGCGTACCAGGCTTGCTTCAGTATAACGGGGTGGATGTTGCGTGAAACGTTCCGTAGCAGTTATATTCTGGTACTGTAGTTTCTGTCCCTTCTTCAAAGGAGGTAACAGACGGCTTTCATCTTCCTGCTCCACATCATCATCATAAGATTCTCTGTATACACGCAGGAAACCGTCGAATTTTACCACTTCTCCGGTCGCATTGAATGTATCAGATGCATTGCTGATGCTGATGGTTGCTGTTGTCTTTTCCAGTTCGGCATCTGCCATCTGGGAAGCTATAGTGCGTTTCCAGATCAGGTCATACAATTTCTTCTCCTGTGCACTACCTTCTATTTGCGCCTGTTCCATATATGTAGGACGGATAGCCTCGTGTGCTTCCTGTGCCCCTTTAGTCTTGGTGCTGAAGTGACGTGGATGCACATATTTGTCCCCCATCATGTTGGCGATGGCTTCTTTACTGCCGTTGATTGCGTATTCCGATAAGTTTACCGAGTCGGTACGCATATAAGTGATACGTCCGGATTCATACAGTCTCTGAGCCACCATCATGGTTTGAGCAACTGTGAAACCAAGCTTACGTGCAGCTTCCTGTTGCAGGGTAGAAGTGGTGAACGGTGCGGCCGGACTTTTCTTTACCGGGCGGGTTGTAATGTCTTCAATGGTAAACATTGCTGCCTGGCAATGTTCCAATAGTTTCTGAGCTTCTGCTTTAGTCTTGAGGCGACGTGCAAGTTCTGCTTTCATCTCCACAAGTTTGCCGTCCGTGTCGGGAACCAGGAAAATGGCAGTGACCTTATAAGATGCTTCACTTTGGAAAGCATGTATTTCACGTTCGCGCTCTACGATGAGACGTACGGCTACTGATTGTACACGTCCGGCAGAAAGTGCAGGCTTTACTTTCTTCCACAGTACGGGCGATAATTCAAAACCCACGATACGGTCGAGGATGCGGCGAGCCTGCTGTGCATTAACAAGATTTATGTCAATGTTTCGAGGCTGCTCAATAGCCTTTAATATAGCGGTTTTGGTAATTTCATGGAATACGATGCGTTTAGTATGTTCCGGATTGAGTTTCAATACCTCATACAAGTGCCACGCGATGGCTTCTCCCTCGCGGTCCTCATCGGAAGCCAACCATACGGTATCTGCTTCTTTCGCTTCAGATTTCAGTGTCTTTACCAGCGTTTTTTTATCTTCCGGGATTTCATAGTCCGGTTCAAAGTTCTTTTCAACGTCAATACTGAATTCTTTTTTCTTCAAATCGCGTATATGACCATAGCTGGAAAGAACCTTATAATCTTTTCCCAGGAACTTCTCAATTGTTTTTGCTTTTGCCGGTGACTCGACAATGACAAGGTTTTTTGGCATAAATTTCTGTTTTATAGTGACTCCTGTCACTGAATTCGCCCGCAAAAGTAGAAAAAAACAATTGTTTCCACCTTATAATATGTGGAGAATATATTCTTTTTTAGTAAAAATGACTTTTTTTGCCTCGTTGCTTGTTAAAAACGGAAACTCACACCACCCACGAAATTGATACCTTCTGTAGGATATCCCCAATAATATTGATAGTCTTTGTTCAATAAATTGTTTACACGAGCGTAAATAGAGATACCTTTGAAAACTTCGTAGCTACCACCAAGGTAAAGATTACCAACGGGATCTACCCGCTCGTTTTCTATTTTCTCACGAGTGATGTGCTGGTATCCGAGGCTGATCAGGACTGAGGAGATCGGTCGGATATCTGCGTGAATGTTTGCTTCGAAAGAAGGCATATAGGCAAGTAGCCAATCTCCGTTATCCTCTTCTACCTTTGCAACTTTCCAGTCACGGTAAACACCTGAGGCGGAAAAAGAGAGAATGTCTTTATAGCTGTAGCTGACCTCGGCACCTGCATAGATGTTATGCATGTTTCTTTGGAACAGTTGGAGGTACGATTGGTTGTCGGTATCTACGATATAGCTTGAAACTCCGGCAGAGGCAAGGTTGTTCTTTAAATCCTGGTATCCACCATAGAGGTTGAACCATAAGCCTGTTACAGGACTGGTCTTGAATCCGAGTGCGGCATTCAGTTGCTCGTAAGTGGCATCCAGCTGTATTTCACTCTGTCCGTAAGGCGAAACGGTTTCCAGCCTGCGGAAGTCATTGGTTCGGCGTCCGCCTGTGGCCTGGGCATAAAGAATGTAACTGTCAGAGAAAATATATTGGGCAGTGACGTCCGGTGATATTCGGAACTTCTTACCAAATCCGAAAGCAAAATCCACATGGGCACCGAGTCGGATTTTCCAGTCATCATTCTGATACAAGTAGTAAGGATTGAGTTCTACAGATGTATAATCATCAAAAAGATTGTTCTTATAAAATACATTGTCCATTGTCAGGTCTACTCCTACAGATTGTTCTTCGGAGATAGAACCCACTGCACCTGCTTTGGTCCGTACCATTGCTTCCTGTCCATCTTTCTGAGACAGGTCATACTGGCGTTCATAGAACATCAGGTTCGTTTCGGCATGAAACTGAAAAGGCAAGTCTTCACTTGTCGACTTGACTCCGAAATGTACATCTCCCGACAGGAATTTCTGTTTGTTGTTTATACTATAGGGCATAAAGTTGAAATTGCTCAGACCGAAGTTGCCGGCTACATTTAAGTCCACTTTCCGGAAAGCATGTACATAGTCCATGCCAACGCGTGTACGGTAGTAACGTGCATCCCATTTCTCCGCAAAATCGGGTACTTTTAATTTGCCGTCCATGCCGTTCATGTGGAAGTTTAGATTTAGCTTATCGCTATTGGGAAGGATAAATAAGTAATTGGCGCGTGCGTCCAGGTTCCCATAATTCCCATATCCTAGGCGCGCGTATCCGCGTTGTGCTTTGTCTTGGCTTTCTGTTCCGGTATAAGCCTGCATGGTACTTGCGGGGATATTTCCTTCCGGTACCAACGTTGCATCATATTCCACTGCTTTTTTGCTGACAGTTGGCGGTGCCACTTGTGGCAATACATTTACCTTGGAAGCATCCATGATGTCCGGATTATATTCTTGTTCTACCACGACCGTGCGGCTCAGGGTAGTGTCTTTAGCTTGTGTTTGGGCCTGTGCCCAGTTCGGGAAGGCTATTAGTGCCAATGCTCCGAATATATATTGAGATTTCTTCATATCGCTATTCTACTTTACTACTTACTACTTTACTACTCTTCTTATTTCAGTTTTTCCAGTCTTTCATTGATCATCTGTTCAATGTCATCGTCAGCATGGTAATTCTGCTGCAGGCTCAATAAGTATTGGCGTGCATCCAGTTTCTTATCCATGGCTACATATACATCAGACAGCAAAATAAAGCTGCGTGCCAGCCAGTAAGCGTGTGGTGTACTTTGTTCGATGAAGTTAAGTATTTCTTTCTCGGCGGCAGCATACTCATGGGCTTTATACAGTTGCAGGGCAACCAAGTATTTAGCTTCGGCTCCATAGAGAGTGCGTGTATCTTTAGCCAATGCCTGAAGATCGTTCATCGCTTTTTTGTCGGCCTGTTGGTTCAAGTATGCTTTAGCGCGGAAATACAGGGCTTCGTTGCGCAGTTCCGGTGTCAGCTTAGCCTCGGCAAGCATGTCTGTAGCAGCAGCGATTGTTTCTACATCATCCTGCATCATGGCTGCACTGCGTAGCATACCGGTTGCTGCAAGCTGGCGACGTTCGGTGGTGGTCGCTTTTGCCTTCAACTGCTTGTAGTCGGTAAGTGCCTGGTCGAAATGTTTACGGTTGAATAGTATTTCAGCCCGTGCGATAAGTGCTTCCTGTGAGTAGGGAGTGTCCGGATATTCCAACAGCTTACCGGCGTGTTCCAGTACTGCTTCTTCATCTTTCTGCTCTTTGCCGATGACACACAAATAATAGTGCGCATTCAGGCTGAATGCACCGTTGGGATAACTTTGCAGATAGCGTGTAAAGCTTGCCTTAGCTGGTGCAATGTCTCCTTTCATGTATACCTTTTCAGCAGCGATGTAAGTCAGTGAGTCCTGTTCGCTGGCGTCGAAACGAATTTCCCCCGGTACTTTAGCCGCCAATTCGGCAAACTCATCTACGCGGTTGGCATCCACATAAATGGATTTCAAGTCTCGCATGGCAAGACGTGCTTCCTCGCTACCCGGATATTGTGTTACAACATGTTTGTATGCTTCTATCGCACGATCATAATCATCGTTCTGATAGTACAGCAAGCCAATTTCAGCGGCAGCTTTCCGGCTGACCGGACTTTCCGGATATTTATCCAGTAACTCTTTGAAGGCTGCGATGGCCTGGCGGCTGTTGTTAGTCTGTACATACGAACGTCCTTTTTCATAAAGTGCATTTATGGCGTAAGGTGAACTCGGATATTTGCTGGACAGACGGTTGAGTAATGCCACTTTGCCGTCATAATCCTTTTGTAGGCCGGCTACTAAAGCCAACTGATAGAATGAGTAGTCTCCTGCGGGAGTTCCCATATTCTCAGCTTTATTATAGTATTGTTTGGCTTCATCAAAACGGCGAACATGTAGGTGGCAGTCGCCTATACGGTTATAGGCGTCGGCAAGTGCGGTGGCATTTTCTCCTTTTTCCAGTTGTGTAAACTTCAGGAAGCGGTTTTGTGCAAGCGTATAATCTTTTTCGTGGAAAGCAATATAAGCCAGATTATAATATGCCAATGCATAAGTCTCCGTATTCCTGTCCGGAGTCAGGTTCAGATATTCGTTAAAGTTACGGGCAGCTTCCTGCATCCGGTTCAGTCGATAATAAGATTCACCTCTCCAATAGATGGCATCCGCTTTGGTTTGCAAGTTGTATTGCCCCAAAGCGATAGACTGGTTGAAATAACCGATAGCTTCCTGGAATTGTGTATTTGCAAAAGACTGGGTGCCGAGGTGGAACAGGATTTTCTGTTTAGCCTCCAGAATGGCAGCACCCGGATGGGTGATACGTTCGATGGATTTCAGGGCAGCTTCATAACTGCGGGTATTCATATACACCTCTACCAGATAACTGCTGACTTTATCCACATACTGGGAATTGGGGAATTCATTGAGGAACTTTTCGAAAACGGTGACAGATTCACCGAAAGCGGAATAAGAAGTTTCGTGAATACAGAGGGCATAGTTGTATGCGGCCTGCTCCTTGATCTGCACGTTTGCATTAGAGGCGGAAGCCTGTTCAAATGCCATACGCGCTTTGTTCTTGTCTCCCATTTGCAGGTACGACAAGCCCATGTGCAGATAGGCATTTTGTGAAAGCGCATCATTCCCTGTAGCTACTTCCCCGAGGGTATTGGCTGCTTTGGTATACACACCGGAGTGATAATATGAAAGTCCCAGCATGTACAGCGCATCCCGGCGGGGAGCTTCCTCTTTGTTGTTTGCCAGATACTTTTCAAATGCTCCCATTGCTTCGTGGTATTTTCCGAAGTGATAGTCCGCATCACCCAGAACACGATACATTTCTGCGGTATATTCATTGTTGGGGTAGGCAGACAAGTAATTCTGTGCGACGATTTCCGCCTTATCATAATTCTTCTTTATCAGATAAATTTCTGCTATATAATAAGGCACCAATGCTTTATACTTTTCATTATCCTGCAAGGACAGGAAGCCAGTCAGGGCGTCATCGTAGCGCTGTTGGGTATAGCGGATGTATGAAAGGTAATAAGTGCAATCCGCAACATATTTCTTGCTGGTGCTACGAAGCGTCTCGAACCAGATGGCGGCTTCTTTCACATTTCCTGTTTTCAGGTAGCAGGTGGCGAGGCGATAGGTCATGTCATCCCGTTCTTCATTTCCAAGCAGGTCGAGGCGGGAAGCATTGAACATAGCCATAGCCGCATCATAGTTTCCTTCGAAGAAGTATACGGAAGCCATGAGTGCATAAATGCGATTAGCGTATGGAGTATCGGGGTACTCATCCAGATAGGCACGCAATTTATCTATACTTTTCGTATCTTTCAGTTCATAAGCGGCGCATACCAGCATATATTCAGCCTCCATCCGTTCGCCTTCGGCAGGCAATGGTTTGCCTTCAGCGTCTACCTGGCGCACAAAGGCCTGGAGTGGCGGGATGGCGGCAGCGTAAGCTTTTTGTTGGAACAATGATTGTCCTTCCTGATAAAGTCGTTGGGGGGAAGTGATTTTCTCGCTGGTCTGTGCTGTAGCGAGCAGGGGTGCACAGCAGAGAGCCGTGCACAGTATTCGGGAGATTTTATTCTTCATAATGCAACGCGTTTTTACAAAAGTACGGGTTTTAAGTCGAATTTGTTACACTTATTTGGCTTTTTTAGGATATACAGGTGTCGGTTGAATAATTATTCGCTCATTTCTTTCAGGAATATTCCTAATCCTTTCCGGATAGACCCCAGTCCGAAATCTTCTGTGCGTATCTCTTTTAATGGGATAAAAAACAGGTCTGCGGCGTCATCCATTGCTTTGTAATGCAGCGTATCAGCTACTGTGCAACGGAAAAACAGATCCAGCGTGTGGACGGGGAAACCGGAATACACATATATGTTAGGTAAGGAAAAAAGATATTCCGCCTTATTCACTTCCATGCCTGTTTCTTCTTTCACTTCACGGCGCACTCCTTCTTCTCCGGTTTCGGCCATGTCGATGAAACCGCCCGGCAAGTCGAGTGTTCCTTTGGCCGGGGCTTTGGCGCGGCGGCATACCAATAGTTCGTTCCGTTCATTCATAATCAAGGCTACGGTGGCGGCGGAGGGGTTGAAGTAATATACAAATCCGCAGTCGGCACAGCGTTTTGATTTTTCGTTGTTGATTTCAAAGTGTATGGAGCCACACTTGGGGCAATACTTGAATTGGGAAAGAGGATGTTCCATGAGATTTTATGAGTTTATTAAATCTTCTATTTTCTACAGTCTGTTATCTGAGTGTTTTTTTAATCCCATCATTTCAAAAAGCTCTGTTCGCGGAATTCTCTTTTGCAAAAGTATCAGCATTTCTTTCACTCTATTGTGCACTTTCCTATTTAAGAGATCGCTAACTTGGTTTGTGAAATTAATAAGGTCATCAATGGTATTGAAACTAAGTTTAATATCAAGATTGATATTTGGCTTTATAAATGTTTGATCCGCTAAAATATGCGCTGGAATTGTTGCTAAAAAGTAAGTACTATCATCGTCTGTTTCAAAAACAGGTTTGGGAGAACCATTTGCCTCCAATGCGTCATATATAGCAGGAAAGCCTGTACCTCTCCCTTCTGTTAATTGCAACTCCTTCAGGAAATCACCGATACGTCTGTTTCGATATTCACGGGCTACAATGCTCTCGCTACCTACACGTATATAGGGTTGTCGTTGTGCTTTTGTACCAAGTGTTATGGGAGCGGAGTACATGCGATTGTCTCCTGCAGGACACCAGAGTACCATGGTGTGGATAATGGTTTCCGGATTCCACCCGGATTTAAACTCTATCCTCTCCCATTCAACAGTGTTGCCTTTTATTAAGTCTTCTATATTTATTGGTAAAGCCATATTCAGTCGCACAATATTTCTGCAAATGTACTGAATGTTGTCGGTATAACAATAGGACAGATCAGATAAGTGGAATTTTCAAGTCTGTGTCTTTCCAATAATATTGAGGGCCTGAGTTCAGTTTGCACTTAAAGTTAGTCTCAATCTACTATCACTACTCTCACTTTTAAAATAAATCGTTGATAACTAAAATATTAGGTGTGAGCGAGAGTAAAGTTTGCGCGTGAGAGTAGGGGGCTTACTCTCACGCGCAAATTTTACATTTCTATATCGTAACTTGTTCTGTCATACGTAGTATCCTATCGTATGATGCATATATCGGATGGATCTGTAATCTGATGTTTTTTAGCCTTTTTTCCCCGTGTAAACGATAAGATTGCCATAGTTGTTTGTTCTAATCATAAGGTATTAATTGGTTTTATATAAGCCATGATTTTGTTTTCTCCTAAGGAATATCCCGTTCACTCTTAGGAATAATTGGATGTCAACCTTGGTCAACAGGCCTGCCAACCTTGGTTAACAGGCCGATCAACCAAGGTTAACAGGCCTGTTGACCAAGGTTGACATCCAATAGGACTTACTATAGAGTTATAAATGAGCAGGGTAAAGTCAAATGCTTCCCTGTCTGTTATTTGAAGTATCCATTACATGGCATCTCCCCAATGCCGTATCCATCATTCTCGCCCCATAATCATACCAATCCAGCCCATGCATCCTGTCCAACTCTTTCCCGTTGTATTTATAGGACTGTTTTCCCGAAGCTCCAGTATTCACTTCAAATACTCCTCCGAAAGGATAATAATGATTCACCTGTTCTGTGTTCCACAACGTTCCGTTCAAACGCACCACCATCCGATTATTTCCCTGATGATCTTTCAGGTAATAGTAAAATGTTGGAGTTGTCCCGCCCAGAGTGGCATATCCTTCTTCTGTGAGTACCTTGCTCAGACTTCCGTTTTCATAGATCACATTTCCACAATAATCCACCGTATGGGTTTGTGAAACCTGATTTGCCGCCAACTCTTTTATCTGCCCCATGGGGACGGATATATTTGCTATCGCCGTTCTGTGCACGACTTTCAGTTTCTTCCCGTCCGCACTATAGATATAATCCTTCCGGTTCCCATTGGTAAATTGCAGTGTTGCAGGCAAATTTAAAAGATTATATTGGATTTTACTAATTTTTTTGTTATAATCCTGTTGCATATTTCCGTTGGAGTCATAAAAGTACTTTGCGGGAAGGCCGTATATTTCCTCTCCCGAAATCAGCGTATTGCCAGTTCAGCAAGATTGTATCTTTGGTATTTATAACCCATTTCTCCATAACCGGAAGACTGATATTTCCGTCATTGGCAATTCTTTGGAGGAAACCACCCGTTATATTGGATGAATAGCAATAATAATGTTCAAATGTCTGGTTCCCGCAAACTGTTTTGGTGGATTGAAGTATGCCATGGCCGGCCAAATGTGTACTGTCTTCCGTAAAACCGGGGGAGTATGATCCTTAGCGGTGGGGGAAGTACATTTGTCAGGCTGGAATACACTCGGGAACGGTTGTAGGTATATGAAGTTACCTCACGGTGTGAGATGGCGTTAGGGTAATGCCTGATGGTGATGGTGGTGTCCTTGAATAAACGTCCGCAAGCGGTTTTTGTTTCAAAAAAGTTAAAATCGGATGTACTCTGAAAATCTTCTTTGCTTATTCCCGATGCATCTATGGTGCGCAGAATGCTTTCTATATAAAAACCTGTTTGTACGATTCCTGTACGTTCAAGGGAATACCGGTTGATTTCCTCTTCTATGGGTTCATAGCCTGAAGGTGTATGTTTATATATGGTACGGTGGATGAGTGGGGCCTTTTCCCAACAGGTTTCCTGAAAATAGCCGCCTACGAACTGTGGGCCATAAATGCGCTTGCATTCTTCGTGGGTTTCCGGACTTAAATTAGTGATAATATATCAGTGGATATTATTATGTGGCTGTAATATTACGAAAAAAGAATGCTCAGATTTTTTAAGATGGTGATAGAAATAGATTTTGGCTTATCTTATCTCTCGCTTCATATTTATTTGTACTTTTGACCCGTAAAACTTTAACTGGAAATTTTATGAAAGTCGGAAAAATCTATCTCATGCTCTTTGTAGGTGTGGGCATGGCATTGGCGAGTTGTGGCAACTCTCAAAACAAGAAAAATGAATCTCCTGTAGTAGGTAGCGATAAAGACGAACATGGTTGTATCGCTTCCGCCGGATATATATGGAGTGAGGTGCAGAAAGATTGTATCCGTCTTTGGGAAAAAGGTGTCCGCATGGAAAGTGTGGCAGATAAGGAAAATACGGCGTATATTGTTTTTGCTCCCGACTCATTGCAAGTAGAATTATTCTTCTCCGGTGACCAACCCAATGAAATATTGGATCGCCGTTCGCTGCCGGGCGGAGACTATGCCTGGAATGTGGAAGACGATGATACAAAGAATGTCCGCCAGGAGAATGGCAGATGGACCATCAGCCAGAGGGGAAATCTGATTTACCAGCAGGTAGATGAAATTCAGTAATTCTGGTTCGGGATTATGGAAAATTTTGCTGCTATAGATTTTGAAACTGCCAACGAGCAGCGTACCAGTGTATGCAGTGTCGGTGTGGTGATAGTACGGGATGGAGAGTTTACAGACAGTTTTTATGGTCTGATCCGTCCCGAACCGGAGTATTATTCTTATTGGAATACCCGGGTGCATGGGCTGACATTGGCGGATACGGCACAAGCACCGGTATTTCCGGATGTGTGGAAGGAGATTGTACCACTTATCGAAGGGCTCCCGCTTGTTGCCCATAATAAAGGTTTTGATGAGAGTTGCCTGAAGGCGGTCTTTAAAACTTATTGTCTAGATTATCCTGATTATACTTTTCATTGTACTTTGCAGACTGCCCGCAGGAGGGTGAAAGGTCTGCCTAACTATCAGTTACATACGGTATCCGCTTATTTTGGTTATGAATTGGAGCAGCATCACCACGCGTTGGCGGATGCTGAGGCCTGTGCCTGGATAGCGAGATTAATTATATAAAAGAGGAGGTCTTGGCTGAAGCCTCCTGTTGTAGTGTGTCACGATGAATTTAAAAGGTCATCACTTATGCTTAATGTAGACATTGGTTGGTTTTGCACGAACTTCATTGCCTTTGAGGTAGGTGTAATACTTTCTATTTCATCTAGGCGTTTCACGTTGAATAATAAAATTCCGTTCCTGTATTTCCTGGACGAAGCGACTTTGTGTTTCTCACGCAAGCAGCGGTCAAGATTGAGAAGGTTTACGGGAAATATGACCGCAGCAGCGTAGAGGCAAATTTCAGTAAGCAGTTTTACGGGAGAATTAAGGACATAGGGGCATGGAAAAAGTTACCTGAATACAGAACGGATGTCGAATTCTCTCTTTTCTTCCTTTCCGTTTTTTTTGTTGTATTCTTCCCAAAGAGTGTCTATGTCCATATTTATAAATCCAATTCCTAAAAGAGTAGGTAAAGAGTGTGGCTTTTTTGTGTAAAAATTTACACCAATGCTCTTTACATCTGATATATTCGAACATTTTTGTAGGCACATATTTACGTCTAAAGTGAAGCTGATTATTCTTTTCTCTTTCGGCTGTATAATTCCTTTTTGATAATTAAATTTTAAGCAACCTTTAGTTGGTATGATTGAATAGAGATCAATTGGTTCCTCGCTTATGTTTTCTATTACTATTTTTTTACTTATTGGAACTGTATCTGCGATAATTCCTAATTTGAGAATATTGTTTTTAAGTCCAAAGATAGCTATACTATCTCGGCTTACTCCACCAATTCTAAATGTTTGTGACATTCCGTTAACTGCAATGAAACAGCAGATCATGAGAAATAAATATCTTTTCATTGTTCTTTTGGTTTTTAATTGATTTAACTTTCACAAAAATAAGGCCTTAAAAAAAGTATAGTTAGAAGCCAGGCGCAAGCTTGAGTTGCAAATTTACTTAAGTATAGCGACCTTTGCAAAAGTGTTTTAAAACGTAAATGCACTATTCGTACAGCATCTGTGATTATCTGGTTTAAAAAGGGATTAAGTGTGGCAAATTTTCTTCTTTAACCCGCTGGCGGCATTAAAGGCTGCTCAGTATCTTGTCAGAGACGTACCAAAGAGGGACCAAACTCCTGTTTGCTCCGTACTATTGTCGTATAGAGGTACCTCTGACCGAAGTTGGTACGGAGTTGGTATGGACCAAGTATTGTCCAACTCCAGTGATGATATGGGTGGGGAGCTACTCGGTGCGCTACTTCGTGCAATGTTTGATAAAGAGGAAGAAATTTTTCAGGTTTCCGATTTGTTTTTAACTTTGTCAGTTGAAAGCAATGAAAAAACAAGCGTATGAATGTAAAAGAGCAGTCTCTTTTGCCAGCAGGTGGAAGAAACAGCCGGTAATATATAGAAATATGGAAAATTTGAGAGCGCTGATGGAGGCTGTCTGTCGTATAGCCCGTGAGGCGGGGCATTTCTTGAAGGAAGAACGGAAAAGCTTCCGCCGGGAAGTTGTGCAGGAAAAGCATGCACATGATTATGTGTCTTATGTAGACAAAGCTTCTGAGAAGAGGATCGTATCTGCCCTTAAAGAACTGCTTCCCGAAGCCGGTTTTATCACGGAAGAAGGTTCGGCTGTGTATCAGGATGAACCCTATTGCTGGGTTGTGGACCCGCTGGACGGGACTACGAATTATATCCATGACAATGCGCCTTACTGTGTATGTATAGCCCTTCGCTCCAGGGAGGAACTTTTGTTGGGTGTGGTGTACGATCCTTGCCGGGATGAGTGTTTCTATGGTTGGAAAGGCGGTGGCGCTTACGTAGATGGTCAGCGGATACAGGTTTCCAATGTACAACAGATGGAAGATGCCTTTCTGGTAGTTGAACTGCCTTATAACTCGTGTCAATATGCCCGCACGGGAGAACACTTGATACATAACCTGTATGGTAAAGTAGGTGGCATTCGTATGATCGGTTCTGCTGCCTTGGCGATATGTTATGTAGCTGCCGGACGTTTTGATGCCTGGGCGGAAGCGTTTATTGGTAAATGGGATTATTCGGCGGCTGCATTGCTTGTATTGGAGGCAGGTGGTCGGGTGACCGACTTCTATGGAAATGAAAGTTTTATAGAAGGGCATCATATTATTGCTACGAACGGACATCTGCATTCTACGTTGCAACAACTGATACAAGAAGTCCCTCCATTGGGGATGTAACATAAATAAACTACTTAATGAAAAATACTGTGAAAATCTGGTTAGGCCCTCTGTTTCATCTCTTTTTCCCACGTTGCTGTGTGGTTTGTGGAGCTCCGCTTGTAGAAGGTGAAGAGGCTATTTGCACGCATTGCAACATTAACATGCCCCGTACCAATTACCATAAGGTAAAAGATAACCTTGTGGAGCGTATATTCTGGGGAAAGATTCCTTTGGAACGTGCCACTTCTTATTTCTTCTATCGCAAAGGGAGTGACTTTCGCAAGATACTGCATCAGTTCAAGTATGGAGGACGAAAAGAACTGGGTGCAATAATGGGGCGTTTTATGGCTGCAGAGTTGGCTACAACAGATTTCTTTGAAGGTATAGATGTCATTATTCCTGTACCTCTGCATCCCCGTAAGCGGAAGGCGCGCGGGTACAATCAAAGTGAATGGATTGCCCGTGGAGTGTCTCAGGTAGTAGGATTGCCTGTGGACGTATCTTCGGTGATACGTGAGAAGCATACGGATACGCAAACCCGTAAATCGACTTATGAACGTTGGGAGAATGTGGATGGCATCTTTCGGCTTCGCCATCCGGAGAATTTTGTGGGAAAGCATGTACTGATCATTGATGATGTGTTGACTACCGGCTCTACCACTACGGCTTGTGCCGATGTTTTTCATGAAGTAGAAGGAGTACGCATTAGTGTGCTGACATTGGCGGTAGCCGAAGGATAGTATAAATAATGTTAATATGGAAAATGAATTCGGCATTCAGCCGAATCTGTATCTTTGATAAAGCTATTCGTGGGACAGAAAACAAAAAAGGTTCGCCGTAATGACGAACCTTTTTGCTCTTCCTCTTGGACTTGAACCAAGGACCCTCTGATTAACAGTCAGATGCTCTAACCGACTGAGCTAAGGAAGAATATGCATTTAAGTTTCTCTTTCGCTCTTCCTCTTGGACTTGAACCAAGGACCCTCTGATTAACAGTCAGATGCTCTAACCGACTGAGCTAAGGAAGAATGTTGTTTTTTCTCAAATGCGGTGCAAAAGTAATAGGATATTTTGAAATATGCAATATCTTTGCAAAAAAAAAAATCGAAATGGACAAAATAATTGGAATGGGCAACGCCCTTGTTGATGTTCTTGCTACTCTCAACGACGACCAAATTCTAAACGAAATGGAACTTCCCAAGGGGAGCATGACTCTGATTGATGAAACGAAGCTGCTGATAATCAATGAGTGTTTCAGTGAAATGGAAACAGAACTGGCCACCGGGGGCTCTGCAGGAAATGCAATTCGTGGTATGGCATGCCTCGGAGCAGGAACAGGATTCATTGGTAAGGTTGGCAATGATGCTTATGGAAAGTTTTATCGGCAAAGTTTGTTGGAACGGGGAACGGAAGCAAATTTATTAGTTTCTTCTGAGTTACCTTCGGGGGTGGCTTCCACTTTTATATCACCTGACGGGGAACGTACTTTTGGTACTTATTTGGGGGCCGCCGCTACATTAAAGGCTGAAGACCTTTCACGGGAGATGTTTAAGGGGTATACTTATTTGTTCATAGAAGGTTATCTGGTGCAGGATCATGATATGATACTTCGTGCCATTGAACTGGCAAAAGAAGCCGGATTGCAAATCTGCCTGGATATGGCAAGCTATAATATTGTGGAGCAAGACCATGATTTCTTCTCTTTATTGATAAACAAGTATGTGGATATTGTGTTTGCCAATGAGGAGGAAGCAAAAGCATTTACGGGTAAAGAACCGGAAGAAGCATTGGATGTGATTGCTAAAATGTGCAGCATCGCCATTGTGAAGTTGGGTGCCAGAGGATCACTCATTCGTAAAGGGACAGAGGAAGTGCATGTGCATGCTGTCACTGTGGACAGGGTAATAGATACGACCGGTGCAGGTGATTATTTCGCTGCTGGTTTCTTATATGGACTGACTTGCGGATATTCTCTGGAGAAATGTGGCAAGATAGGTTCTATCCTTTCAGGAAGTATCATCCGGGTGATCGGTGCAGAAATGCCTGCCGAGTGGTGGGAAGATATCAAAACGAGAATCAGTGAACTATAATAAACAGGATATGAAGAAAATACTGAAAGTACGCTGGATAGCTACCTTACTGTTAGTAGTAGGTGCAGTTGTCTTTTTTAGTTTCAAGAGTGGCGATAGCCGCAGTTTCCAGATTGCAAAGAACCTGGATATATTCAACTCCATTGTGAAGGAACTGGATATGTTCTATGTAGATACGTTGGACCCGAATAAGACGATACGTGAGGGTATTGATGCGATGCTGTATTCGCTGGATCCCTATACGGAGTTTTATCCGGAGGAGGATCGTAGTGAACTGGAACAAATGCTTAAGGCTTCTTATGGAGGTATAGGTTCTATCATTCGATATGAGCCGAAACTGAAGCGTACGGTGATTGTAGAACCTTACGAAAATATGCCTGCTGCGGAAGTAGGATTGAAAGCTGGCGATATCTTGCTTGAAATAGATGGAAAGGATTTGACCGGAAATACGGATGTGAGCAAAATGCTTCGTGGGCAGGTGGGGACAAGTTTCCAACTGAAGGTTGAGCGTCCCGGTGAGGCAAAGCCATTAGATTTTACAATTGTCCGTAAGAACATCCAGTTGCCGCTTATCCCTTATTACAGCAAACTGGATAACAATATCGGTTATATCAACCTGAGTACTTTTTCCGGAAATCCGTCCAAAGAGTTTAAGAAGGCTTTCCTTGATTTAAAGAAACAAGGTATCACTTCATTGGTGATCGATTTACGTAATAATGGCGGTGGTTTGTTGGAAGAAGCTGTAGAGATAGCCAATTACTTTTTGCCCCGTGGCAAGACGATTGTAACCACAAAAGGTAAGATAAAACAAGCCAGCAATACGTATAAGACATTGCGCGAACCGTTGGATACGGATATTCCTATTGCTGTATTGGTAAATAGCGGTACGGCTTCTGCTTCGGAAATTCTGGCGGGTGCCTTGCAGGATTATGACCGTGCAGTGATTGTAGGCAATCGCACGTTTGGAAAAGGTTTGGTGCAGGTTCCGCGTACTTTGCCTTATGGTGGTACGATGAAGGTGACTACTTCCAAGTATTATATTCCCAGTGGTCGTTGTGTACAGGCGATAGATTACAAGCATCGTAATCCGGATGGTAGTGTAGGACGTATTCCTGATAGTTTGACTACCGTATTCCATACGGCTATCGGACGTGAAGTGCGTGATGGCGGTGGTGTGACACCGGACGTTGCAGTGGAACAGGAAAAGTTACCCAATATTTTGTTCTATCTGGTGAATGATAATCTGATCTTTAATTATGCTACGCAATACTGCTTGAAGCATCCCACAATCGCTTCTCCCGAGAATTTCGAAGTGACGGATGCTGATTATGCAGAGTTTAAGGAAATGGTGAAGAAGGCGGACTTTAAATATGACCAGCAGAGCGAGAAGATTCTGAAGAACTTGAAAGAGATGGCCGAATTTGAAGGCTATATGAAAGATGCTTCTGAAGAATTTAAGGCACTAGAACAGAAACTTAGCCATAATCTGGACCGTGACCTGGATTACTTTGCAAAAGATATCAAGAACATGATAGCACAAGATATCATCAAACGTTATTATTTCCAGCGTGGCGGCATCATCCAGCAACTGAAGGATGATAATGACCTGAACGAAGCAACGAAGGTACTGGGCAACTCGGAGGAGTATAAGAAAATGCTGAGCGTACCGGAAACTACGGTCATAAAAGAGAAGGGGAAAGAAACAAGCTTGGTGAATTTTAATTCATACCGAAAAAGCAGTCTGATGATTTTTGATTATGTAGTGTAGGCTATAGCTTGTAGTTCTTAAAATAAGTAACCGGATAATTTTACGGCCTATCTTTACCTTCCCGGAAAAGATAATCCATAAAGTTATCCGGTTTTTTGGTGGAAAACAATTACCTTTGCTGGCAGGTTACTTGTAAATCAATATATATGAGAATATCTCTGTTGTTATTTTGCATATTTTCTCTTTTTAGTAGCTTATCACGTGGTTCCTCTATTCCTTTCTCTCCCATCGTGAGGAGCTATTCCGTATCAGATTATAATGCAGGTATTCAGAACTGGTCTATCACCCAGGATGATAGGGGAGTTATGTATATTGGCAATAACAAAGGTCTGCTGGAGTTTGATGGAAATAACTGGGAGCTTCATGAATTACCTTCCAAGAACATAGTACGCTCTGTATATATCGGTAAAGACGGCAAGATATTTGTGGGCTCTTTTGAAGAGTTCGGATATTTCGAACGTAATTCATTGGATAGCCTTGTATACCACTCTTTAAAAGATGAAGTGAAAGATTTCCGGTTCCATAATGATGAAATCTGGACGATTACGTCGGCACATGGGGAGATTGTATTTCAATCTTTCGGTTCTCTGTTCTTTTATGACGGGCATACCGTGAAGGGGATTCGTACAAAAACTCTTCCTCTGAATCTGTTTCAAGTAGGTGATACGGTTTATTCTCAACAGATAAATGGAGGGCTTTTCATTCTTGCAAAGAATGGGCTGGAAAATTTGATTGAACGAAAATTACTGGGAAACAGTGATGTGGTGGCAGGACTTCCGTATGATGGCGGGGGTTTATTCCTGACACAAAAGAGTGGCGGTTTTGTTTACCAGAATGGAAAGATACTGAAGTGGCATACAGAATGTGATGCTGAACTCGAAAAGTACTCTGTAAACCGGGCTGTAATGACAAAAGACAGTTGCTATATTATCGGTACGCTTTCTAATGGAATTTATGCAATAGATAAAGAAGGACGTTTACTTTGGAAAGAGAATACGGACAGTCGCTTACAGAATAATACCGTATTAGGGCTGTATTGTGATGCCGATAACAATGTTTGGGCAGCTTTGGATGAAGGTATAGCCTATATACAAAATAACTCCCTGGTATATTATTATGAGCCCCCTTACCGGAAAATAGGAATGGTCTATGATGTGCTGGTGAAAGAGGATGAGGCTTATATCGCTTCCAATCAAGGACTTTACAGGATTAGGAACAGAGTCCCCGAACTTGTGCCGGGACTGGAAGAGCAGGCATGGTTCGTTGGTGAATGGGGAAAACAGATTTTATGCGGACATAATAAAGGAACTTTTCAGATATCGGGTTCGCAGGCATCGCTGATTTCGGATGTGAGAGGAGCGATGTGCATGAAAGAAGTCAATCTGGAAGGACGTTCGTTCTTATTGCAAGGTACCTATACGTTTCTGAATTTATACAATGAGGAGCCTTCGGGTATCTGGAGGTTTCTGCGGTCGTTAGGCGGGTTTACCCACATGGTGCGGGAGATCGAGATGGATCCGCAGGGGAATATCTGGGTGAAGCATTTACGGAAAGGATTATTCCGTTTTCGGATTAATCCGGATCTGAAACGGGTAGAAGATGTCAGAACCTATATGGAACTGGGTGATGTGAAAGATGGGGACTTCTCTTTGTTTAAGATCAACGGACGGGTTGTTTTTTCAAATGGGGAAACGTTTTACACTTACGAAGATATGAATGATTCTATTATTCCTTATGAATCGATGAATGAACAATTGGCGGATTTGAAAGGAATACATAGTGTGAGTCATGCAAAAGGCAATCTATACTGGTTTGTCAGCAGTAAGATGGCATATTTAGTGAAATGTGAGATGAATGTTTTCCGGATTGAACATAGAATTCCGTTTTCTTTGTTTGATGGTTTGTCTATAGAGGAGAGAGCAGCGATGGTTTATGACAAGTCGAGTGGCAGTTCCTATCTCTGCTTAAATAATGCTGTTGCCCGGATTGATTCAGATAGTTCTCTTTTGTACAAGTCCTCTATTAGGCGCTCTTTGTGGATCTCAGCTATAACGACTGAGTCGGAGTGGACGGGAAAAATAAAACGATTGTCGGTGCAAAAAGAGAACAAGATTGATGCAGATTTGAATACCGTATGCTTCTCTTTATGCTATCCGGTTTATAATGACTATACTTACAAGGTAAGGTATAAATTGGAAGGACTCTCCGATCAGTGGGTGGAAGGTGACCGCAGCCTGCAGAAGAAATATACCCGTTTGCCATTTGGGTCGTATGTTTTCAAAGCTGAGATTTATAATGAGAATGAAGTATTGGCATCGGTAACGCTACCTTTTGAAGTCTTGAGACCTTGGTATCTATCATATTGGGCTATCACCGGTTATGTCCTGATTGGGGTGTTGCTGTTATTGTTGTTGCAATACGTCGTTTATCAGTCTGTGAAGAAGAAGAAAGACAGGGTGATTGAACAGCAACGCATTGCCCATCAAGCTGAGATAGAAATACAGGAAAAGAAGATTATTGAATTGGAAAAAGAGCAACTGGAAGCTGATTTACGTTTTAAGAGTAAAGAGCTGTCCGGAGTTGTGATGACCAATATTGCCCATCAGGAGTTTTTGAATTCGTTGAAAGAAGAAATACAACAGCAGAAGTTATCAGGGCAGTATACGCGGAAGAATCTGGATAAGCTCTTAGTATTGATTAATCAAAGTATCGTTTCAGATGAGGAAAACTGGAATATGTTTCAGGCGAATTTTGACCGGATACATGAGAACTTCTTCCGAAACCTGAAACAACAATATCCGGATCTGACAGCAGGTGATTTACGTTTCTGTGCTTTACTCCGCCTGAATATGCCGACAAAGGAGATTGCCAAGCTGCTGAATATATCGGTGAGAGGCGTAGATGCAGCAAGGTATCGCTTGCGTAAGAAATTTAATCTATCTCAGGAAGATAGTCTGACGGATTTTATGATTAATTTTAAATAGTTGATTCTTAACGTAATAATGTGAAAGGAAGTACTAAAATAGTACCTCCTTTTTTTGTGTTTTGCACTAAAGGTACTTTTGTTGTAGCTCTGTATTGTGGCGGTTTAAGGTGCTTTCTCTTTATTTGCAGCGAAATCATTTTTCTCCAAAAATAATAAAGAATGAAAAGCATGAGACAATTAATCCTTAAGGTACAATCGTTTTTAATTTTATTGGTGCTGGTATCTGCCAATATGCAAGCACAAAAATCTCCTGTCGATATGGATCGCTTTATTGATGATCTGATGAAGAAGATGACTCTGGAAGAGAAAATCGGCCAGTTGAACTTGCCTGTTACGGGTGAAATAACCACCGGACAAGCCAAGAGTAGTAATGTGGCTAAGCGTATCCGTGCCGGTGAAGTGGGCGGACTCTTTAACTTGAAAGGCGTGGAGCGTATTCGTGACGTTCAGAAACAGGCAGTAGAAGAAAGTCGTCTGGGTATTCCTCTTTTATTTGGTATGGATGTAATTCATGGATACGAAACGGTATTCCCTATTCCTCTGGGATTATCCTGTACCTGGAACATGACAGCTATTGAAGAATCTGCACGTATTGCTGCTATCGAAGCCAGTGCTGATGGTATTTGCTGGACATTCAGTCCGATGGTGGATGTTTCCCGTGATCCCCGTTGGGGACGAGTTTCCGAAGGGAATGGTGAAGATCCCTTCTTGGGAGCGGAGATTGCGCGTGCTATGGTACGTGGTTATCAAGGGAAAGATATGAGTAGTAATGATGAGATTATGGCTTGCGTGAAGCACTTTGCGTTATATGGGGCATCAGAAGCCGGACGCGACTATAATACAGTGGATATGAGTCATCAACGTATGTTCAACGAATATATGTTACCTTATCAGGCTGCCGTGGAAGAAGGTGTGGGTAGTGTGATGGCTTCATTCAATGAAGTGGATGGTGTACCGGCTACCGGAAATAAGTGGCTGATGACCGATGTACTTCGTAAGCAGTGGAATTTTGATGGGTTCGTTGTGACGGACTATACCGGTATCACTGAAATGACCGATCATGGTATGGGTGATACACAAACAGTTGCAGCCCTGGCTCTGAATGCAGGTGTCGATATGGATATGGTGAGCGATGCTTTTACAAGCACACTTAAAAAATCTCTGGAAGAAGGAAAAGTTTCAGTAAAGGCTGTTGATGCTGCTTGTCGCCGTATTCTGGAAGCTAAGTATAAGCTGGGGCTTTTTGATAATCCCTATAAATATTGTGATATAACCCGTCCTAAAAAACAAATCTTTACAAAAGAACACCGCGCTATAGCCCGTAAGACAGCTTCGGAAAGCTTTGTTCTCTTGAAGAATGAGAATAGTGTACTCCCTCTGGCAAAGAAAGGTACCATTGCTGTAGTAGGTCCTTTGGCCGATAGCCGTAGCAATATGCCGGGCACGTGGAGTGTGGCCGCTGTGATGAACAAATATCCTTCTTTGATTGAAGGCTTGAAAGAAGTAGTGGGAGGCAAGGCTAAAATTCTTACGGCTAAAGGAAGTAATCTGATGAGTGATGCCGAATACGAAGAACGTGCTACTATGTTTGGCCGTACCCTGCATCGTGACAATCGTACAGATAAGGAACTGCTGGATGAGGCACTTGCTGTAGCTGCCAAGTCTGACGTGATTGTTGCTGCTTTGGGTGAGTCTTCCGAGATGAGCGGTGAAAGTAGTTGTCGTACAGACCTCGAAATGCCGGATACGCAACGTGTACTTTTGCAGGAATTGTTGAAAACCGGCAAACCGGTGGTATTGGTGTTGTTTACCGGTCGTCCGTTAGTATTGAATTGGGAGCAGGAAAATGTACCTGCTATTCTGAATGTGTGGTTTGGTGGTAGTGAAGCTGCTCTTGCCATTGGTGATGTACTGTTTGGAAATGTAAATCCGAGTGGCAAACTTACTACTACTTTTCCGAAGAGTGTAGGACAGATTCCTTTGTTCTATAACCATAAGAATACCGGTCGTCCTTTGCCTCAAGGGGCCTGGTTCCAGAAGTTCCGTAGCAATTATCTGGATGTAGATAACGAACCGCTTTATCCGTTTGGATATGGCTTGAGCTATACTACTTTCTCTTATAGTGATATTACATTGGATAAATCGTCCATGAATATCAATGGAGAGATTATGGCAACTGTAACGGTAACCAATACAGGTAAGTATGACGGTTCGGAAGTAGTGCAGCTATATATCCGCGATCTTATAGGCAGTGTAACACGTCCGGTGAAAGAACTGAAAGGCTTTGAAAAAATCTTCTTGAAAGTCGGTGAATCCAAACAAGTGTCTTTCAAGTTAACAGCTGATATGTTGAAGTTCTACAATTACAATCTGGATTTTGTGTGCGAACCGGGTGACTTTGAAGTAATGATAGGTGGTGATAGCCGTGATGTGAATAAGGCCTTATTTTCGCTTCAATAAGCATCTGCCTGGTAGTAGATAGATAAAGAGGGAATACAGAATCTTTATTAAAAATAAATATCTGATAACTAATTAGTTCTGCGAGCATGTAGTAGTTATAAAGTAGTACCATGTTTAGGCGTGGTACTCTTGTGGTAGCCTGTTTTTTGACTTAAATCAATTATTGCTATACGTTTGCAGAGTAATTTTAAATCAATACAAAATGAAAAGAAATCTATTAATTACATGTGTGATGTTGCTGTTTGCTGTCGTTTCGATGGCGCAGAACAAGATTACAGTTTCGGGTGTCGTTACAGATAAGACAGGCGAAACTGTTATAGGTGCTTCTGTTCGGGTAAAAGGACAGGAGAATATGGGAACTATTACGGATATCGACGGAAAATACCAGATTCCTGGCGTACCGGCGAATGCCACTTTGATATTCAGCTATATTGGTATGAAGGAACAGGAAGTGGCGCTTAATGGGCGTTCTACAGTGAATCTTATGATGGAAGAGGATAGCCAGCTCATTGAAGAAGTTGTAGTAGTAGGTTATGGTAGCGCCAAGAAGCGTGATTTGACCGGTTCTATTGTAACAGTGAAAGCTGCCGAGATTGCTTCAAAACCATCTACCAATCCTTTGGCTTCTATTCAAGGTAAGGTCGCTGGTGTGCAGGTTATCAATACAGGACGTGCCGGGCAGGATCCGGAAATTCGTGTTCGCGGTACAAACTCTATCAATGGTTATACTCCTTTGTATGTAGTGGACGGACTGTTTACGGATAACATCAACTATCTGAATACAGCGGATATTGAATCTATGGAAATCCTGAAAGACCCTTCTTCCTTGGCTATCTTTGGTGTGCGTGGTGCTAATGGTGTTATTATCATTACTACTAAGAAGGCGAAAGAAGGTAAGACTCAGGTCAGCATTAATGGTTCGGTGGGTTGGAAAAAGGTTACAGACCGCGTTAGCCTGACTAATGCAGAGCAGTTCAAAATGCTTTATAATGAACAACGCATGAATCAGGGTGGCGATCCGTACGATTATACTGTATGGAATGCAGATACTGACTGGCAGGATGAGATGTTCCAAACAGGTTTCCTTACTAACAATACGGTTAGCATTACAGCTTCGGGAGATAGAAGTAAGTTTTATCTGGGCTTGGGATATGTAATGGAAGAAGGTTCCATCAAGAGTGAAAAGCTGAATAAGTTTACTGTGAATTTGCATAGTGAACATAAAGTAACCGACTTCTTACGTTTTGGTTTCCAGGTGAACGGTGTACGTGCATTATATCCTGATGCAAAAGGTGTAGGTTCTGCTTTGAAAGCAGCTCCGATTGCTCCTGTTTATGATGCAGAAAGCGGACTTTTACATACTCTTCCTGATTTTCAGCGTGCTCAGGTCTGGAATCCTATGATTGAACCCGTGTTGAGAGGTGCTCATAATAAATCTGCAAATTATCGTATGGCAGGAAATATCTACGGAGAACTTGATTTGATGAAGAATTTAACCTTTAAGGCTACTTTCTCCCTGGATTATGCTTCCAGCCAGTCACGTTCTTATTCTCCGCTTATTTATGTGTATAACCCGGATGTAGAAGGTGGTAAAGAAAGATTGACGGATAAAGAAAGTATCAGTCAGTCGAAGTCTACATCAATGGCTGCACAGTCCGATTATGTATTGACTTATATTAATCAGTTTGGTGATCATGGTCTAACTCTGACTGCCGGTCTTACTACGAATTATAATGAATATTCTGATTTATCGGGTGGTCGCAGCCAATTGCCGGGTTATGGTGTTCCCATTGGCGAAGATATAGATAAGTGGTGGATTACTATGATTGATGATGCTACATCAGCTACTAATGGTGGATCCCAATACAAACGGTTTACAATGTCCTATCTGTTCCGTGCATTGTATAACTATAAAAATCGTTATTTGCTGAATGCTTCTTATCGTCGTGACGGTTCTTCCGTATTTAAGAGAACAGGAAATACATGGGATAATTTCTATTCATTCGGTGCCGGTTGGGTTATGAGTGAAGAGGCATTCATGAAGAAACAGAATGTAATCGATTATCTGAAGCTGAAAGGCTCATGGGGTGTTTTGGGAAGCCAGAATACAGGAGGTTCCCGCTATCCGGCCTATCCTAATATTACAAGTTCAGGTTCTGCTGTCTTTGGTGATAATGTTATTGCAGGTAAGGGACCGGATAAACTGATTTCACAGACATTGGGTTGGGAGCGTAACTATTCATGGGAAGTTGGTTTTGATATGCATCTGTTGGATGGTCGCATGCAGATTTCTCCTGTTTATTACAATAAGACAACCAAAGACTTGCTGACAAGTGTTCCCGGTCTTTCAGGTACGGTTCCTGCATTGCAGAATACAGGAGAGATTCGTAACCGTGGTTTTGAGTTGGCAGCATCCTGGAGCGATAAAATCGGTGAAAACTGGCGTTATGGTGTTTCAGCCAATCTAACGACTATTGATAATGAAGTTGTATCATTGATAAGCAAGGATTATTCAATAATTAATGGCGTTTCTCGTGTATCTGAAGGATATCCTATCGGCTACTTCTATGGGTACAAAGTGGCAGGTGTTTATCAGAATGAAACCGATATAGAAACTTCAGCACCTAACCAGGTAGCTTCTGTGAAGCCGGGCGATTTGAAGTTTGCCGATGTAAATGGTGACGGTATTATCTCAGAGAAAGACCGTACTATGATTGGTAATCCTACTCCGGATTTTACTTATGGTTTTAGCGTAAATCTGGGTTACAAGAATTTTGATTTGAGTGTAGATATGATGGGTGTTTATGGAAATGAGGTTTATCGTAACTGGGATAGTAGTGCTTATGCACAATTCAACTATCGTACAGGGCATTTGAACCGTTGGCATGGTGAAGGAACATCCAACTGGGATCCGATTCTTGATCCATCCCGTTCTGTAAATCTGGAAGCTTCTTCTTACTATGTAGAAGACGGAAGTTTCTTCCGTATCCGTAACATAGAGTTGGGATATACCTTTGATCCCCGTTTGTTGAACCGCATCAAACTGCAATCTTTACGTATCTATGGTAATGTGCAGAATCCTAAAACATGGAGCCGCAATACCGGATATACTCCTGAAGTTGGTGGTAGTGCAACAGCGTTTGGTGTAGATGGTGGAGGTTATCCGATGCCTGTAGTTTATACATTAGGCTTTAACTTATCATTCTAAACATGAAATCTAATAAAAGAAAAACGATCAGTATGAAAAAGATATTTTATTATGTGATGGCTTTGGCACTGGGATGTTCCCAGATGTCATGCAGTGACCTGTTAGATCAGAAACCGCAAGGAGTGTTGACTGAAGATGACCTGACTGGTGGTACTTATGAAACACAGATTTTCAACATGTATGCCTTGCTTCGCGGTTATCATATTGTTTCCGGAAATACGGCATTGGCTATTCATGGTATGCGTTCGGAAGATGCGGAAAAGGGTAGTACACTATCTGACGGATCTGCAACAGGAAAAATGTTTGATGATTTTGAATATGCTGCAAGTAATGGCATGGTAAAAAGTTACTGGAATGCCAATTATACCTTGATTCATAAAGCAAATGATGTATTGGAGGAGATGAAGTCGAATCCTTCATTGACAGGCGGTGACTTAGTTAATAAGGGAGAGGCTTTATTGATGCGTGCGTTCTGTTATTTCAATCTGGTACGTGCTTTTGGCGAAGTTCCTTTGATTGATTTTAAAGTAGGGACTGTAGCTGATGCCAATATTCCCAAATCTTCTGTTGCTCAGATATATACTTTGATTGATGAAGATTTGACGAATGCAGAATCTTACCTGCCGAGGACTTGGGAAGCACAATATGTCGGTCGTCTTAGCTGGGGAGCGGCTCGTGCCTTACATGCCCGTACTTATATGATGCGTAATGATTGGAACAATCTGCGTGCAGCAGCAGAGGACGTTATTTCTTCCGGTTTATATAATTTGAATACACCTTATGAAGATATTTTCCGTGAAAAAGGTGAAAACTGTGGTGAGTCTGTTCTGGAACTTCAATGTACTGCTACTGCTGCTCTTCCGGGGTCCAACGAAATTGGTAGCCAGTATGCTCAGGTACAGGGATGTCGTGGGGCCGGTGAATGGAATTTAGGTTGGGGCCAACATACTCCTACTCAATTATTGGCTGATGCATTCGAAGAAGGTGACCCGAGAAAGGATGAGACTTTATTGTATTTTATTAGAACAGGAGAAGATCCTTCGACCATTCCTGCAAATAAGCCTTATGGAGAAAAACCGGTTGCCAATGCCGATGTGATAGCAAAGTACTTTAATAAGAAAGTGTATACAGATCCGGCTTTGCGTGAAAAGTATACGAAGAGTGGGTATTGGGTGAATATTCGTCTGATCCGTTATTCGGATGTCGTACTGATGGCTGCGGAAGCTGCTTGCGAACTGGGTGATAATACAAGTGCAAGAAGATATCTTGAGATGGTACGTGCCCGTGCCCGTGGTACGAATGCTAATATCTTGCCGGAGGTTACCACTGATAATCAGAGTGAATTGCGGGAAGCTATTCGTCATGAACGCCGTGTTGAGTTGGGTATGGAATTCGATCGCTTCTATGATCTTGTACGTTGGGGAATAGCGAAGGAAGTGCTGCATGCAGCCGGAAAGACTGGTTACCAGGATAAGCATGCATTGTTGCCTTTGCCTCAGGACGAAATTGACAAATCAAATGGCGTGTTAGTTCAAAACCCTAATTATTAATTCATATAGTAATGACCATGAAAAGATATATTAATTTATTGTTGGCATTTTGTGTGTCAACACTCACTTTGCAATCTTGTTTCCAGGATATGGATCACCCGGCTTTTGATTATCCGGATAGTTCTGCTCCCAAAGTGTTCTCACCTATGAAATTGTTCTTACCTTTTGAAAATGATATGCGCGATAAGAGTAATTATACCTTCCTTATGAGTGCCGGAGGGGATATTACTTATACTGATGGAATCAACGGACAAGCTTATCAAGGCACAAAAGATACGTATCTGTTAGCCCGTGTTCCTGCTTATCTGACCGATTCTATACCCGATTTAGGAAGTTGTACGGTGGCTTTCTGGATGAAAACAACGCGAAATACTTCCGCATATGGTGTCTTCAGTATTCCTAATACCAAGACTTTCTGGGGTAATTTCGATATCTATTTGGAAAATACAAGTAGTGAGACTCAGGCTTTTTTCAAGATGCATCTGTATAACTGTACATCAGTGAAAGATAATGATGAGAGATGGGTAGAAGCTAAGATAGACAATGTTTTTGGTACCGAATGGGTTCATATGGCATTTGTTTATGATGGTAGTAATTCGATGGTAACAATTTACCGGAATGGTGAAAGTGTATTTACAAAAGAACTGCCCGGTTATGGAAAACTTAAGTTTAAAGATTTGGGTACATTTGCTATCGGAGCATTTCAGTTTAGCACAAAACCCAGTTTGACAGAAGGCGCAGGAGCGCAGAGTTGGGCATCCAATTTCCCGGGGCAGTTAGACCAGTTCCGCTTCTATGACAGAGCTATATCTGCTTCTGATATCAAGCAACTTTATTCAGGTAAAGAATGATGACCGTTAGAAATAGAGTGAATATGAGAGCTGTTTATTTCATACTGTTTTTATTACTGGTTGCTTGCAGTAAAGATGATGCTTCGGAAGCACCCGGGAAATTTGAACTACAAAGTATATCCATTGGTGAGAAACAGGATCAGAGTGCCTTTGAAAATGTAGCTCCCAATGCCAGTATTGTGCTTACATTCACAGATGCAGTGGATGAAGCTACGATTCAGAGTAATATCATATTGAAACTGAATGATCAGGCGGTGGCATATGATTCAAAACTACAGGGAAAGGATAAACTCTTATTGACTCCAACAGGTGGCTTTAAAAGTTTTTCCTCATATAAACTGGTGATCAATCCGGGGGTGAAATCCACCTCCGGAGTATCTCTTACCAATGGCAAAGTCTATGAAATCCGTACAGGGATGGATGATTCGGATAAGTTTGATCGCATTCCTGACGAGGATTTATTAACTTTGGTGCAGAAACAAACTTTTAAGTATTTCTGGAACTTCGGTCATGCACATTCCGGTATGGCACGCGAAAGAACAACTTCCGGTGATGTTGTTACTACCGGAGGAACAGGATTTGGAGTGATGGCGATGCTGGTAGCGGCTGAAAGAGGATTTGTAACCCGACAGGAAGCTCTTGAAAGAGTGCAGAAGATTGTAACTTTCCTGGATAAAGAGTGTACGAGTTATCATGGAGCCTATGCACACTGGATTAACGGTGCAACCGGTGAGACAAAGCCATTTGGTGATAAAGATGATGGTGCGGATCTGGTAGAAACCTCTTTACTTTTCCAGGGACTGCTTGCAGCACGTGCATACTTCAAGGAGGGTTCGGAAGCTGAGAGTAAATTGCGTTCTGATATAACCCGCCTGTGGGAAGCTATTGAATGGACTTGGTTTCAGAAAAGTGGAGAGTCTGTTCTGTATTGGCATTGGAGTCCGAACTATGGATTTGAGAAGAATCTTCCGATCAGAGGTTGGAATGAGTGCCTGATAACTTATGTGCTTGCAGCTTCTTCTCCTACTCATCCTATCGATAAGGCGGTTTATGAAGCTGGATGGGCAAGGAATGGCGGTTTGAAGAATGGTAATACCTACTATGGATACAAGCTTCCGCTGGGAGCTGATAAGGGTGGACCGTTATTCTTATCTCAATATTCCTTCTTGGGCATTAATCCGAAAGGACTGAAAGATAAATATGCTGATTATTGGGAACAGAATCAAAACCATACTCTGATCAATTATAATTATTGTAAGGAGAATCCTAAGGGATATGCTGGTTATGGAGCCTCTTGTTGGGGGTTGACAGCTAGTGATGGTGATAATGGTTATTCGGCACATTCACCTACAAATGATAAAGGAGTGATTGCTCCTACGGCTGCATTGTCTGCATTTCCTTATACTCCGGAAGAGTCGATGTCTGCATTGCACTTCTATTATTATAAGATGGGTGATAAACTCTGGAGAGATTATGGTTTTGTAGATGCTTTCAACCTGACAGCTAATTGGTATGATAACCAGTGTATAGCTATCGACCAAGGACCGATCATTTGTATGATAGAAAATTATAGGACAGGAATGCTTTGGAATTTATTTATGGCTATTCCGGAAATTCAGCAGGGAATGAAAAAGTTAGGTTTTGAAAGCCCTGCACTAAACTGATAAATAGAATATATGATGAGACTTATAATATATGTGATGCTTCTGCTTTACCCGTTTAGCCTGCTGCCGGCAGCTTCTGGTGGTAAGAAGGAGAAGAACTTGTCTGATGAAGAACTGATGACCCTCGTGCAGAAACAGACTTTCCGTTATTTCTGGGATTATGGACATCCGGTTTCGGGCTTGGCACGCGAACGTAGTAACGGTAATGACGATATTGTTACCATTGGTGGTTCCGGCTTTGGGGTAATGGCTATTATTGTCGGTGCAGAACGTGGATTTGTAACGCGTGAACAAGCGGCAGAGCGTATGCTGAAAATAGTCAGCTTTCTGAATGATAAGAATACGGACAGTTACCATGGCATTTGGGCGCATTGGATAAATGGGCAGAACGGAGAAACCATTTCTTTCAGCAGGAAAGATGATGGTGCCGATCTGGTAGAGTCTGCTTTCATGTTCGAAGGGTTGTTGGCTGCACATCAGTATTTCAACAAAGATAATCAGGTGGAAAGACGTATCCGCGGTCTTATTAATGACCTGTGGCGTCAGGCTGAATGGAATTGGTTTACTAAAGGTGGTGAAGATGTACTCTATTGGCATTGGTCACCCAATAACGGTTGGTCGATGAACCATCAGATAAAAGGGCATAATGAGTGCCATATTACATATATACTTGCTGCTTCTTCACCCACTTATCCCATTGCAGAGTCGGTATATCATAAAGGGTGGGCCAATTCTATCGTTTTCAAGAATGGTAAGAAGTATTACGACATAACCTTGCCATTGGGAAGTGATTATGGCGGACCTTTGTTCTTTACCCATTATTCTTATATGGGACTTGATCCGCGTGGCTTGAAAGATTATTATGCTGATTATGAAGAACAGATGAAAGCACATACTCTGATTAATCGTGCTTATTGCATAGATAATCCGAAGGGGTATAAAGGGTATGGAGAACAGTGCTGGGGACTGACAGCCAGTGATGGTGATAAAGGGTACTCTGCGCATTGTCCTGGTAATGACCGCGGTGTTATTACTCCAACAGCCGCCTTGTCGTCTATTCCTTATGCACCGGAATATTCATTGCAGGCCATGCGCTATTTCTATGAAGAGCTTGGCGATAAGCTTTGGGGAGAATATGGTTTCAAGGATGCATTTAACCTGACTGCTGACTGGTTTGCGCCATCTTATCTGGCTATAGACCAGGGACCTATTATTGTTATGATAGAAAATTATCGTACAGGTTTAATATGGAAATTGTTTATGAGTCATCCGGATGTACAAAAAGGATTGAAGAAGTTAGGATTTAAAACACCATACTTAAATTAAAAAGGTTTCATAATTATGAAAAACATGTTTTTTAATAGTGTATTAGTTGCTTTCGTTCTGCTTGTTGCTTCGTGCAGTAAGCAGCCGGAAGCTAAAGTTGATGTGATGTCATTCAATATTCGTCTGGATCATGTAGCGGATAGTTTGAACAACTGGAAGTATCGTAAAGATGCTGCGGCACAAATGATTATTTATTATGCTCCGGATGTAGTAGGTATGCAGGAAGTATTAAAGAACCAGTTGGACGATCTGAAGAACCGCCTTCCGCAATATACGGTTTTAGGTGTGGGGCGTGCCGATGGAAAAGAAAAAGGGGAATATTGTTCTCTGTTCTATAAGACCGATCGTTTCGATCTTATGAAGAGTGGCAATTTCGGTTTGAGTGAAACACCCGATTCTATTGGAATAAAAGGCTGGGATGCTGCTTGCGAACGCATTGTGACGTGGGCTGTTCTTAAAGATAAAGTCAGTGGTAAAGAATTGGCTGCTTTTAATACACATTTCGACCATATTGGTAAGGTTGCCCGTCGTGAAAGTGCAGTTTTGTTGCTTGCAAAGATACGTGAGATAGCCTCGGACTTACCGGTGGTTATTACGGGAGATTTTAATGGTACTGTTGATTCAGATCCGATTTCTGTTCTTACGGAAGGGGGAATGCAGAATACTTATTCCGCATCTGACATAGTTTATGGTCCTACGTGGAGCTTTCATGATTTTGGGCGCATCCCGGTTGAAGAACGCCAGTTGATCGATTTTATTTTTGTCAATGGACAAGTGGTGGCCAATAAATTCAGAGTGATAGCAGACAAGCCGGACAATGGCTATTTATCCGACCATGCGCCTATTCAGGCCAATCTGACAATTCGATAGTACCATGACTTCTAAATTATCCTTGGGGCTTGTCGTTTTACCTTTTGTACCTTCCTCCATTGTGCAAGGTCAAGAGCAGGAAGTCCGTAACGAACGCCCCAATATCATTTTTATTATGAGTGATGACCACGCCCGTCAGGCTATGAGTATTTATGGTCATCCTATAGGGAAAGTGGCGCCGACTCCGAATATTGACCGTATCGGGCATGAAGGAGCGGTTTTCCAGAATAACTATTGTTGCAATTCTATTTCCGGGCCGAGTCGTGCTGCCATACTTACCGGTAAACATAGCCATAAGAATGGTTTCATGAAGAACTGGGCGAAAGGTTTTGACGGTACGCAACAGACCCTTCCAAAGATATTGCAGGCAAATGGTTACGAGACAGCTGTTATTGGTAAGTGGCATCTTATTTCTAAGCCTACAGGTTTCGATCATTGGATGATTCTGGATGATCAGGGAGAATATTGTAATCCGCATTTTATTACTGAAAATGATACCACACGTCATTTGGGGTATGTGACGGATTTGATTACTAAATACACGGAAGAATGGCTCGACGGACGGAAAGACAAGAACAAGCCTTTCTTTCTGATGATGCATCACAAAGCTGTTCATAGAAACTGGGTACCTGCAGAAAGACATTACCATCTGTATGAGCATACTACTTTTCCACTTCCTGATAATTATTTTGATGTTTATGAGGGTCGTTATGCGGCACAGATGCAAAAGATGAATATCTATTGTGACATGTACGAAGGACACGATCTGAAGATGGTTACTGGTATGGATAGTGACAGTTTACTGTTCGACCCTTGGCCGCATGCTTTTCTGGGAACAATGGAACCGGATGAACGTCGTCGCTTTCTGGATGCATACCGTGATAGAAATAATGAATTCTACTCCAGAAAACGTTCGTTCAAAGAAGTTGCGGAATGGAAATACCAGCGTTACTTGCAAGATTATATGGGAGTTGTAGCGAGTGTAGACGAAAGTGTGGGAGAGATTCTTGATTATCTGAAACGTACCGGACTGGATAAAAATACGATTGTGGTCTATACTACCGATCAGGGCTTCTACTTGGGAGAACATGGTTGGTTTGATAAGCGTTTTATGTACGAAGAATCTTTCGGCATGCCGATGGTTATGCGCTGGCCCGGACATATCAAGCCGAAAACTCAGGTAACAGGATTGACGCAGAACATAGACTTTGCTCCTACTTTTCTGGATATGTGTGGTATCGAAGTGCCACAGGATATGCAGGGCGTATCGTTCCGGGAGTTGGTAGAGACGGGAAAGAAACCGCGTGATTGGCGTAAATCACTCTATTATCATTATTATGAATTTCCCGGGTTTCATAGTGTCCGTGCCCATTATGGTGTAAAGATGGAACGCTACAAATTAATGCACTTCTATGTGGAAGACAAATGGGAACTGTATGATCTGAAAACTGATCCGACAGAAATACACAATCTGTACGGAAAGCAAGGAATGGAGAAAGTAACTGCTGAACTAATGGCAGAACTTGCACGTTTACAGAAACAATATGAAGTTCCTCAGAATTTGTGCAAGTAATATAAAGAACGAAAGAATGAAACATCTGTTATTGACTATAGTCTGCCTGATTGTGTGGACTGCTCTTCCAGCGCAGGATATGCGTCAGGATACATATTGTAATCCCTTGAATATAGATTATACCTATATGATTTATAATTCCGACCGGGATATTTCTTACCGTTCGGGGGCTGATCCGGCAGTAGTGGAATTTCGCGGAGAATATTATATGTTCGTAACGCGCTCGCACGGCTATTGGCGTTCCAAGGATTTATTGAATTGGGAATTTGTACGTCCCGGTAAGAATTGGTATCCTCAGGGATGCAATGCTCCGGCTGCACACAATTATAAGGACTCTGTGCTTTATGTTGCAGGCGATCCTTCAGGTTCTATGAGCATCCTTTATACCGATGATCCTGCTTCCGGTGATTGGGAAGCTACGCCTGCCATTCTGCATAATCTGCAAGATCCTGATTTGTTTATTGATGACGATGGGAAAGCTTATATGTTCTGGGGATCTTCCAATGTTTACCCTATCCGGGGTATGGAATTGGATAAAAATCACCGTTTCACAAAGAAAGGGGAGACGAAAGAACTTTTCAATCTGGATATGCCTAAACATGGTTGGGAGCGTTTCGGTGAGAATCATACGGATACAGTATTGGGCGGTTACATTGAAGGCCCCTGGTTGACAAAACATAATGGTAAATACTATATGCAATATGGTGCGCCGGGTACGGAATTCAATGTTTATGCGGACGGAGTATACGTAGCAGATCATCCGATGGGACCTTATACCTACCAGAAACATAATCCGGTATCTTATAAACCGGGTGGTTATATGAATGGTGCCGGGCATGGAAGCACTGTGCTTGGTCCCGGCGGGCAGTATTGGCATTTTGCTTCGATGTCTCTTTCCATTAATGTGAACTGGGAACGTCGTCTCTGCATGTTTCCCGCCGGATTCGATAGAGATGGTATTATGTATGTGGATACCCGTTTTGGAGATTATCCCCGTTATGCTCCTGCCGTGCCGGGTAAGGCAGGGCAGTTCCGAGGGTGGATGTTGCTCTCTTACGGCAAGCCGGTTACCGCTTCTACTGTGAAAGGAGAGTTTCAACCTTCTGCATTGACTGATGAACTGACTAAGACATTCTGGTTGGCTGAGGCTAACGATGAACGCCAATGGGTAATGATCGATCTGGAAAAACCGGCTACTGTATCTGCTATTCAGATCAACTATCATGATTACCAAAGTGATATGTATGGTCGTTATGAAGGGCTTCGTCACCGCTATGTGATTGAGGGGTCACTGGATGGACAGAGTTGGGATATATTGGTTGACCGTAAAGAAAGTTATAAAGATACCCCGAATGATTATGTTGAACTCGGACAATCCCAATCTGCGCGTTATATCCGCTATAAGAACATAGATGTACCGACCCCGAACTTGGCAATTTCTGAACTTCGGGTATTCGGATTGGGTATGGGGAAAACACCGCAACAACCGAAGAAATTAGTCCTTGATCGCCGTGCGGACCGTCGTGATATTACTATCAGTTGGGAACCGGTCAAAGGTGCACAAGGATATAATGTGTTATGGGGTATTGCTCCCGATAAACTTTATAGCTCCTGGATGGTATATGGCAATAATGAATTATTTATGAAATCTCTTACTACCGATCAGGATTATTACTTCTGTGTGGAAGCATTTAATGAGAATGGCGTATCTTTACGTTCAGAAGTGAAGCATGTAAAATAACAATGCTATGAAACGATTAATCAGTGCTATTTGTCTTCTTTTCTTCCTGTTACCTTTGCCTGCTCAGGAAACGTACCAGAAAGAAATCTTTATCTCTTCCCGGGGAGATACCTTGCAGTATCGCTTGCTGCAACCGGAAAATATGAAAAAGAGTGAGAAGTATCCTTTGGTGCTTTTTCTGCATGGTGCAGGGGAGCGCGGTAATGATAATGAGAGGCAATTGACCCATGGTGGACAAATGTTTTTGAATCCGGTGAACCGGGAGAAATACCCGGCATTCGTGCTTGCACCACAGTGTCCCGAAACGGGCTATTGGGCATACTCGGCACGTCCTGAATCATTTTTGCCGAATGAGATGCCGTTGAATGAACCGATAACTCCGATTTTTCAGACAGTGAAGGATTTGCTGGACACTTATCTGGCAATGCCTCAGGTTGATAAATCACGTATCTATATCGTTGGACTTTCTATGGGAGGAATGGGAACCTTTGACATGGCTGTCCGTTTCCCGGAGATATTTGCTGCTGCTGTGCCTATTTGCGGTACAGTAAATGTGGCGCGCCTGAAAGCTGCCAAGTCTGTAAAGTTTCGTATTTTCCATGGTGATGCTGACAATGTGGTTACACCTGAAGGTTCGCGTGCGGCATACAGGACTTTGAAGAAGGCAGGTGCTGATGTGGAATACATCGAGTTCCCGGGATGTAATCATGGTAGCTGGAATCCGGCTTTCAATTATCCCGACTTTATGAGTTGGCTGTTCAGTCAGAAGAAATAGTTTAAAGAAAAATGAGGTTGTGTCAAAATGCTGGCACAACCTCATTTTTCTTTAAACTATTTTTCTTCATAATCCCCGTTAGCTTTAATCAGCTCAATCAGCTTTTCTACAGCTTCTTCTTCGGGAATATTCTTTTCAATGCATTCTTTCTTCTTATACAGACTGATTTTCCCACGTCCGGCACCTACGTAGCCATAGTCAGCATCAGCCATTTCTCCGGGACCATTGACGATGCAGCCCATAATACCTATTTTCAATCCTTTCAGGTGTGAAGTAGCGGCTTTTACACGTGCTATGGTACTTTGAAGATTGAACAGGGTGCGTCCGCATCCGGGACAGGAGATATATTCCGTTTTGCTGGTGCGTATACGTCCTGCTTGCAGAATACCAAAGGCTGTGGCATCTACTACAGCATGACTGAGATCTCCCTGGTTGAACAGGAAAATACCATCGCAAAGGCCGTCGAAGATAAGTGCTCCCATGTCAGCAGCAGATTTTATCTGCAAGTCCTCCGCTTCATTTTCAGCATAGTGCTGGAAGAATACAACCGGATTTTTCAGTCCTTCCTGCATCAATTGGTGAACTAAGGCACGATGTTCTCCAAGTCGGTTAGGATGGTTACTCTGTGATATAATGACTACTTCCGGATGATGTTTCAGACAAGCAATCACTTCTTCTGTTTGTGCCATGTAAGGCATAAACATGAATTTCAAATCGGCTTGGCAATTGCCCATAAGTGGCATCTGCTGGTAATTGAAAGCCGGATAGGTTCCGGGCTCTTTTTCCCATACATCCGCATCCAGAATGTATTCCACTCCTTCTTCACGAATTTCTGGTAAGGCACGTCCGGCATAGATGTAATCCGGAATGAATTGAGGGTTCGTATCGAATTTTCCGTCCATGCGTTCGGCAATGACTACAGGCAGGTGATTCCCGCCTATGTTGCGTACGGCAGTTGTTTCACGTCGTACCGGAGAAAGATAATTGAAACCTTCTGCTTCCACTCCGGGTATGTAAGGATGATCCTGGTGCTGCATGATATAATCCACCAACTTTCGTGCTACAGGTATTTCTGCTTCCGGAGCTTCGCTCAGAGAAACACGGATGGTATCACCCAGGCCGTCAGCTAGCAATGCACCGATGCCCAATGCAGATTTGATACGCCCGTCCTCACCATCCCCGGCCTCTGTAACGCCAAGGTGCAGCGGGAATTGCATTCCTTCCTTTTCCATTACAGCAGCTAACAGGCGAACTGTTTTCACCATTACTACTGTATTGGAGGCTTTGATGGAGATAACAACATCTGTAAAATTTTCTTTTACACAGATACGCAGGAACTCCATGCATGATTCCACCATACCTTCCGGTGTATCGCCGTAGCGAGACATAATGCGGTCGGACAGTGAACCATGATTTACACCGATACGGATGGCTGTATGATTCTCCTTGCAGATATTCAGGAAAGGAACGAACCGATCATGTATCTTCTGCAATTCTTGTGCATATTCTTCGTCTGTATATTCCAGATGCTTGAAGGTGCGTGCGGCATCTACATAGTTTCCCGGATTGATACGTACTTTCTCGACATACTGTGCTGCTACATCTGCTACCTTTGGGTTGAAGTGAATGTCGGCAACCAGTGGAACCATATATCCGTCCCGGCGCAAACCGGCATTGATGTTCATCAGGTTTTCCGCTTCTTTAATGCCTTGTGCTGTCAGACGTACATATTCACCTCCGGCATCTACAACACGTTTGGCCTGTGCCACGCTGGCTTCTGTATCCTGCGTGGCGGTGTTTGTCATACTCTGTATGCGTATAGGATTGGAGCCGCCCATAGGGGTGGCTCCAATATTTACTTCTGATGTTTCCCGACGGGAATAGTTGAATAAATCCACTAATTACTCCTTTTTAATTCGTTTTATACTCGTACTTTACTTCTTTCAGTTCCTCGTTCGCTTTTACGATTTTCTTTTTCAGCCCTTCTTTGTAGGCTGCAAAAGTTTCAGCGAGATCGGCATCGCTCAAAGCTAGCATTTGTATAGCAAGAATGGCAGCATTCATGGCGCCATTGATGGCAACTGTGGCTACAGGGATTCCGGGAGGCATCTGAATGATAGAGTAGAGAGCATCTACGCCATCCAGCACAGAACCTTTAACGGGAACTCCGATAACAGGCAGTGTTGTGTTGGCAGCGATGACTCCGGGCAGAGCGGCAGCCATGCCGGCAGCTGCGATTATCACTTTAACGCCGCGTCCGCGGGCGTTCTTTGCAAAATTCTCTACTGCTTCCGGAGTGCGGTGTGCAGAAAGAGCGTTCATTTCGAACGGTACATGTAAATCATTCAGCAGTTGAGCGGCCTTTTCCATAACAGGAAGGTCGGAGGTGCTGCCCATGATGATGCTTACTAATGGAGACATAATTATTTAGTTATTAGTGTTTAGTGATTAGTGATTAGCAAGCTTCTCAATATCAATTTGCTAATCACTAATCACTAATAGTTAATCGTTAATCAACGCTTTGTAGGCAGCAGCATCCAGCAATGAATCGAAGTCTGCATCAGCATCCGGTTTCATTTTGATGAGCCAGCCTTCGCCGTACGGATCTTTGTTTACCAGTTCCGGTTGGTCGGCAAGAGCCTCGTTTTGTTCCAGGATTTCTCCGCCTACGGGCAAGAAAAGATCCGAAATGGTTTTTACTACTTCAATGGTTCCGAATACTTCGTCGGCTGCCAATGTTTCACCCTCTGCCTGGATATCTACGAATACGATATCGCCCAATTGTTCCTGAGCGTAATCGGTGATACCTACATAAGCTACATCGCCTTCAAGGCGTATCCACTCGTGTTCTTTGGTGTACTTTACATTTTCTGGGAAATTCATGATCATTATTTTTAAAGGTTAATACTTATATTAATTACAAATTACTAATTATAAATTACGATTCTTTGTTCACTCTTAATTCTTTACTTATCTTAGAATAAGAAAATGCGGAACAGGATATTACTCAGTGGATGAAGCACCAATAAGGAGCAAATCAATCCTACGGCAAAACCTACCAGTACCTCTCCCAATGTATGATGCTGTAAAATAATACGTGCTGTGCCCAAGACACCTGCAATCAGGATGAACAAACATAGCCACCATACCGGATTGTATCCGAACAGGGCACTGAAAGATACCAATCCTCCTACAATAGCCCCTACACCTGCCATATGCTCGCTTAACTTCCATTTCAGATTGACAACAATACAGATAACCATCATGATCAATGCAGCAAGAATAATACCTGTCATGTACCAGGGAATATTCAGGCGATGCATCATCACCAGACAGAATACGTATGAAGTAATAGTAAGTAGGAATGGCATAAAACGCCGTTTACGTTCTCCTAAGTCTTCGGGACTGAAACCGTTGATCTTACGGAACAGGAAGATGGTGAGCGTAGGCATAAGAATGGTGAAGCAGTACACTACTCCCAGCACAATCAGCTTATACTGTATAGGCATGATGCGCAGATATGAGAAAAGGAACAGAATCAGAAACGCCAGGAACGGGATAGAAAACGGCGTGAATATAGCCGATATCACCCGGGCTGTCCGGATTAAGCTCCTGTCTGCCACAATATGTTGTTCTTCAACCATTTTAATTTATAATTTTACAATTGGATTCATTAATCATTTACCACCTTATCATTTTATAATTACTTTCTCAGCCTTGCCACCGGTATGTTCAACTGTTGCCTGTACTTGGCTACCGTGCGGCGTGCTATCGGATATCCTTTTTCTTTCAGTATATCCGTCAGTTCATCATCCGTATAAGGTTTCTTTTTATCTTCATTGTCAATGCATTCCTTCAATATCTTACGAATCTCGCGTACAGACATTTCTTCACCGTCCTCGGTGACATATCCGTCATTGAAGAAAAATTTCAGTGAATAGATGCCGTAGTTGGTTTGCACATATTTGCTGTTGCTGACGCGGGAAATGGTTGAAATGTCCAGTCCGGTACGTTCGGCAACATCTTTCAATATCATAGGACGCAGCAATGATTCGTCTCCTTCGAGGAAGAACGGACGTTGCAGGTCGATAATGGCTTGCATAGTAGTCATTAATGTATTCTGACGTTGCTTCACGGCATCGATAAAGCCTTGTGCTGCATCCATTTTCTGCTTCAGGAACATCATGGCTTCTTTCGACTCTTTCGACTGGTTAGCCCTGTTTTTGGTATGTTCTTCCACCATCTCGGTGAAGTCGCGGCTCATACGCAGTTCCGGAACGTTCCGGTTGTTCAGAGCCAGATTGATGGTACCGTCGTCGTATGTATCTACAATGAAGTCGGGGATGATCTGTTGCATGTTCCGGCCGATGGCTTCACCCAGGGAGGCACCCGGACGCGGATTGAGTTTGCAGATCTCTTTGATAGCCTGTTCAAAAGCGTCTTCTTCCAGTCCGAGCTTCTGCTGTATCTTGTCCCAATGCTTACGGGTGAATTCTTCGTAACATTCGGAGATGATCGCTTCTTCTATATAAAGTAGAGGGTTCGGGGTGAAGTGCTGTTGTTCTATCTTGCGATGAATCTGAATGAGCAGGCATTCTTGCAGGTTGCGTGCGCCAAGTCCGGCGGGGTCAAAGTCTTGGATAATCTTCAGTGCTTCTTCCAATTCCTCCTGGGTGCATTCGATGCCGGCGTAGATGGCAAGTTCATCACAGATGCTATCCAGAGACTTACGTAGCAGGCCGTCGTCATCCAATGATCCGATCAGATATTCCGCCAGTTCACGCTGATGCTCGGTCAGGTCACGTTCGCTTAGTTGCTCCTTCAGAGTTTCGTAAAAAGAAGTAGCATCGGAGAAAGGTATTTCTTCAGCCTGTTCACCTTTGCTACGGTTGTTTTCCTGCAATTTGTAGTCGGGGATATCGTCTTCGCTCAGATAGTCGCTTAATGAATCATATTCATTGGCTCCGTTGTCTTCTGCGGAACCTCCCGTATCGGAATTTTCAGAAAAGTCGTCACTTGCCGTATCTTCCTTTCCTTCTTCCAGAGCCGGATTTTCCAGAAGTTCCGCATGTATACGGTCTTCCAGTTCTACAGCGGGCAATTCCAGTAGCTTCACTACCAGAATCTGCTGGGGCGACAGTGTCTGTACCTGTTGCTGCGCTTGAGTTTGTACTTGTCTGGAACCTTGTGCCATACTTATTCTTTTCTTTTACTCGCCACAAAGATAATGCAAACCGAGACAGAATAAAATGAACGAGTTCATTTTTTATGCCGAGGCGCAGCTTATCTTCGCACTTTTTGCAAAAATAGTGAATAGTTCGGGAACGCGAAATGTTCTCGGTATAAGTTTTTCATGCAAGCATGAAAGTTTGGCGCCTAATTTACATTATCTTCGTTAAAAGCGAAGATAAGCTGCACATCAGCATTAAAAAATAAGCAAGCTTATTTTGTGCTGCTTTTGGTTTGCATTATCTTTGTGCGTATCAACTTAAAAAATTGCAACGTTATGTTTGATAAAGAAACTTATGTGCAGCGCAGAGCCCTGCTGAAAAAAAATGTTGGCTCCGGAGTGTTACTATTCTTGGGAAATGACGAACAAGGACTGAATTATGAAGATAATGCTTTCCGTTATCGTCAGGATTCTACCTTTCTCTACTATTTCGGCTTGTCGTTTGCCGGACTTTCCGCTATCATTGACATCGATGAGAACAAAGAAATCATTTTCGGGGACGAACTGACTATCGACCATATTGTGTGGATGGGCACACAGCCAACTCTGAAAGAGAAGAGCGAACGGGTAGGTATTCGGGAGACACTTCCTTCTGCTGGAATTATCAGCTATCTGCACAAAGCCGTACAAAAGGGGCAGACGGTACATTATCTTCCGCCTTACCGTCCTGAACATAAGTTGAAACTCATGGATTGGCTGGGTGTTCCGCCTGCACGCCAGGAAGGTTCCGTACCGTTTATCCGTGCGGTGGTGGCACAGCGTAATTATAAATCTGCTGAAGAGATTGCAGAAATAGAAAAAGCATGTGATGTGACTGCCGACATGCATATCAAGGCGATGGAAGTGATTCGGCCGGGTATGTACGAATATGAAGTTGTGGCAGAGATGAACCGTGTAGCCGAAATGAATAATTGCGAACTTTCTTTCCCTACGATTGCCACAATCAACGGACAGACTTTGCATAATCATTATCATGGTAATAAAATTAAATCGGGTGACTTGTTCCTGATCGACGCCGGTGCGGAACTTCCGTCGGGTTATTGCGGTGACATGTCGTCTACTGTACCTGCCGATAAAACGTTTACTTCAAAACAACGTGCCGTTTACGAAATTCAGAATGCTATGCATCTGGAATCTGTAAAGGCTCTCCGTCCGGGTATCCCTTATATGGAAGTGTACGACTTATCTGCCCGCGTAATGGTAGAAGGTTTGAAAGGACTGGGCCTGATGAAAGGAAATGCAGATGATGCAGTGCGCGAAGGTGCTCATGCATTGTTCTATCCTCACGGTCTGGGACACATGATGGGACTGGACGTGCATGATATGGAAAACTTGGGAGAAGTGTGGGTAGGGTATGACGGTCAACCCAAGAGCACACAGTTCGGACGTAAGTCTCAACGCCTTGCTATTCCTTTGGAACCGGGCTTTGTACATACTGTTGAGCCGGGTATCTACTTTATTCCTGAATTGATTGACATGTGGAAAGAAGGAAAGAAATTCACAGACTTTATCAATTATGACAAAGTGGAAGAATATCGTGACTTCGGCGGTATCCGCAATGAAGAAGATTATCTTATTACAGAAACCGGTGCCCGCCGCTTAGGCAAGAAGATACCGTTGACTCCGGAAGAGGTGGAAGCGTTGCGATAGTATCAATTTAAGAATGAGTCTAATGAAAAAACTACTATTCTTATTTTGTCTTTTGTCCTGGAGTGTATTGCATGCACAAAAGACGATTAATCGGCCTCCGTTTATAGCAAAGGCAACGGAAACCATTGAGATAGCTGCTATTCATTTGTCGGATACAGCTACCGTGGTTGATGTGGATGCAAAATTTATTCCAAAGAACTGGATACGTATTGCTCCTGCTACTTGTCTGGTTGCAGATAATGGTGAACGTTACCAGGTGCGGCAGGGAGTAGGCATAGAGTTGGGCCAGGAATTTTGGATGCCTGAGTCGGGTGAGGCTACTTTTTCTTTGATATTTCCACCTCTGCCGGCATCTGTAAAGTCGTTTGATTTTGTGGAAGGTGAAGGTGAAAGAGACTTTAATCTTTTTGGTATCAGCCTGATCGGGAAGTTGCCCAAACTCCAATTGCCTAAAGACTTAGGGAAAGCCGGCAAAGCGACTGCTGTTGCTTTGCCGACGCCTGAAATCAAAGAGGGAACCGCTATCATCAGTGGGCGTATTCTGGATTATAAGCCTTCATTTCGCATGAAAGTCGAACTACATTCAGCTGATTTTTTATCTGCTTATGGACAAAAGAATACAGAGTTAAAGTTGGATGAAGCAGGAAATTTTCATACGGAAATGCCTGTTTCACATCCTTCTGTGGCCTATTTAAGTGTGGGTGGCTCTGTTATTTCTTTTTTATTGTCTCCAGGTGGCGAAACCAAGATTACTGTAAATCTTCGTGAGATGACGCGTGCTTCCAGTCGTTTGCGGAAAGATGCGAAACCTGAAGGGAAGAAGGTTTATTTTGAAGGACTGAATGCCGGATTGAATACGGAGATGAATTCCGGATTAGAGATTCCTCTTTGTTCTGTTGAGCTGAAAGACTTGTATGACATGAATCCGGACCAGTACAAGGCATATTGTATGCAGAAGTATGAGGAAGCAGACAAGGCGATCCACGCTAATAAGAAGATAAGTAAGGCTTATGCGGAACTGTTGACGGTGCTGAATAAAGATGCATTGTATGGGTTGTTATGTGGATATGATTATCAGCTATTGCAGGCTTATGCTCAGCAAAAGGGGCTGTCTGTGCGTGATGCAAGTAAAGAGTATCGTTCTCCTGAACCATCAAATGACTATTTCGATTTTCTAAGTGAATTTGGTTATATCAATTCACCCAAGTCTGTGTATTGTTTTAATTATCCTTCCAGGGTAGTTAATACCGGGTATATAAGCTTGCCGTCTGTAAAGCGAGGTGACATCTTTGATTATTTACTCAATTCCCCTAAAGTGGCCCCTAAAGATAAGGAGACGATGAAGAAATATCGCGATAATCCGTCATCGTATGATTCTTCGGTAATGAAAGAACTGAGGAATAGATATGATGCTCTTTTTCAGGAATTTGGTAGACAAGGAATGGAAGCTAGCCGAAAAGCGGTTGAAGAACTGATTGGTAGCCAAGGTATCTATTATGATGTACAGAAAGCCATGCAATGTGTTTCGAAACTGGAAGATTTTACACCTTTATCTGAAGATGATTTTGCTGCGTTGCATGCAATTGAAAATTCCTATTTTCTGAACCGATTGACCGCAATGAATACGGAACTGCTTCGGAGGATAGAAGAGAATAAGAGTAAACGTGGTTTCACGGTTCGTACTTTGGCTGCAGACGTTAAAGATGATGAACTGTTTGAAGCTATGGTCGCTCCGTTCAAAGGTAAAGTGGTGCTTGTTGATTTCTGGGCTACCTGGTGTGGTCCTTGTAAGATGGCAATGAAGATGATGAAGCCCATGAAGGAAGAACTGATAGATAAGGATATCGTGTATGTCTTTATTGCCGGTGAAAATTCTCCGGAGACAACATGGAATAATATGATACCCGATATTCATGGTGAACATTATCGACTTACCAATGCACAATGGGCGGCTATCTGCAATAAATTTGAGGTTCGTGGTGTACCTACCTATCTGGTACTCGACCGTGAAGGAAAACAAACTTATCGGTCGGTCGGTTTTCCGGGAACGGATGCGGTGAAGGGTGAATTACTGAAAGCATTAAATTCTTCCGCTGACTGATCATATACTCTAATAAATGAAAAGGGGCAGCTATGGCTGCCCCTTTTCGTTTATTATCTAATCGGTGTTATCAGATAAACTGTCCGTCTTCGTTGATCTTAACTTTCACTTCCTTTTCGCCTTGCTCCAGCTCTATCCAGTAGTAGTTCCCGGCAGGAGTTTCAAAATATTCGGCATCATCTACTACATAGCCGCTATATTGTGACGCTTTAATGGCATCTGTTACTTTTACTGGAAGTACATATACATCCCATGAGGTGGAAATCCATTCATAGTTTGTACTAAGCAATACTTCTTTACTTTGATTTTCGTGTATGATGTCCACTTCAATCATTCCTTTCTCCTGCTCAATCTCAATAATACGGGCGTTAGGATAATTCTTCTGTATAAGTTCTGTTACGGCAGTAACCATATTGGATGGAGCATCCGGCAGCAATGATTCATTATTGCCGTTACCGTCATCATTTACGGCTTTAATAAGAATTCCGTCTGCTGAATAATGTAAGTCCATATCTATATCCTGTGCAGATTCCACTTCTATGATGTAGATAACCTCTTTTTCGGTTCCTGCACGTTCAATGCGTTCCACTTCATTATCTTTTTGCCAAGTGGCGTATTCACTGCTCTCAAAGGAGGTCCTTACTGCTTGTGGAATGGCACTATATGGCATTTCTGTCTCCGTCATATGCCACGAACCATCTGCCTTGTACCAAGCTTCTGTTTTATATCCGTTGTCACTCTTGTTATTGAATTCAGCTTTGTAATATTGCTCTTGCGAGACAGTTTTTGTTTCCCAACTCAGGTTAGCGGTGTTAGAAAAACTACTATCGAATGCCGTGCGTACAGCTTCGGGAACTTTAGAACTTGGGAGATCGTCATCGTCATCACTGCAGCTTTGTAGGCTTAACATCCCCATAACTAATAGGGCTAAATACATTTTCAATTTCATAGTTACTTATTTTTTAGAGTTTCTGATTATTGTTGATTTTGTTGCAAAGATGACGGGCAATTCTGGAAGAAATTGGGAATTTGCCTCCAAAAGTGGATAATAAATTCTATATTTGCGATTTTAACATTAAAAAGAGCAGATTGCTAATGAATTTATACTGATTATGGTACAGAAATTGGAAACACACACACGTATTGACGTAGCTGACGTGCTGCGTGGACTCGCCGTTATGGGCATCATTGTATTACACTCCATCGAACACTTTAATTTCTATTCATTTCCTGATACAAGTACTCAAAGTGCATGGCTTAACTTTTCTGATAAAGCCATTTGGGACGGACTCTTTTTCATGTTCGGAGGAAAGGCTTACGCTGTGTTTGCTTTACTTTTTGGTTTTAGTTTCTTCATCCAGGATAATAACCAGCGTATGCGTGGCAATGACTTTCGTTTGCGTTTTTGCTGGCGATTGATCTTATTGTTCATTCTTGGTAATATAAATGCAGCTTTTTTCACGGCCGAAGTATTGGTGCTCTATTCGTTAGTCGGATTCATCTTGCCACTTACCTGCAGGCTGAAAGATAAATGGTTGTTTATTCTGGCATGTGTACTTTTGATACAACCATTACCACTTTATTATGTGATATGTGCCTGCATAGATCCTTCTTTTGTGACTCCCTCTATTCCGACAGGTAGTTACTGGGGAGCTGCTTTTCAAGTGCAGAGTCACGGCACTTTCCTTGAAACTCTGCGTGTGAATTTATGGGAAGGGCAGATTGCCAGTCTTGCATGGGCTTGGGATCACGGACGTGTATTCCAGACTGCCGCTCTTTTCCTGTTCGGCTTGCTGATAGGACGTCGGGGACTTTTCCTGAAGGAAAATCTGAAATTCTGGAATAAGGTACTTTGTGGCGCTCTTATCGCTTTCTTCCCCCTATATGGATTGGGTAATATGTTGCCGGGTTTCATCGTTAGTAAGTCTATTCTTACTCCTTTGTTACTAATCATAACTTCCTTGTCCAAATTTGCATTTATGCTGATATTGGTGTCGGGTGTTATCTTTGCTTTCTATCGGACAAACCTGCATGACTGGTTGATGAAGATTACTCCTTACGGTAAGATGAGTCTTACAAATTATATTACTCAGAGTATTATCGGTTCGTTGTTGTTCTATAATTGGGGTCTTGCACTTCACTCTCAGTTGGGTATAACAGCCAGCTTCCTGGTAGGAGTAGTGCTCTTCATCGTGCAGCTTGCTTTCTGCCGTTGGTGGATGAGCCGTCATGCACACGGTCCGCTGGAATACTTGTGGAAACGAGCGACTTGGTTGAAATAAAAGATTTTTTATAGATATTTTTCCCACAGATAGCGGAGCGGACTGAGTAGACGTGCAGTTACGCTCCGTTCGTCTGTCATGACCTCTGCTGTGCCGGAAAGTTCTCCTTTAAAGTCCAACTGCTTGCCATATGAGGTGCATAAATTTTGTGGCAGACTTACCGTGACAGTGTACATATTGTCCTCGCTTGCTAATAGTGAAACAGACAGCACTTCTCCGGTGAGGAAGCCGAATTCCATGTATGGATACCCTGTCACACTGATATTCACTCTTTGTCCGGGGCATACTTTGCCTGATCCGCTGACGGGTAATTTTATTTTTCCTATAATGTCACCGGGAGTAGAGGCTACAATAGAGAACACTTTATCTCCCGCATTGACATTCTGGTTCTTCTGCCAGATATTATTGTAAGATAATATACCACTGGCAGGGCTGGTAAAGAGATATCCCAACTCCCAATCGCTGATGCTTACCTGTAAATCATTGAGGGCTGATTTTAACGAAGTGCTTATTGTATTGGCTTCCCGATTACGTTCCATACGGATTTCTACAATATTCTGTTGTAATTGCGCCTCTTGTATTCTGGCAGATGAAAGTGAAGTCATTAGTTGCTCTCTCCCTTGCCTGCGATTCAGATAGGTTTGTTGTGCTTCTTCATAATCAGCTTTCGATATTAATCCTTTGTCGAAGAGTTTCTTTTCCCGGCTATGGGTAGCGGAAGCTATCTGTACCTGTTCTTCATCAAGTTCTGCTTGTTTATTCAGATGCCGGATGTACTTCTGATACTCTTGCAGTTCTTTGCAGGCGGCCTGCTCTTTCTGGGCGTGGAGGTCTATCGACAGAAAATTACGATAATCTGTCAAGCATTTGATGAAAGAGGCATAAGCATTCTGAATGTTTCCGAGTTCCGGTTTCTCTGGAAACACGGTTTGGCAGATACAACTATCCGTCAGAATGAAAGAAGTAATCCTTTCTTTCAGTTCCAATACATGGGCAGTGATGGCAGGATTCTCCAGTACAGCTATGATATCTCCCACCCTTACGTTTTCACGGTCTTTACAATATACCTCCTGAATTTTTCCACTTCCTCTTGCCACGATCCATACGGGCGGATGCTCTGTGGTGATGGTGATCCCGGCACTTACTATATCCGGGTATTTGAAGAAAGAGCCGCCGATGAAGAGCAGTGCCAATACCCCGAAGAATACGGTTATTCCCCACCTGATCAATGCGTGTGGCGGTCGCGTCAATATCTCCTGCACCTCCTCACACCTCAATTCTATGTCCTTTTCTTCTTGTTTCTTCATAACTCTCAACTCTCCATTTTCAACTCTCCACTTATTAAAGTTCCAATTGGTTCTTCACCAGCTTGTAATATCTTCCTTCCAGAGCAATCAGCGCTTCATGCGTTCCGGTCTCTGCTATCCTGCCCTGTTCTATGACGATGATTTGTTCCGCATTCCTTACGGTGCTCAACCGGTGGGCTACCACTACGGATGTCCTGCCTTTGAAGAAGGTTTGCAGGTTGTTCATGATAGTGCGTTCGTTGTTGGCATCCAGTGCATTGGTTGCTTCGTCGAAGAAGATGAATTCCGGGTCTTTGTACACGGCGCGGGCTATGAGTATGCGTTGTTTCTGTCCCTGACTTAATCCGTGCCCTTCCTGTCCTATCTTAGTATTGTATGCTAAAGGCAATTCTTCTATGAAATCGTGTATATTTGCCACTTCAGCAGCATGGCGCAGACGTTTCTTGTCGATATGCTCTACTCCGGGTGCAATGTTACCGGCAATACTGTCGGAGAAGATGAAACCATCCTGCATTACTACGCCGCACCGCTTGCGCCACTCGCGAATACTGTAACTTCCCAGTGGAGTATCCCCGATGAAGATATCGCCGCTTGCGGGCGGGTAGAATCCTAACAGTAGTTTAACGAGTGTTGTCTTTCCGCTTCCGCTCATACCCACGATGGCCGTTTGCATGCCCGGCGGAATCACTAGGTTGATGTCGTCCAGCGTCGGGTATTCGCTTAGCGGATCATATTTGAAGTTAAGGTTTTGGAGTCTTATTTCTTTCCCTTCCGGTATTTCCCGCAGCAATTCACGGGTGGGGTCTTCCTCATCCGGTTTGTCGCGCACTTCGCTGAGGCGGTCCATGCTGAGCCGTGCGTCCTGCATATCGCGGGCAAAAGCGATGAGCTCATTTACCGGACTGTTCAACTGTCCGATGATGTATTGCACGGACAGCATCATACCCAGTGTCATTTCCCCTTTCACTACCAAGCTCGCTACGAGTGCGGTAATCAGCAAGTTCTTGCTTTGATTAATCAGCACCGCTCCCGAATCCTGATACTGTCGTAGGGCAAGGCTTTTGATGTTTACTTTGAATAGCTTTGCTTGTATTCGCTCCCATTCCCAACGTTTCTGTTGTTCGCAGGCACTGAGTTTTATTTCCTGCATACCGTTCACCAGTTGCACTACCGTACTTTGATTGGCACTCTGCTGGGCAAAACGCTTGTGATCCAGTTCGGCGCGCTTCTTCATGAATAGCCAGACGTATGCCACGTATAGGGCACTTCCGCCCATGAAGATAAGGAATATCATGCCACTGTACACCAGCAGTACAATGCCGAAGATGATAATATTGAATACGGAAAAGATAACGCTAAGGCTACTTCCCGTCAGGAAATCCTGTATGCGCTTGTGGTCGTTGATGCGTTGCAGGATGTCTCCTGTCATTTTGCTGTCGAAGTAGCTGATAGGCATCTTCATTAGCTTGATAAGGAAGTCTGATATGAGGGCGATGTTGATGCGTGTGCCCAGATGTAGCAATATCCAGCCCCGTATGAAATCTACGGCACTGCTGCTGAAAGACAGCATCAACTGGGCAATCAGCACCAGATAGATAAAACCGAGATTCTGGTTGTTGATGCCGAAGTCTACTACCGATTGTGTGAGGAAGGGTAACATGAGCTGTATCATACTGCCCAGTAGCAGACCTAAAAGCAGTTGCCCCACCAACCCCCGGTACGGGCGGAGATAGGAGTAGAGGAAGCTAAAGCCTTTGCGATTCACTTCGTCTCCCTCGTCCTCTATTGTATAAAATTCGGGTGTGGGCTCCAGCAACAACGCCACACCTGTGTCTTCTTCGTTCTTTCGGGAACTCAGCCAGCAATTACAAAATTCTTCTTTGGTGTATTTTAGCTTTCCTGCACCGGGGTCGGCCACCCAAACATGCTTGTCGTTGAGCTTATATACTACGACAAAGTGCTGCTGGTTCCAATGTATGATGCAGGGTAAAGGAGCTTCCTGTAGCTTTTCATAACCCACTTGTACGCAAATGCTGCGAAAACCAATCTTTTCTGCCGCTTCGCTGATACCAAGCATGGATACCCCTTCACGGGTGATGAATGACTTTTCCCTTAACCCTTCCAACGAATAATGCTTACCATAGAAAGCGGCTACCATGCGGAGGCAGGTGGGGCCGCAGTCCATGGCGTCATGCTGGGTGTAGTGGGGGAGTGTTTTCATTGTTTCATAAGGCTATCCAATGTTTGTATGAGCTGTTCTCCTCGCAGATCTTTGGCAACGATGCGTTTTTCCTTATCCAGCAAGAAGTTTGCAGGAATTGTTTGTATGTTTAGTTGTCTCAGTAATTTGGGTGCTTCAGCATATCAAATACACTTATGTTCCATAAGGAGAGAAGAGTTTCACTCTTTTTTCTTGATTAATTCATCCAATTTTTCTAATAATTCTTTTTGGTGCAGATTGGTTGCTATAACTTTATGATTTTCATCTAATAAATAATTATATGGAATGGCTCTTATATTTAAACCTTCTACCTTTGTATCCATATTCCCTTCAGAGTCAGTAGCTATCAAATTTATAAATTCATTTAGATTGTTGTTTGTGATGGCCTTCTTCCAATCTTCATGTTTTTTATCAATTGAAATCAAGCATACAGTCAGTTTTTCTCCGAAACCTTTTTGGGCTTGCCTGATATAGGGCATTCCTTCCAAGCATGGAATACACCAGCTTGCCCAAAAATCTATAAGGATATATTTCCCGGTTAATTGACAAATAGAAACTTTCTCTCCATTGTTGGATAGTAAATTAATTTCGGTGATGTCTTTGGTGGCTTCTACTTGTTTTGAGGATTGTTTTAATTTTATATCTTCTTTTATCCTCGCATTTATTATGCTCTGAATGTGCGCATCAACTCTCTTGCTTTCTTCTGTTTCGGGCGGGATTCTCACAGGGCGGAGAATACGCTTAATCCCAGTGTCGTCTGGAAACTTCTTTGTCGCTATATTGCATAATGTGATAAGTGAGTCTCTACTAACCTTTTTTTCGAAATATCTTAAAGTTTGCTCTACGTTGCGGGGAGAGTATGAATATTGAATCACATTCATTTTTATAGAATCCAATTGGGCATCTACTTTGTTTATTTGGGTTGTTATTCTTTTATTATCTGTATCTGATAATCCTGGCATAGATAGCTGGGCGTATAAGTCTCTTTTTTTTGCATTTAAACGGGAAGAATTGATTGAATTTTCAATATATTCATTGGTAGAAATAGAACCTTTTACTTTTTTAATAGCTCTCATTCCATCATTTTCGGAAATATTCGTTTCTACATAACTGTTAGGGGATAGTGTTAAATACATATCTATGGGACCTTTTTTTGAGAATAGAATACTAAAATTTTCTTCTTCATCAGTATAGGCATAAAGAACAACTTTTTTCTGACCTTTTTGGATAAAAGCAGAATCTGCTATCAAATGTTCATTGTCAATATAATGGTGTATGTATACCCATTGCTCCTGCGAGGTGATTGAGGGGGCCAATTCCATTGTTATCTGTATATTTTTCCCTTTGGGTAGTTGAGGGAGAAGAGAACAACTGATTCCTGCAAGTAGTAGTATTTCAAATAATATATGTTTCATAGTTAAATTGTTTTTTTGTCTGTTCTAATCGGAAGATATTACCTATTTCCCGATTAGAACAGATGATGTTGGTAGTATCTAAATACTAAAGTCCGGAATGCATCGCAACTATTCAGGGAGTTTCTGATTTGTTATATATATTTGTTCCTACAAATAGCACAAAATCAGAAACTCCCTGAATAGCTGCGATGCATATTAGCAGTTTATGATAACATTTCCTGCTCCCCACATGTCGTCATATTTATTGTGCATTTCTTGGTAAGCCTGATCTTTACTCATTGTACTTGGATAGGGTGCATTAATATAGGTCGCACTCCCATCTTCGTTAATAATTGTGATGTGGCAATGTGCACCGCCGGCAATAGCATTCATTTGAACCTTGTTCAATTTGAACGCTTCAAAATTCTTTAAAGTTTTCATATCTTTTAGAATTTAATGTAAGGAAACAAAATTAATTGTGGGAAGCTTTAAGTATCACCCTATTGACTTCTGTTTTGCAAAACAATATCTTTATGTCAATACATATTTCAACTCTTTTAATTGATAGAATTCCGGTACGTAATATCCGTCAATAATTATAGAAGGCGTTTGACTGATATGTTGTTGCGAACAATAGATTTGCTGTTGTTTCCATATCCTTTGTTCTTCTACAGTGATAGCATATTTGTCAACTTCTTTTATATTATGGTTTTTGTACCATTCTTCCAATGCTGTTATTGCTTGCTCCCATCCGTCTGTACGGTAAGTTGCGATAATAGTTTTGGCTACTTTCTCTCCAATCCCGTCTTTAGGAAAAGTTAGGAGTACTAATGATATAGAAACATTGGAGGCAATTTCTTTGATGTGCGAATGCATTCTGGCGCAATTCTTGCAGTTGGGATTCGTTACAATCATCAACTGTGTTGTGCTCAAAATCTGGTTATGCAATGCTATTTCTTTATTGACCATTGCTTCAATCTGAGTTTCTGCAAACAATAGCTTCTGAAAGCTATCAGGATTCAATAGTTTTGAAAATTGTACTTTTAACTGCTTCCTTTCTTCTTTTACCTTTAATAGGGCTCTGATTTGTAACCACCCGGCTAAACAAATACAGGCGATTGCTATAAAAGAGAGCATGGCAGAGAGTGAAAATTCCCTATTGAATTGTCCTTGTAGAATATAAAGTGTTACGCAACTGCTCCATACAGTCAGATTAATAAGCATGCAGAGCATACATCCTTTGCGAATAATGAATAGCTGATAGATTACAGAATAGAATGTAAATCCTATTGCGATAATATTGCATGTTACGCTAATGCCGTAAAATTCATACGGACAGATAAGGGCGAATAACAATAAAACACTGAAGTAGAGTAGCGATAGTTCTCCCAACCCCATTCCTATGATATGAGAACCTTTGGAATGTAGAACTTCATTGCAATCAATCATTTTGCCAATATGACAGAAACGATGCAAGAACCTACTGTTGACAGTTTCTTTATATAGTATTGCGGAAGATACAAGGACCCCTATGCATAATGTAAGCAAATAGGGTGATATTCCTGTTGAGTAATTACGCTTTGTGCTGTATAATATCAATAGAATGGCAATGATACCGGCTAACAATAGTTGGTGTTGTTGAATCCACATCGCTATATCTTTCAGCTTGCAGTTCTTCTCCTGAATGGTACTTTCCGTTACTTCTCCCACTAATACACTGCCTGTCCATTTCTGTAAGAACTGCTGTTTGCTTACTCTCAGGCGTTGGCTGTGGGATAGGGTGATATGCGTTTCTTCTATTTTTTCAATCAGACAAAAGGGGGAATCGTTATCATTTATGACAACAATACATGGAGCTTCCAATTCATCCAGATATTCTTTGGGAAGTTGATATGCCGCATTGTTGATGTGGAGTGAGTCCAGTGCATCGCTGATGCCCCGCATACTGTTGCCTAACGGTGTGTCGAGCAAACGGTATACGGTCGTTTTACTCACTTTTACGTGTAATGCATGTAAATAGTGGTAGAGTACTTTACCGGCGTTATCAACTTCCAACATAATGTTTCTCTTTTAATACTTAAAGTATAAATTCACCTTTTAAATAGGTCTCATCTGAAATAATTTCGATATGGTATGTATCTGAATCTTGCATATTTAAGTCAATAGAGACTACTGTCGGATTTATATATTCTTGTGAATAAACAGTTTCACCAATAGATTCTATGGTAATTTTTATGGTGACTATCTGCATTACTTCTTCAAAAGATATGGATATTACTTTATTATATAAATAGGCGTGTGCAACTTGCGGAATAATACTTCTACTTATAGGTTTGTCCGGTTTGAAATCCTTTAATGGAATTTCTCTTTCTGTATTGTTATATTCTATCATACTTCCATTTTCTTGTGCCTGAATGGAACAAATACTAATAAATACAGTACTTAATATGATCAAAAGTGTTTTCATAAAATTATTTTTTATTATTATGTGATATGTGCAAATTAAGAGATTGTTTTTTATAAAAACAACCCTAAATGTGTGTAGTTTTTGTGTAGTTTTGCCTTGTCGAGTGTAGTTTCTGTGTAATATGAGATATCTTTTTCAAATAGAAGTGATAGCTTTGACGAAATTATCATTTTTATTGAGTTTCATTTTCTTTTCAAGAATACCACTTCGTCTTTTATATATGCTATTAGGGGTTCTGTTCAAAATGATTCCAAGTTCCTGTATCGAAAAATCTGACAAGTGAATGCAACAAAAGAAAATGTCTTTATCATTCAGTGCCGGGAAGTTCTTTCTCAAGTGTGAAGTATATTCAGGAATCAAACAATTGATTTCCTTTATTAACAACTTCTGGTCATCGTTTGTTAATTCTGGTTTTTCTGTTGATTTAGGACTTATCTCATCTTGATGATTCAATATGCTTTTGGCTTTCCCATAGAAAGTCGTTTCTTGCAATTGACCTTTAACTTTTTCGATATCTATTTCTATAGGCTTTATGCTATATTTCTCTCTATCTGATGATACTTTTTTATATCGTTTTATAAGTAGATAGCACCCCGTTATAAGTATGCATATGCTGATATATGATACCCATCTTTTCAAGGGAGAATCAGATTTAGATTTGGGTGGAGTGGGAGAATAAAATATATTTGTTGGCGATATAGAGAGAAATTGATTGTGCGCGCTATCTCGATATGCTGAATAAAGTCTCTCGAGCTCTAGTGATTCTTCTAATTTATTTAATTTCTTGGCAATATCGGCAAGGCGCATATAAGCGTTGGCTTTGGTGATGTATTCTTGGGTATGCAAGGCTTTATTGAAATAGAGATGAGCAGAATCATATAGCCGAGCTTTGTAGTAGACGTCTCCTAATAAAAGATAACCTTTGGCATATAATACAGTATCAGTTAAGAGGGTGAAATTTTCTTTAGCGTATTTTATAGCCTCTTTATTTTTTTGCATTCGACTGTACAGGGCACTTAAAGAAGATGCAATGTCAGCTTTCAACATATTGTTGGAAAAATGTCTTGCTAGTTCTGAGGCTTGTAATAGTAAGGATTCAGCTTGCTGGTAATGTGCTTTTCCTTTTTCTATATTTATACTTCCGCGTTTGGATAAGGCTTCAACCAAGTTGATTGTGTCTTTCTGCAAGGTCGCTTGCTGCTGCATCAACTGATATATGGAATCCGCATTGTTATAATGGTTTTCTTGATAGTAAATGTTGCCAATATTATTATATATTAATGATAATAGTTTTGACCTTTCACTGTTCTTAGCATAATAGCTTGCATTTACATATAGGTTTAGTGCATGAGAATAGTTCCTTTGATCCCTTAAAACTCCTCCCCAATGGTAATACGCTTTCGCCTGCATCTGTACATCTCCAATAGAATCATAATACTGCACAGCCGTCCGTATCAGTGAATCATCCGTTTGTACAATGTAGTTTTTGTCTCTGGCTTGTGTCAGTAGCAGAGCATAGTAAGCGCGATCCGCGTGTACTGTCAGTTGTTGAGATTCTATGCTTTCCAGAATATGCAATGCACTGTCTGGATATTCTTCCATTAACGAATCTGCTTGTACTAACAGTATATTGTGATTGTGCTGTCGTGTACATGAGTTTAGTAAAAGAAAACTTATTAGCCATATTGTAACATAAATGCCCTGCTTCATTTTGATGAGTATTTGGTTAGTAGTATACAAAGGTATCTCTTTTGAGAAATATTACCAAGGCAACTGTATGTTTTTTGAGTTCTCTTTCTTCTTATCTTTCTCAACACGTTGAGAATCTTTTCTCACATAATTAAGAGTTTATTCTCATCGTATTGAGAAGAAACTCTCACCGTATTGAGAAAAGATTCTCTATAAAGGGAGAATACTTTCTTTATAAAGCTTCTATTTGCTTCTTATCTGTTATCCGAGGATACTAATAAATACTTCAATTCGGCCAATTGATAAACGCTTGGCATATAGTGTCCGTTGACAATAACCGCTGGTGTATGACTGATATTATTTCGCTCACAATATTCTTGTTGCTGTCTCCAAAGTAGCTGTGCAACGTCATTGATGTAGTATTTCTCTACACCCGGTATTTCCTGAATCTCAAACCATTCCTCCAGTAAATAAGTAGCCTTTTCCCAACCTTCGGAGAGATAGGCGGAGAGAATTGTCTGTGCAATATGTGCTCCCAGACGATCATTGGTGTATATGACTAATGAGATGGATATATCCGCTGAGATCTCCCGAATGTGGTGGTGAACTTTGGCGCATGCCTTGCAGTTGGGATTCACAACTACCATCAGTCTGTCTTTTGTATGATCGGCAGAATTGTGTAAAGCTATATCAGGATGGATCATCGTTCTGACTTTAGGCTTTAACGCCAGTAGCTTCTGGAAAGTGATTGGATTGAGTAGACCGGATAATTTGACCTTCATGAAACGCTTCTCCTTGTCTGAAGAAACAAGTGCTTTTGCCTGTATCCAGAATATCAGGCAGATAACGCTGACTGCAATCATAGAAAAGAGAATCCGGATGGAAAATCTCCATTCAAAGTTATTCCGTATGATATAAAGCGATGCTGCTGTCAGCCAGACCGAGAAGGTGGTGAGCATACAAAATAGACAGGCTTTATGAATAAAGAATATCTGATATATAATAGAGTATAGCGTAAATGCAATTGCTATGAAAACAGACAGGGCAGCCAAAAGATGAAACTCTTCGGGACAGACGGCTGTGAAGAAGAACATCGTGGTGAAATACATCCACGATAGCTCTCCAATTCCTATTCCTGCAATACTTGCACCTTTGGATTTGAGCACTTCATTGCAATCTATAACTTTACCTATATGGCAGAAACGGTGTAGAAAATGATGGTCTACCATTTCTTTGTATAGGATTATAGTAGAAATGATAATACCGCAAGTTAATGCAGAGAGATAGAGTGGTAATCCGGGGGGATAATTTCTGCTCCAGATTGAAGAGAAAACTAAGAGGACAGATATGATCCCGGCAATTAGTATTCTGTGCTGCCGACACATATAGTTAATATTTCCGATCAGGCAATGAGATTCACAGATGGTTTCCCGAGTGATTTCACCTAACAGGACAATTCCTGTCCATTGGTGAATAAATAATTTTCTACTTATGGGCATGTGGCTGACTTCGGAAGTAGTGATAATGAGCCGATCCTGTTCTATCTTTTCAACAAGACAGAATGTAGAATGGCTTGTTTCTAATTGGGTAATGAACGGGCCGTGCAGCTTCTCCAGATATTGGGGTTGAAGTTGGTAAACTACGTTCTTTACATGAAGTGCATCTAAAGCGTCACTGATACCTTGCATGGTGTTGCCCAACGGATTGTCGAGCAGACGGCATATAGTAGTCCTGCTCACTTTTACGGTCAATGACCGTAAAAAGTGATGGACTACTTCACTGGTGGCATAATCATCTCCCAGCATAGTCTGAATTTATAGTTAAAGTTTAGGTTAGGTTCTTTGTTAAAGAGTAAAGTATCCGCTTAAGCGAATTTCATCTGATACAATCTCTATCTGATATTTTCCGGAATTTTCTGCACTTACATTGATTGTGATAAGTGTAGGCATGGAATAAGTCTCAGAATAAACGACTGCTCCTGTAGAAACATTTGTAATGGTAATACTTGCAGAAGGCAAATCCTTGTTGAAAACTACAGTGACTATATCACTATCGACATAGGCACTGGCGGGCTGGATGATGATGCTCCGAGCTATAGGACCACCTTCTTTAGATCCTACCGGGTCTAAGGGAATCTCCCTTTCATCATCATCGGCAAATGAAAAACGATCCTGGGCTTGCAATGAAATACTGCCCAATACTACAGTTAATACAAAAAATGCAAATAATAACTTTTTCATAAGATATACTTTTAATTTGTTACGACGGCGGCAAATTTAGAGAGAAATTATCCAATGAGAGTGTATAAAAAGTGTAGAAATGTAGGGAAAAGGTTCTATAATCTGGAATTTGCTCTTATTTTTATAGAAGTTTCTCCAGAATATCACGAAGTGACATTGATTTATCGGTGTATTTCATTTTCTGTTCTAATATTTTCTTAGTCTTTTTATATATGGCATCTCTGCTACATTCCATAATATATCTGAAATGGCTGGTAGGTATGTCTGTCAGATATAGACAGCAAAGGTGTATTTCATCTTGCGACAGGGGATATTTTGTAGCAAGACGGATAGTTATGTTATTCCAGCGTATATCAGTTTCTGCAATTAGCTGCCTCCAATCTTCTTCATCGAAATACTCGCTCGATTTATCTGTTTTCTTATATGATTGGATGATTCGTTTCATTTTTACATATACTTCAGAGTGTTCATAGGATTCTTTAAGTAATGCTTGACGTTCTGTTTTTAAAGTGTATAGTTCTTCTTCTAGGATTTGTTTTTCTGTTTGGCTGTAGTTATGTAGGGCGATCTCTTTTTGTAGAAAGTTGATTTGCTCATTTTTCTGTTGAAGCAGTTCTTCTGTCTGCTTGTTTATTTCTATTTCTTTTCGTTTGAAGTTGATTACTTCTTTTTTGTGTCTTTTCCATAATGCGAGAAATAGTGTCAAGAAAATCACTATTCCTATGGCTATATAATAATAAACTTGATCTAAGTTTGCTTTGAATTCTGATTGTTTGCGCTGTATTAGTATATTTTTCTCAGCTGTAACGATTTCAGCACTCTGTTGCTTTTGTTGGGCGCTATCCAGATAAGAAGAGTATTTTCTTTCCATCTCAAGTGCCTTTTCCAATAATCCCTGCTTTTTGGCAATATCAGCTAAACGCATATAGGCACCTGCTTTGGTATAGTGGTCTTCGCTATGAAGGCTTTTATTTAAGTAAATTGAGGCGGAATCATATTGAGATATTTTGTAATAAGCGTCACCCAAAACCAGATAGGCCCTGTCCAGTGCATTTGAATTATCTTGATTGTTGATATTGAGTTTTGCGAATTCAACAGCTTTTTCCCCCATGTTCATACGTCCGTATAATAGACTTAATGAATAAGCTGTTTTGGCTATCATACTTCTTTGATTCATGTTACATGAAATATTGAAAGCATGGAGTATTTTTTCTTCTGCTTTTTGATAGCATTCTCTTCCTTTTCTTATGTTTATCATCCCTCGTTGGGATAGTGCATCAGCCCAAAGGATAGAGTCTTTCTCCAATATTGCTAATTTTTCTGTTATTTGATAGATTGAATCGGCTTGTTCATTTAATCTTTGTAAATAGTATAAATAGGCTATATTGTTGTATATATGCCCTGTTAAACTATTTTCAAAGATTCTTTTTGAATAGGTTATGGCTTTAAAGAATTCTTTTAGAGCTTCTGGATGATCGTCTTTGTTTCTCCAAATGCATCCTAAATAATAATGTGCCCTTGCCTGCATGGCTGTATTTTTAGTGGAATCATAATATTGCACTGCAATACGTATTAGAGAATCCTCAGTTTGATGGATGAAATTCTTGTCTTTGACTTGTGTCAATAATAGTGCATAATATGCGCGGTCGGCTGCTAAGTGTAATCCCTTTGGTTGAATACCCTGTAAGAAATGTAAGGCGCTGTCAGGGAACTTTTGTATGAGAGAATCGGCTTGTACAAGTTGGATGTTCGGGCTGGAACGAGTACAAGCCGCTAATATACAAGATGCAAGTAATAACATAGCTAAGACAGTGGTTTTCATTGATTTATCATTTGTTGTTGCAGCCTGCAAAAGTACCCGTTTCTGGTGATAAAACAATGTAATGTAGGTGTGGAAAATAAACAACCCCTATTCCTGAAAATAAATCAGAAATAGGGGCTTATTAATTTTAGGTGTATTTTTTATCAGGTATGTAGTTCCAATACAAAACGGCACCCCTTGGTATAACTGCTGTCCAGCGTCAGGCTACCATTCATTTTAGTAGCAATTAGAGAACAGATAGGTAGTCCTAAACCGTCACCTTCTGTAAGGTCTTTCACTTTGGTGAAAGGCTTGAAGAGGTCTGCCTGTTCTTCTTCGGCAATGCCGGTTCCTGTGTCGCTTATGATGAACTGATGAGTGTGTGCTCCACGTTTTTTGAAGTCCAACCAGATTTTACCACCTTCGGGAGTAAACTCGGCGGCATTGTTCAGCAAGTGGAGAAGAATGCGTTCAAGTTGTTCCGGATTCGTTTTTACACTGAGCTTCGGTGCATTGACGGCAGTAGTTATGTCTGGTTTCAAGCCGCTTTTAATCTTATCCATAACACTTTCGCAGAAAGTATTGATGTTGATTTCACGCATTTCGTAAGCCTCTGATAAGGTATTTTCCAAGTCAGACAGCTCTTGAATGTGTTCTGCAAAACCCTTCAGGGCACGAACGCCCGGTTGCGTTCCATCCAGAGTATTCAGGGTTGGCTCCATTTGTGCTGAGATATTCTGGATAAACTGGGTTTTCAGTTCATTGTGCTCGTTCGCAATCTGGATGGCTTTCTTTTGCTTCCGGGTAAGGAGAACGAAACGCAGCAATACGATGCCGGCCAGTACTAATACAGCAGCAAGGAGTCCGGCGAGGATGCAAAGACCAATGATGATGTACTGCTTGGCGGAGAGAGAGCTGTCTTTCTCTTCGATAGTTTGCAGGCTCTCGTCATACTTCCGTTTCAGAACATTCAGTTCATCCTGGGCGGTAAGTGCTTTTACAGAATCCGTCCAAAGAATGTACTTGTCGTAAGTGCGGGCCACCAGTCCGGCATTATTTGCTTTGCGGGCAATGTCGATCAATGTCTTATAAGACTCGTCTACTTTAGCGTAGTTTTTCTGTTCCTTATATTGACCGATCAGGCGGTTGATATAGGCATCTCCTTGCGAATTCATGCCGAAAGTATAATAATAATTGGCCTGGGTATAGAGCAAATCATTATTGAGAGAGTCATTTTTGGCTGCTTTAGCAGTTTCTTCCAGCTTGGTCAGTTGCTCTTTGGCTCGGGCAGGGTTCTTAAGGTTGATGTACATTTGCAGGCGCTCCTTATTGATACGGAAGCGCAGATCCGGCATAGCCTTGCCACTTTTCTGTTCGCCTCCTGTAACCAATAGTTCCGCACCGCGCAACAGCTCGAAAGCTTCCTTATAATAGTTTTCCCGATGATAGAGGGCACTGGCGTTAACACCGCACTCTACAGCTTTGTCATACTTTTCTTGCGAGGAGAAAGCATTGTAAGCTTGCAGGAAAAGGTAACGGGCTTTAATATATTCTTTTTGTTTCAGGTTAGTTTGTGCCTGTTGCATTAGCTCATCGGCGCGGCTGGTGCTTTGCGCGAAAGTCACTGTGCTTAAACACAATACGAGAGATAGAATGAAAGCAAATTGTTTCATGAGCATAACTATTTATATGAATTTGCAAGCAAAAGTAAAATAATCTTTTAGTATTTGAAACTACTTCCGCCTAAAAATTCACGTAATAATGAGGTAAACGGTATTTCTTTGTCTTGTATGGGTGTAAAATATTTGATGAACTTCAACAAACGGTACGCTTCGGCATACTCAGGGCAGTTGCGAGGCACACTGGTCAATATGGGTTCGGCATGGCAGCGCAGTACGGCAAATTCAAACAACAGTGCGGAGTTGAACATCACATCAGCATTTTCCTGATAAGGGAATATCCATTTGTCTTCTCCGGCTCGTACACTGGGCCAGCGGGAAATGGTTTCCCGTGCCGAGTAGCCGCGGTAGTTGAAGTCTCGGATAATACGGCGCAACAAACGGTTGTCCGTAGTGGGAATCCAGTTATGGTCGTCCAGGGAAATAGTAGTCAGGGCGGACACATAGATTTTGTATTTATTCTCTGCCGGTATTTGCGGGGTGAGTTCAGGATTCAGTGCATGAATACCTTCCAGAATAAGGATGGTATGCTCGTCTATCCGTAACTTGTCACCTTTATATTCACGCTGCCCGGTGGTGAAGTTGAAACTCGGCAAGTCTATTTCTTCACCTCTTAACAGAGCTTTCAGGTCTTCCTCAAACTTTTTGAGATCGAGTGCGTAAAGTGATTCGTAATCATAATCGCCATTCGCATCTCTTGGGGTATCTTCCCGGTTCACAAAGTAATTATCCAAGGCTATAGGATATGGGCGAAGTCCGTTCGTCATAAGCTGTACGGAAAGACGTTTGCTGAAAGTGGTCTTACCCGAAGAAGAGGGACCGGAGATAAGTACCAGTTTCACACGATTGCCATTTTCACCACGGTGATAAATATCATCGGCAATTTGGGCTATCTTTTTTTCTTGCAGTGCTTCGGCTACGTTGATCAGGTCGGTGGCATGCCCCTGTTCACAGGCAAGATTGAAGTCTCCTACATTGCCCAATCCCATGATGTAGTTCCAACGGAGATGTTCTTTGAAGACATCGAGCATTTTTTCTTGCTTGACAACTTCTTCCAAAACATTGGGATTTGCTTTGTTGGGTATGCGCAGTAACAAGCCATCGTAGTATTTTACGATATCGAACAGCCAGATAAAACCGGTACTGGGTAACAGGTTACCATAATAATAGTCGATGGTGTCGCCTAACGAATAATAATAGGTATAGATAGAACCTGAGGTTTCCAGTAGTTTCACTTTGTCCGTCATTCCCCGTTCATTGAAGATGCGTACTGCTTCGGTGGTATGACATTCTGTGCGGCGGTATGTGATATTTTCATCTATGATTTCCTGCATACGCTTTTTAATGGCGGATACATCTTCCAGGGTAATTGGGCGTCCGATGCGGAGATTGCAAAAATATCCTTTGGAGACAGGGTGTTCCACAAAAAGTTTGCCATCGGGAAACAGTTCGCTGACAGCTTTATAAAGTACGAAACAAAGGCTGCGTACGTATGTCCGCAAGCCGGATGAGTCGCGTATATCGAGGAATTCTACATCTTTATTATTATATACCCGGAAATTCAATCCTTCGGACCGGTTATTAACTTTCGCACTGACAACCTGATAGGGAAAATTAAGATTAAAACCGTAATAAATATCCAAAAGTGAACTCCCGATGGGGAATTCTTTAGAAATATTATTATTTTTGCAACAAATTTGTAACATGTGTTTCATGACGTCTCCTTTTTAGGTGATTAATACGTTAAATATAGATATAATAACAGATGTGGCATAAAACCTTCTAATTAATTAAAGATGGAATATTCTTTTTATGATTTTTTAAAGCTGCTTGGCTCACTGGCATTATTCTTGTACGGAATGAAGATAATGAGTGAAGGACTTCAAAAGTTTGCCGGCGACAGGCTCCGGAAAATTCTAACGGCAATGACTACCAACCGGGTAACCGGGGTGCTGACGGGTGTGCTGATCACAGCACTGATTCAATCTTCTTCTGCAACTACCGTTATGGTGGTGAGTTTTGTAAACGCCGGACTACTCACTTTATCCCAATCCATTGGTGTAATAATGGGAGCTAATATCGGTACTACCGTTACAGCATGGATTATCTCGGCATTAGGCTTCAAAGTTGATATAGCCGCTTTCGCACTTCCTCTACTTGCCTTTGGCATCCCTCTTCTCTTCTCTCAAAAAAGTCATCGTAAGTCTATCGGTGAATTTATTTTCGGTTTCTCTTTCCTTTTTATGGGACTTTCTATGTTACAATCCAATGCACCGGATTTGAAAGCAAATCCGGAAATGCTGGCTTTTGTACAGAGTTATACCGATATGGGATATATTTCTATTCTGTTGTTTGTGTTTATTGGTACTATTTTGACTATGGTTGTGCAGGCATCGGCAGCGACGATGGCTATTACGCTTATCATGTGTGCCAATGGATGGATAAGCTTTGAATTGGGGGCGGCATTAGTATTGGGCGAGAATATCGGTACTACTATTACTGCCAATCTTGCTGCTTTAACCGGTAATACGCAGGCGAGGAGGGCTGCATTGGCTCACCTGGTATTCAATGTCTTCGGTGTGATCTGGGTACTCTGTCTCTTTACACCGTTCACGAGTGGTGTATCGTGGTTTGTGGAAAACGTGATGGGAACGAAAGATCCTGCTGTAGCCGTTTCATTTAAGTTATCAGCATTTCACACTTGCTTCAACATCTGCAATGTATTGTTGTTGATCTGGTTTGTGAAATTGATAGAACGTACGGTTTGCGCCATTATTCCGCAGAAAGAAGCCGACGAGGAATATCGTCTTCGCTTTATTTCCGGTGGTATGCTTTCTACAGCGGAGCTTTCCATATTGCAGGCGCGTAAAGAAATTCATCTGTTTGCAGAGCGTACTCATCGTATGTTCAATATGGTACAGGACCTGTTGCATACGGATAAGGATGATGATTATAATAAGCTGTTCAGCCGTATCGAGAAATATGAGAATATCAGCGATAATATGGAATTGGAGATAGCCAATTATTTGAACCAAGTGTCCGACGGACGTTTGAGTTCAGAAAGTAAGCTGCAGATTCGTGCCATGCTTCGTGAGGTCACGGAAATTGAAAGTATTGGTGATAGTTGCTATAATCTTGCTCGTACTATCAATCGTAAACGTCAGACCAATCAGGACTTCACAGAAAAGCAATATGATCATATTCACTTTATGATGAAACTGACGGATGATGCGTTGGCACAAATGATTGTCGTTGTGGAACGCTCCGACCACCAAAGTATTGACGTGAATAAGTCATTCAATATTGAGAATGAAATTAATAACTATCGCAATCAGCTGAAGAATCAGAATATTCTGGATGTAAATAATAAAGAATATGATTATCAGATGGGCGTTTACTATATGGATATTATCGCAGAGTGCGAAAAGCTGGGCGATTATGTGGTAAATGTAGTAGAAGCAAGTAGTGATGTAAAAGAAAAGAAAGCGTCTTAAGACGCTTTCTCAAATTCTTCTTTTCCGACTCCACATAGCGGGCAAACCCAATCTTCAGGAAGGTCTTCAAACGATGTTCCCGGCTCAATGCCGTTTTCCGGATCGCCCATTTCGGGATCGTAAACGTAGTCACAAACTGTGCAAATGTACTTGTCCATAAAACTATTTTTTAGGTTTTCTTTATAAATAACAATAAATACCGCTCTTTTGTTTCCGGTTTTGATTTGAAAGAGATATATTTGTTTCGTTTTTATTGTAAATGAACTCTTTATGACGATACTAATTCTGATCGGTATGGCGGTACTTGTGGGAGTATTGCTATTGTATGTGTTTGAACTCGGTAGAAGTAGACGTCTGCTGCTTAAAGCAGGAAACGCCAGAAAAGCATTGCGCAGCTCAGAAGAACTGTTTCGTTCCATTATGCAAAATGTTCATGCTTTTATTCTTTTGATAAACAGGGATTTTGTTGTTACCCGGACAAACTATTATGATATCACCAAAGCCCGTAAGCCGGAAGGTAGATTACCCCGTGTAGGAGATTTGCTGCGTTGTAATAACGCATTGTCCGCCGAAGGAGGATGCGGAACGCATGAACTTTGCGGCAGTTGCCCTATCCGGAGAAAGATAGAAGAGACTTATCGTGCAAAAAGTAGTTTTACAGACTTGGAGGCTACACTCGATATACGGGATAGGCGAGGAGAGGTATCTGAATGTGATACGTATGTTTCCGGCGAATATATGGAGATAGATGATAAGGAAGGCATGGTAATTACTGTACATGATATTACACGCTTGAAGAAAGCAGAAGTGGAATTGCATAAAGCCCGTGAAAAAGCGGAGAATGCAGATCGTTCCAAATCTGCTTTTCTTGCTAATATGAGCCATGAGATACGTACGCCACTGAATGCTATCGTCGGCTTTTCCGAATTGCTGGCTTCTGCCGGTACGGAAGAGGAAAAAACACAGTTTCTGGAAATAGTGCATTCTAATAATGAGTTATTGCAGCAATTGATTGCTGATATTCTTGACCTTTCAAAAATAGAAGCAGGTACATTGGAGTTTACGTTCTCTGAGGTGGACGTCAAGCAACTGATGCTTGATATAGAACAATTGTTCCGTATGAGACTGGAAGATAAAGCTGCTGTTATCCAGATTATCAGAGAAACTCCTGCGGATGAATGTATTATGTATACAGACAGAAACCGTTTGCAACAGGTCGTTTCCAATTTCATGACCAATGCTGTGAAGTTTACAGATGAGGGTAGCATTACTTTTGGCTATAACCGTTGTGCTGAAGGTCTTTATTTCTATGTGAAAGATACCGGTAGCGGTATTCCGGAAGACAAGGTTAATCATATTTTTGAACGCTTTGTTCGGGTGGAACAGAATAAAAAAGGTACTGGTCTGGGATTGGCTATTTGTGAAATGATTATCCGTAAACTGGGGGGGAAGATTGGTGTGGAATCTGAATATGGTAAGGGATCTACATTCTGGTTTATACTTCCGATCAATGGTCGTCAGATTAAGGAACAGGGCACAGAGATTGATGGTAAGACTAACCTATAAAAAGATTTAATAACATTCGGTATCCCAAATTAATATTGTACTTTTGTGGCTCTTAATTAAAGCTAACAATTTGCATGACTGCAATGAAGGATGATTTTTATCATGGCGGACTTACTGACGACGAAGTAAGAAAAAGCCGCGAGAAGTACGGAGTCAATCTGTTAACGCCTCCCAAGCGTCCCTCCCTATGGAAGTTATATCTTGAAAAGTTTGAAGACCCTGTTGTCAGGGTGCTTTTAGTTGCTGCACTATTTTCTTTGATCATCTCAATCGTAGAGAATGAATATGCCGAAACAATCGGTATTATTGCCGCCATATTGCTGGCTACCGGAATCGGCTTCTTCTTTGAATATGATGCTAATAAAAAATTTGATTTGCTGAATGCGGTCAATGAGGAAACTTTGGTGAAAGTTATCCGTAATGGTCGCGTGCAGGAGATTCCCCGGAAAGATGTGGTAGTAGGAGATATTATCGTTCTGGAAACAGGAGAAGAAATTCCTGCTGACGGTGAACTGCTGGAAGCTATTTCTTTGCAAATCAATGAATCTAATCTGACTGGTGAACCTGTAGTTAGTAAGACGACTGTAGAAGCTGATTTTGATGAAGAAGCTACATATGCTTCCAATCGTGTATTGCGTGGTACTACGGTTGTAGATGGTCATGGGACAATGCGGGTGCTCAGTGTGGGGGATGATACGGAAATCGGAAAGGTAGCCCGACAGAGTACGGAACAGAGTACGGAGCCTACTCCGCTGAACATACAGCTTACCAAACTTGCCAATCTGATTGGTAAGATTGGTTTCTCGGTAGCCGGATTGGCATTTGCCATTTTCTTTATTAAAGATGTAATACTGGTATATCCTTTCTCTACTTTCCATACTTTTGCAGACTGGCTTCCGGCATTGAAAGCTACCTTGCAATACTTTATGATGGCAGTAACCCTGATTGTGGTTGCAGTGCCCGAAGGGTTGCCGATGAGTGTGACATTGAGTCTGGCATTGAATATGCGCCGTATGCTTTCTACCAACAATCTGGTTCGGAAAATGCATGCTTGCGAGACGATGGGTGCCATCACTGTGATTTGTACGGATAAGACAGGTACATTGACTCAAAATCTGATGCAAGTTTATGAACCGAGTTTCTATGGTTTGAAAAATGGCGGGGAAGTTGGCGGCGATGATATCAGTAAATTGGTAGTAGAGGGAATCAGTACCAATTCCACAGCTTTTCTGGAAGAAATGGCGGAAGGTGAGAAGCCTAAAGGTGTAGGAAATCCTACGGAAGTGGCTTTGCTTTTATGGTTGAATAGTCAGAACCGTGATTATTTGGAGTTGCGTGAGAATGCTCCGGTTGTTGACCAGTTGACTTTCTCTACCGAACGTAAATTCATGGCGACTTTGGTGAAGTCTCCTTTGATGGGTAAGAAGGTATTGTACGTGAAAGGTGCTCCTGAAATTGTTTTAGGCAAATGTAAAGATGTTATTCTGGATGGCAAACGGGTCGATGCGGTAGAGTATCGCTCTACGGTAGAAAAACAATTGCTGGGTTATCAGAACATGGCGATGCGTACCCTTGGTTTTGCTTTCAAGATCGTAGAAGATACGGATACAAGAGATTGTGTGGAATTGGTTGCCGATCATGATTTGTCATTCCTGGGTGTGGTTGCTATCAGTGATCCTATTCGTCAGGATGTGCCTGCGGCGGTATCGAAATGCCAGTCGGCCGGTATCGATATCAAGATTGTAACGGGAGATACACCGGGTACGGCTACGGAAATAGCACGTCAGATTGGTTTGTGGAAGCCGGAAGATACGGAACGTAACCGGATAACAGGAGCTGCCTTTGCAGAACTGACAGATGAAGAAGCACTGGACCGTGTGATGGATTTGAAAATTATGTCGCGTGCGCGGCCTACGGATAAGCAACGCCTGGTGCAGTTGTTGCAGCAAAAAGGTGCGGTGGTAGCGGTAACAGGAGACGGTACAAATGATGCCCCTGCGCTGAATCATGCACAGGTAGGTCTTTCTATGGGTACGGGAACATCAGTGGCCAAGGAAGCCAGTGATATAACCCTGCTTGACGATTCCTTTAATAGTATCGGCACAGCCGTGATGTGGGGCCGTTCGCTGTACAAGAATATCCAGCGCTTCATTGTTTTTCAGTTGACTATTAATTTTGTGGCTTTGCTTATCGTTTTGCTTGGCTCCTTGATAGGTACGGAATTACCGCTTACTGTAACTCAAATGTTATGGGTAAATCTTATTATGGATACTTTTGCCGCTTTGGCTCTGGCTTCTATTCCGCCCAGTGAGAGTGTCATGCAAGAGAAGCCTCGCAGTAGCAATGACTTTATTATTTCGAAAGCCATGCGCTCCTATATTTTAGGTGTAGGTGGTGCTTTCCTGATTATACTCATGGGAATGTTGTACTGGTTTAATCATGCCGAGGGCGGTATGACACCGGAACGCCTGACCATATTCTTCACATTCTTCGTGATGCTGCAATTCTGGAACCTTTTCAATGCGCGTGTGTTTGGTACTACAGACTCCGCTTTCAAAGGGATTTCCAAATCGTATGGTATGGAACTGATAGTACTTGCTATCTTAGTCGGACAGTTCCTTATTGTACAGTTCGGTGGTGCCGTATTCCGTACTGTGCCACTTGATTTAGTCACCTGGGTGATTATTATTGCTTCTACTTCACTGGTATTATGGGTAGGTGAAGCGATACGTTTCATCCGACGTTTAACTCAGAAGTAAAATGAAAGAAAAAGGAATTAAAAACCTTATTATTGATTTTGGCGGTGTGTTGATCGACCTGGACCGTCAGCGTTGTGTTGAGAATTTTGCAAGGTTAGGTATGCCCAATGTAGAGGCTATGCTTGATGTTTGTCATCAGCAAGGTTTCTTCTTGCAGCATGAAAAAGGACTGATTACCAGTGCGGAGTTCCGGAATGCGATCCGTGAACAGATAGGGAAGGTAGTGACCGATGCCCGTATAGATGCCGCCTGGAATAGTTTTCTGGGAGGTATTCCTACCTATAAGTTGGATTTGTTGCTGAAACTTCGTGAGAAATATGTGGTTTATCTGTTGAGTAATACCAATGAAATTCACTGGAAGTGGTCGTGTAAGCATGCTTTCCACTACAAGGCTTTCCGGGTAGAAGATTATTTTGAGAAGATTTTCCTTTCTTATGAAATGAAGATGGTAAAGCCGGACGTTGCTATTTTTGAGAGACTGTTGGAAGAGACAGGTATAGATCCCAAAGAAACTTTCTTTATAGATGATTCTTCCGAGAATTGTCGTGTGGCGGAAACATTGGGTATTTCTACCTATACGCCGAAAGCATGTGAAGACTGGAGCCATTTATTCAATTGACAATTGATAATTAAAAATTAAAGTAGTGCAGTTGCTTCGTAACATACCGGAAGTGCTTCCTCAGCCTTGTGTTGCTACCATAGGCTTTTTTGACGGAGTGCATCGAGGACATCGCTACCTGATTGAACAGGTGCGCGAAGTAGCTGCTGCGCATGGCTTTGCTTCGGGAGTGGTGACTTTTCCTGTACATCCGCGCAAGGTTGTACAGCCGGAGTATCACCCTGAGCTACTGACCACTTGTGAAGAAAAAGTTTCCTTGCTCGCCGAAACCGGCTTGGATTATTGCATGATGCTTGATTTTACTCCTGAAGTTGCTATTCTTTCAGCGAAGGAGTTTATGCTGTTCCTTTATGATCATTATAATATACGTGCCCTTGTTATAGGATACGATCACCGTTTTGGGCATAATCGTAGTGAAGGCTTTGATGACTATGTACGCTATGGGCAGGAGTTGGGCATAGAAGTTATTCTTGCACGTGCATATATAGATAAGGATGTTGCAGTCAGTTCTTCTGTTATCCGGCAATTGCTGTCGGAAGGTAACGTCTCGGAAGCTGCTGCTTGTCTGGGATATGATTATTTCTTGAATGGCATGGTAGTAAGTGGTTATCGTGTTGGTCGTAAAATAGGTTTTCCTACTGCAAATCTCCGGGTGGATGATCCGGATAAGTTAGTTCCTTCCGATGGGGTATATGCAGTGCGCGTTACCGTAGCAGGCCAGATTTATGGCGGTATGCTCAGTATTGGCTACCGTCCCACAATGGCTAACGGCACTGACCGTAGCATTGAAGTGAATATATTTAATTTCCATTCAGATATTTACGAGCAATATATCTGCCTTTCTTTTGTCCGCTATCTCCGTCCTGAGTTGAAATTTGACTCCATAGATGAACTGATTGCCCAGCTTCATAAAGATAAAGAAATGGCTTCCCGTTATCTTTAATTTTCCCTTTCTCTTTTATATTTTCTTGCGTGATTATCGAAAAACGTATTTTTTTTATTGTTTTTCGATAAATATTTTCTGTTTTACTTGTTAGTCTCAAAAAATACCTCTTTATTTGCATATCGAAAAACGATAAATTATTATTGAATAACAAAACATATAAAGGTTGACGATTATGAAAAAGGCATTTATGAGTATCTCTTTATTAGTGATTTCCCTCTCCATGTTGATGGCTGTTCTTTGTGGCATAGGAGCTACAGTTTGATGGTTTAGTAGAGAAAATATATCTTTGTAGACTCTAAAAGACGACAACGATGAAAACGGCAATAAAACTGGCTCTTATTTATTTGGCGATGCAAATTCTCGGGGCATTGGCAGTGGGACCATTTACTATGATCTATGCGTACGTAAAATACGGCACTATAGACAGGGCAGACGAATTTGCTTTGGCTCCTACTTTGTTGGCAGGATTTGTTTTTATGCTGATTTATTTGTGGCAAAAAGGTTATCTGACGAAAGATAAGCAATTGTATTCACCTGTGTCTGTGAGCTATTTATTCTGGAGTGTCATAATGGGGCTTTCCATGATTTACTTGATTGACTTTCTAATGTCCCATCTCACATTTTTACCTAACTGGCTGAGTGATACTTTTGGCTTATTGCAATCCGGTTGGCTGGGTATTCTTTGTGTAGCTATATTGGGACCTATTTTGGAGGAGCTATTGTTTCGCGGAGCGATCACTAAAGTTCTTTTGAAAAAGTATCATCCGGTGACGGCTATTTTGATATCCGGCTTGATATTCGGTATCTTTCATATGAATCCGGCACAGGTTGTAGGAGCTACGCTGATCGGTTTTATTCTTGCATGGATCTATTATAAGACACATAGTCTGATACCTTGTATCCTGATTCACATTATGAACAACAGTCTTTCTGTCTATCTTGCTCTCAAATTTCCGGATGTGGAATATAGCAGTGAATTAATAGGAGAAAAAGCTTATCTGATAGGTCTTGTAATTGCTTTCCTCTTGTTTATATTGTCCTGGCGAATAATGAATTCCTATAAATTATCTAATACAACTGTTGAAGTATGAAAAGAAGATTGAATATTCTTTGCGTGATCGTATTACTTGTGCTGGGTTATTCGGTTTTAGAGACTACTTATTATGTCGGTTTGGGAATTAAAACCGGGATCGAGAAAGGTATTGACTCCAAGATTGATGCAAAGGCAAAAGAAGAGATTAGTAATGTGCAAGTCGTGCAGCTGGTACCAAAAGATTTGGGCGGAGATATCTTGATAGACTCTGTTTACAATGAGAAATCCGGTAAATATGTGCCTGCTGCTTACGGGCAAATGATTGTCAGTGTGAATACACAACCAAGTGTGTTGTCCAGAATTATTTCTCTCCTGATTCTTATTGTAAACTATGTTGCCATTGTCTGGGCTGTAGTACTTTTTATCCGTCTTATTGTGTCGATTAATAAATCCGATATATTCAATTGGAAGAATGTCCGCCGGCTCAGGCGTTTAGGGGTGCTGCTTATTATTGGTTTTGTATGTACCTTCCTTCTTGCGTTCCTGAGTTTTCATAACGTGGAAAAGGTCTTTTCAGTGACAGGGTATTCATTGAGTATGGCGGATATGGTGCATATTACTTCACTGGTATTGGGGATTTCGGCCCTGATTGTGGCAGAGGTGTTCGCTATTGGACTGAAGATGAAAGAAGAACAGGATCTGACCATTTAATTCTAACCTTGATAAAAGTGCTTTATATGATTATAGTAAACCTTGATATAATGATGGCTCGCCGAAAGATATCTTTAGGAGAGCTGGCCGAAAAGGTGGATATTACACCTGCTAATTTATCTATTCTGAAAACGGGAAAAGCGAAAGCTATCCGTTTCTCTACACTGGAGGCTATTTGTAAAATACTGGATTGCCAGCCGGGAGATATTCTGGAATATCAGGAGGGAGATGAATAAAATAGCATTTTAGGACTGATATAGGTTTTGTTAAGTAATCATTAAAAAATAACTTGGTACATAATCTTTCTCAGGAGGAGCTAGAGGAATTAAAGCCAATACTAAAGTTCTGTCCATAATTTGCTCTTATATAAGAAAAAATAGTTACACATAATACATCCGTCCCACCCTTTACTAAAAGGGCTTCGGATTTTTACTAAATTCACGACTGAAAATTAGTAAAAATCTACCGGAAAATTAGTAAAAAACAGTCACCCCGTCCAGAAAGGCTTCTGACGGCACTTTTAGTTATGCTTAAAAAATGATTTATTATTTATGTATGGCTAGTGTCAGTTTATACTATTTTGTGGGTGTATTTGTCCACCATAATTATGGTGATAAACTTGTATTTGATTGATATATAAAAGATTGTGTTATAGGTATAAAAGAGAATTTGTCCATCTTGATAATGATAATTTATTGAGGAGAGATACCTACATTTGTAATTTATAAATAGTAAATGGATGAGAATAAAGAAGAATACTATTTTAGTTACATTATTGTTTGTTCTTTCAATAGGGCTGATCGTAATGATTAGAAATAACTATCAAATTAATAGTGAGTTAAAGGAGTGCAATCTGAAACTGTTGGAGAAAAATATTGCATTGGGTTCTGCTGTTTGGGCAATAACTCAATGTCATAAATACACTAATGAAAGAATTAAAGATTTAGATCTGATAGTTGGTTACAGCCAGAAACGAAACGCTGTACACTTCAGTTGGGAGGTGGCTGGTTTACAAGTAGTGTAGAAAGGGTTTGTGTGTTTTGTGCGGTTCCTTATTCCTGCACTCCTGTACAATGTGGAGGACGATTCTAGTTTATAATCCATTATGAAACATATCTATTGTATTATAATACTCCTTCTTTTCTTTTATTCCTGCCAAAGCAAGAGTAAAAAAGAATATGGATTGTCTCAAATAGAGAATATTGCTACAGAGAATCTACAAGCTATAACGGTGGAAGTCGAAGATTTTGATTTTGAGAAATTAGGAAATTTTCTTGAGACCACTTCTTATATTCAACTGGCTGCTGAACCGTTACTTACCTCCATACAGGAAGTGCAAATTAAAAACGAGAAAATTTACGTGCATGATAGACTTTCCAGAATAATCTGTTATGATATGCAAGGCAATGTTATTTATATAATAGATGCTAAAGGAGCCGGACCTGGTGAATATATGAATGTCAATGCTTTTGTTGTCAATGAGCAAAATAGAGAATTAGTCATATTTGATAATTTCAGGCAATCTCTTCTATATTATAATGCAGATAATGGAGCATATATCAAAATGCAAAAGCTTGAGAAACCTGATCCTACAGCAATGGCTTCATTGAGAGGAGTTTATTATTATGATAATAGATATCATAATAATTATGCGAATGATACGACTCTTTATTATTCCTTATTGATATCGAAAGATGGTACTCGCATGGGGCAACGTTATTTTCCGCATAATGAAGCAGAGTCTTCTTATCATTTTACTCCGGGGCAACCATTTAGTTATAATGATTCAGTATTGTATTATTGCAAAGCCTTTGATTCGGTGGTCTATGAATTAAGTCCGGAGGGCTTGAAAGCTCTGTATGAGATAGAATTGCCTAATCCTTTGCCCTTTTCTAAAATAGAGGATAAAGCGGATGAGTGGAACTTAATGAAATCGGAGTATTCTATAGGATTAGAGAAAATATGCAGGTGTAATGATCTTCTTTATTTTCAATTTTCTAAAGATGGCTTCTTACAGTTAGGGCTCTATGATTTAGTTCAGAAAAAACAAATCTATTGTGGTAAAAGGTTAACGGATAAAGCTGGTAAGTCAGTCCCTGTTTTTCGCTTAATTGATGGGGTATATAAGGGTAAATTTTGGGGGATTATCACTCCTGAAGCTGTTGATTATGCTCTATCAGAAGAACCGAATAAGAACTATCCTGATATATTTCGTAATTATAATCCTGATACAGACAATCCGATTATCGCATTTTATAAGGTGATCAAATGATTAGTTTGACTATTAACGAAATTGCCCGAATAACCAGTATATTCGGGCAATTTTATTTAGTTTTTCAAAACATTCTATATGCTGCTATTTTTCGCCTTGAAAGCCAGCGCATACATCCGCATCTGCTTCACCATAGACAGCAAACCATTGCTACGGGTAGGCGAAAGATGTTCTTTCAATCCTATCTTATCGATGAAATAAAGATCGGCATTTAGAATTTCGTCCGGCGTGTGCCCGGAAAGGACTTTCATCAGCAACGAAATGATACCTTTTACAATTAAAGCGTCGCTTTCAGCTTTGAAGATAATTTTTCCATCCTCTTCGTCAGCTTGCAGCCATACACGGCTTTGGCAACCCTCAATCAGGTTCTGTTCCGTTTTATATTTTTCGTCGAGCGGTTCCTGCTCGTTTCCTAAGTCTATGAGGAGTTGATAACGGTCCATCCAATCGTCAAAGTCGCTGAATTCCGCAATTACTTCGTCTTGTGCTTCGTTGATACTCATATTTCTTGATTTATGTTTTTTATTTATGAATTATTTCTCGCTGTAAATAACTTGCATTACCGTCTGTCCCACTGCTTGCAATGTAGCTTTATCAATAGCATCCATATCATCTTTCACAGTATGCCAATGCTCAAAGAAATCACCTTCCGGATAATAAGGAACGATATCAATGGTTGGAATTTTGGCGTACTTGTTGATGAACGTATGGTCATCGGTCACGAAACCGCCTTTTTTCTGTACAAAATGGCGCCCGAAACCTAAAGCATTGGCTGTTTTCCAGACTTTCTCATTGACATTGGGAGCTACTTCATGAGATAAACCTTCATAACGGAATTCTGCATTCTTGCCCCCCACCATGTCCAGCAGTATACCGAAGCGTGCATTATATCCTTGCACATGCGGATTACGTGCCCAATACTGTGAACCGAGTCCCCAGTATTCCTCTTTATGCGGGCCGTTGTAAGCCTGGTGTGTTCCATAATCTTCGGCATCTACAAAAACAATATCGATACCCATTTCCGGCAATTGTTTCTGCAAATGACGTGCTATTTCCAATAATACGCCTACACCGCTGGCACCGTCATTAGCGCCTAAAATGGGTGTGTAATGCTTTTTAGCGTCCGGGTCAGCGTCTGCCCACGGACGGCTGTCCCAATGCGAAAAAAGGACGATACGCTTTTTCGTATCCGGTTTGTAGGAACCGATAATATTGCGGGCTTTTAGTAATGTACCGGTATAGGCAGGTAAGTCTACATATTGGTTAGTAACCTTTGCACCGAATTCGGTCAGTTTATCAGCCAGATAATTACCACAATCCACATGCGCTTTCGTATTAGGAACGCGTGGACCGAAGTCAACCTGTGCTTTCACATACTGGTAAGCACTGTCTGCATTGAACTGTGGAACATTGACGACGTTTTTAGCAGTTGCTTCAGTGTCGTCGCTTGCCTTCTTGGTATTGTTGCTGCATGCTATGAATGCAAGCAACACCAGGCATAAAGGGATGAGAGTATAATTCCGTTTCATTCTTTATCTAAATTAAAACTTAGTTTCACTTCTTTTTTTCCGGTCTCCAACGTAACTTCTGCTCCGTTTATCATGGGTAGGTTCATACTGACATGCCCTACCGGGAAATTAAAGCAGACGGGGTAATCGTACTCTTTTACAAGATCGGCAATGGCACCGTACAAATCCTTACCGAGCGACTTATTTTCTTCATATTCCGTAAACTGGCCTATGATGAGTCCAGAGAGTTTTTCTAATATACCGCCCAATTTCAGGTTGTAGATCATACGTTCTACCGCATGCGGACGTTCGCCTACATCTTCTATAAAAAGAATGGTTCCTTTGGCAGGAATATCGTAAGGTGTGCCGCGCAATCCATAAAATACGGACAAGTTACCACCTCGTAAAATGCCGTTGGCAGTTCCTTTGTGATTTAGTTTATGTCCCGGACAAATATAGTTGAAACCATTCTCCGAGGTTTCTATAGATTCTGCTGTTTCCGGATTAAAATGTCCGAACAGAATATCCTTGAGTGCCAGTGTACAGAAATCATCTTCGGATTCTACCGTCAGATGGCGTGCCATCAGCGCATGGAGCGATGCAAAGCCTTCTTTCTGCAGTACATTGTGCAATGCAGTGATATCACTAAAACCAATCAGCCATTTGGGATGTTTACGGAAACGGGTAAAATCGAGTTTCCCTAATAAGTGCACTGCACCATATCCACCACGGCTACAGAGAATAATTTTGGCTTTTTCATCATCCAGGGCATCCTGCAAGTCCTCCACGCGTTGCTTGATGCTACCCCCATACGTTCCGTGTGAGCTACCGGCATGTTTAGCCATTACTACTTCCAGTCCCCAGGACTTCAAACGTTTTTGGGCTCCTTTCAAAAAAGACTTGTCTATCTTGCTGGAAGGAGAAAGGATGATGACGCGATCACCTTTTTGTACGTATGGTGGAAAAATAAGGCTGCTCATAATTCAATATTTTGCGTATGGGGACAAAAGTACATAAAATAACTCAAAACGAAATTTAGTTTACACTACAGATTACACAGATTAACACAGATTTATTCTAATAGTGGGAAAAAGTGATAATCTGTGTAAATCTATGTAGTCTGTGATGAAAACTATCAAAATGAAATTGAGATTATGAAATTTCCAAGGGCGTTATGCTGTATTTCTCGACATTTTTTCAGATATTTGCTAAAAATCTAACGTTATGGAACCTATTCGAAGCTTTGATCAATTAACCTCACACTTGAAATCCTTAAACAAGAGGAAACGTATTGCCGTAGTTTGTGCCAATGATCCCAATACGGAATATGCCATTGCCCGTTCTCTGGAAGAAGGAATTGCGGAATTCCTGATGATCGGTGACTCTGCTATTCTTGAAAAATACCCTACATTGAAGCAATATCCCCAGTACGTCAAGACGGTGCATATAGAAGATCCCGATGAGGCGGCGCGTGAGGCTGTCCGCATTGTACGCGAGGGTGGGGCTGATATCCTGATGAAAGGGATTATCAATACCGATAACCTCTTGCGTGCTATTCTCGACAAAGAAAAGGGTTTGTTGCCTAAAGGTAAAATCCTCACCCACCTGGCTGTGATGCAGATTCCTACGTATGATAAGTTGCTTTTCTTTTCGGATGCCGCCGTAATTCCACGGCCTACTTTGCAGCAGCGCATAGAGATGATCTGGTATGCCATACATACCTGCCGCCATTTCGGTATCGAACAACCTCGTATCTCTCTTATCCACTGCACGGAAAAGGTGAGTGCTAAGTTTCCTCATTCGTTAGATTACGTCAACATCGTGGAATTGGCAGAGGCCGGAGAATTCGGAGATGTGATAATCGACGGTCCGCTGGATGTGAAGACTTCCTGTGAGAAAACAAGTGGTGACATTAAAGGCATTGCATCTCCCATTAATGGAGAAGCGGACGTGCTGATATTCCCTAATATAGAGTCGGGAAACGCCTTTTATAAGGCTGTTTCCCTGTTTGCTCATGCCGATATGGCGGGCTTGTTGCAAGGCCCTGTTTGTCCGGTGGTACTGCCTTCGCGCAGCGATTCCGGCCTGTCTAAGTATTATAGCATTGCTATGGCATGCCTCACTTGTGCCTGTGACTAAGGTGGCAGGATGATAAAGCGGTCAATCCCAATCGTAAATTGTAAATCGTCAAATTGTAAATTATGAAAATCCTCGCTATCAATCCCGGTTCTACTTCAACGAAGATTGCGGTATATGAAGACACAACTCCGCTTCTGGTGCGTAACATCCGCCATTCGGTAGGAGAACTTTCCCATTTTCCTCGTGTCATCGACCAGTTTGAGTTCCGCAAGAATCTGGTGATAGAAGCCCTGAAGGAGAATGGTATTCCTTTTGAATTTGATGCCATCGTAGGGCGTGGAGGATTGTTGAAACCCATTCCGGGTGGAGTATATGAAGTGAATGATGCCATGCTGGACGACATTGCCCATGCCATGCGCAGTCATGCCTGTAACTTGGGGTGTCTCATTGCTGCCGAACTGGCTGCATTGCTTCCCGGTTGCCGTGCTTTCATTGCTGATCCCGGTGTAGTGGATGAATTGGATGAGATAGCCCGCATCACAGGTTCGCCCCTGATGCCGCGCATCACCATCTGGCATGCGCTGAATCAGCGAGCCATTGCCCGCCGCTATGCTGCCGAACTTACAACCGCTTCTCCCAACCATCCGGTCCGCTACGAAGACCTGAATCTTATAATCTGCCATTTGGGTGGCGGCATATCCGTTGGCGCTCATAATCACGGTCGCTGCATCGACGTGAACAATGCGCTTGATGGTGAAGGCCCTTTCTCCCCCGAGCGGGCGGGGACGTTGCCTGCCGGCCCATTGATTGATCTTTGTTACTCCCATCGTTTCAGGAAGGATGAATTGAAGAAGCGTATTTCCGGTCATGCCGGTCTGGCGGCACATCTGGGCACTACGGATATACCTGCTATTATCAAGTCCATAGAAGGTGGAGATACGAAAGCGGAACTGGTGCTGAATGCTATGATTTATCAGGTTGCCAAAAGTGTGGGTGCCGCCGCTGTTGTGCTTTACGGTAAAGTAGATGCCATCTTGCTGACGGGCGGCATAGCCCATTCAGAGTATGTCATTTCCCGTTTGAAGGAACGGGTTTCTTTCCTTGCTCCGGTGCATGTCTATCCCGGGGAAGATGAACTGGAGGCACTTGCTGTGAATGTTTTGGGAGCATTGCGCGGGGAGTTGCCGATACAGGTTTATAAGTGATAATTAAAGATACGAACCCAACGATTGTTTTCATTCCATGAAGATTCTGCTTACCCCAAATGGTAACTCCATTTACACGCCGAGGTAAAGGCCGTTACATACCGAGGTAAAGAGCGTTACAATAGGTGGTAAAGGTCGTTACATCCTGCGGTAAATGCTTTTACATCTTGCGGTAAATGATCGGTAAATGTAATGCGCTGATAGAAAAGGAGTAAAGCCCCCCAAATGACTTTACTCCTTCCAATCTTTTTCCCTCGTAACTAATACGGAGAAAACACCACTAATCAAAATTCTATACCTTGGTTTTCTTTTATTAGGATTAGAAATTGTTCTTTCCGGTATCCCACCAAAGACGGGTACCACCAGTATCCAGACCGCCTAACTTGCTAACCAATGCATCATATAACGGCTTGTTGTTCGTGATATAGTCTTGGTTGAAGAATACACGACGAATCATATCATCTGTACTAATGGCGTTACTACTGTTATTTACTACTACTTTGAAGAGTTTCGGATAGCCGGTGCGGCGTTGTTCTGCCCAAGCTTCGCAACCTTCGGGATAGATAGCCAGCCACTTTTGGGTGATGATTCTTTCCAGTTTCGTTTCATTATCAGCTGCATTATCCCATTTCGGGGTGATGCTGGTAGTTGCTTTGGCATCAAAGTTCTTATCGAATGTATCTACATAATCAGCCGGAGTATTTTCACTTTCCAGATATTCGCTTACGCCACTGGCGTCCCATTGTGCAAAGGAGGTGGTGACACCTTGCTTGTAGCAACTTTCCACGTCTTCGGAGGTAAAGCCTCTCAAGGCAGCTTCTGCGCGAAGGAACCATATCTCGGCAGCAGCCATTACTATAATCTTGCTGCTGGTGGTAATGGTGGTTCGTGAGTGGGTAGAGTAACGGTTGTCGCCTACACCTGTTCCCTGGCGCACACCTTTAAACTTGCCTTCGATGCTGGTCAGTTGTTTCACACCGGCCACGGTCTGCGTAATGTTGCCATCATTGTCTCTACCATCTTGCGCGGCATTAAAGTAAGACTTCAAACGCGGGTCGTTATATCCTTTCAGGAAAGACTCCAGGCTGGCGTTCATAAATACTTCGCCCCAACCGGAAACACCACCCAGCGGGTTGCGGATTCCATATTGGCCTACTGTTTCGTTAGATGTTTCCAATACACCGCCATTCTGTGCGTCTAATGCGGCCTGAGCTTGTTCTTTGGCTAAAGTGGGGTCCACATTGGATACACGCATTGCCAGGCGCAAGCGGAGAGAGTTGGCAAACTTCAGCCATTGTGCAGGCGTGCGTTTGCCTTCCGGCATCATGAAGTCGGCGCTTTCAAAAGATACGCCGCCTTTATAATCTTTCAGAATATTGATGGCTGTTGCCAGGTCTTCGAAGAAACGCTTGTAAACTTCCTGCTGGGACTGGGGAGTTTGTGCGGCAGTGCCGAAACCGTCATAAAGAATAGGACCATAATAGTCGCTTACACGATGCAGGAGGGTTACTTTCAGCACTTTGGTAAGAGCATGATACAAGGGCCAGTCTTCGGCTGTGTTCAACTCTTCGGAATCAGCGATGGAAGGCATGACGTTGCCGTAGGAATAGGTCCACATGGCGCTTGTCCAACCATTGTTCAGTTTGTAAGTAGAGTTGTTCTGGTTGAAATCGCCCTTCATGTCGTGGAAAAATCCGCCATACATATCGGCTACCAGGTTCTGTATCACTTGATATTGCCAGTCGGTTCCTTCTACACCCGTCTGGTATATGATACCTTTTTGGATGGTAGAGAAAGGCACCAGGTTGGTCTGGTTGTCATATTTCTGTAAATCGTCTGTATAAGCTCCTTTTGTATCGTTGAATTCTGCAAAATTATCGGTGCAGGATGAAAGACTTAAAAGTCCACCCAAGAGTAGTACGGCTGTATATTTTATCTTATTCATATCGTTCAGGTATTAGAAAGTGAGTTTAATATTGAATCCAATGTTTCTCGTTGAAGGCATACCATAGGTATCCAAACCTTGGTTATCATTACCTACGGACATCGTTGCGTCCGGGTCGAACGGGGCATCTTTGTAGATGAAGAACAGATTGCGGGCCACCAGTGAGAGGTCTACACCTTTGATGAATCCTGTCTTTTCGAGCATCTGCTGCGGGAAGGAGTAGCCCAATGACAACTCGCGCAAGCGGATGTTAGTTCCATCGTATCTGTAGAATTCTGTGGTACCGTTACCGCGGTCGCCTACCATTTGATAGAAACCTTTTACGTTCTCGATTTTCTGACCTTCCAGCATGTAGTGCTTTGCTGTGCGTGCGTCACCGGTTGCCTTGCTTACACCTGCATAATCCAGACCGGCTTGCGTCAGTGAAATAACGTCGCCACCCATGCGGGTATCAATCAGGAAGTAAAGTGAGAAACCTTTGTAAGTCAGACTATTGCTCCAACCAAGAGTCCAGTCGGGATTGAAGTTACCAATCTTCGCAGCCTTGTCAGTGGTTACCTGCGGCAGGCCGGCGTTTTTGTTTTCATTGCCATCTTTGTCTGTTGCCGGTTCCAAAAGAATCTTACCGCTTTCATCACGTACAAATACGTTTCCGTAGATGTCGCCCAATGAACCGCCTTCTACAACCATCATCTTATAAGGCATACTTACGTTGCCGGAAGCATACTGGAAGCTGGGTGTTCCACCCAAAGATACAATCTCATTCTTATTGGTAGCGAAATTAAACTGAGTTTTCCAACGGAAATTGTCGTTCATCAGCGGAGTGGCTCCTACGGTGACTTCAATACCGGTGTTGCGAATCTTACCTGCATTAATCCAACGGAAACGGCGCTTTTCGGCAGGAGTGTTCACTCGAATCAATTGGTTTTTGGTATCAGTGCGATAGAACGTGAAGTCGAAATCCAAACGACTGTTGAAGAATCTCCATTCGGTACCAAATTCGATAGAGGTACTGATTTCCGGTTTCAGGTCTTCGGCAAAGTAATAGTCGATAGGATTGACTACGCCACCGGCTGTAATAGTCTGTGCCGGGCTGGTGATGCCGATAGGAAGGTCGTTACCTACTTGTGCCCAAGATGCGCGGACTTTACCGAAGCTAATCCATGACGGGAGGTTGAGTGTCTGGTTCAAAATCCAGGATACACCTACTGAGGGGTAGAAGAAACCGGAACCTTCGCTCTTCGTGTTGGCCAGTGTAGACGACCAGTCGTTACGGGCAGTCAGGTCTAAGTAAAGGCTTTCTTTCCAACCGATTTGTGCTGTTACGAAGAGGGATTGGATAGTACGTCTTTGGTCGTTCAGTTCGTCGATGAAAGAAGTACCGGCGCCGCCCAGATTCATATTGGCAACTGTAAATACGTTTGCTTTGTATAAGCCGGATTTTCCGGAGTCGAGGCTTAGCGAGTTCACTTTCGTAGTGTTGATGCTGCTACCAAGGGCTGCATTCAGTGACCAGTCGTTCCAGGTTTTGTTGAACATTGCCATCACGTCGCCGTACATCATGAATTCCTGACGGTTCAGCTTGATATAACGTCCGTTTTCGTGAGCCACATCGGCTGCTGTGCCGGCGTACATCTTCTGGTCGTAATTATCGTTGATATAATCTACATTGCCGCGTGCCTGGATGGTGAACCAGTCGTTTACCTTCAGGTTAGCACTCAATGAAGCCATTGTGCGGAAACGTTTGTCGTTGCTGGTAACTCTGTTGTTTAGCCAATAAGGGTTCTGAGTGAAGCCACTGATGTCTGTATACCAGTTCTGTAGGGGCATAGCTCTGTTGTCATCATATCTTTCGAAGCCGTTGTTGTCGCGGTAAACACTCATGTCTTCGCCACGTGGGAAGGAATATAAACCTACCAATGGGTTCATATAGTAACCACCGGAAGTAGGGCGGTTCTTGATTTTCTGGGTCATCAGGTTCACGTTGGCATCCAGCGTCAAGCGTTCGTTGAAGAGGGAGGCTGTTTCGCGGAAAGTGATGTTGTGCTTCTGAAGTTTGTTTACATCAACAATGCCACTGGCAGTGGTGTTGGCATAAGAGAAGTAAGTTTGCATCTTCTCTTTTCCTGCTGTGATGGATAAAGAGTTTGTAGCTGTCACTCCGTTACTGAAATAGTCGCCCACATTGTCGTAAGCTTTCATACTTGCGTTTTCTGCGCCCCAACTGGTTTCGCCGCTGGCGCCGTATCTGTTTTGGAATTCGGGCAGGCTGATGGCGTGGTCAACAGTGAGGTTGGAAGAGAAGGTGATGCGTTGCATACCTGCTTTTCCTTTCTTGGTGGTGATAAGGATTACACCATTGGCGGCTTGCGAACCGTAAAGAGCGGCGGCGGAAGCACCTTTCAGGATGCTCATGCTTTCAATGTCGTCCGGATTGAGGTTGGAGATACCGTCGCCGGAGTCTCGGTTACCGGTATCATTATTGCCACCCATGGCGGAAAAGGCTTGTTCTGATGTATTATTCAGCATAGGCACACCGTCAATGACATATAATGGCTGGTTGTTACCGTCGGCATTGGCAGAACGAATACCACGGATAGAAACCTTGGCAGAACCGCCTAAACCGGAAGAGTTGCGTGTAATAGATACACCGGCGGTTTTTCCGGCCAATGCATTAATCATATTCGGATCTTTGGCACGTATCAGTTCATCACCGCCCACTTGTTGGGTTGAGTAAGTCAGTGAAGCTGCTTTTTTCTTGATACCCATAGCGGTTACTACAACTGTTTCCAATGACAGGGCTTCTTCCTGCATCTGTACATTAAGAGTTTGCTGCCCGTTGAGAGCAATCGTTACAGGCTGGTATCCGATAAAGCTAATGACCAGCGTTGCATTGGCTGGAGTGTTTAGTGTAAACTCACCGTCTATATTGGTAATGCACCCGTTTGTAGTTCCTTTTTCCACGACATTGGCACCGATAATGGGTTCACCTTTCGTATCGGTAACAACACCTTTCACAGAGATATTCTCTTGTTGTACGGCAGTAATGATTTCATTTGCCTTTTCATTTTGTTTGGTCAGCACTATATTCTTGCCTTCCATTACATATCTGATGTCGGTACCATTAAAAATTTCGTCCAAAACTTCGGACACAGGTTGATTGTCTGCATCTACATTTACAGTGCGTCGCACGTCCACACTTTTCTTATTGTAGACGAACAAATATTCGGTCTGAGCCTCGATTTTATCGAGGATTTCGCCTACTCGTAACTCAGAACGGGGGATGCTGATTCTTGCACTTTGAGAGTAAGTAGCATGGCTGTATGCCTGGAACGTTACAAACAAAAGAAGGAATAGTGTGATCTTCATAGTTCGTAATATTTGCTTAAATACTAAACTTTTTGGGCAAAAAAGCCCATTCAAAGAAATTTTTCTCATATCTTTGTAATGTGTTAAGTTAATAAATTGATTAAGGTCGATTTTTGACTGTTTCGGATCGGAAAGTATGGGGGTACTTTCCGATCTTTTTTGTGGGGGTAATTAGTAGACTGTTTCTTCTATTTCATAATGCTTTTCTGTTTAAGGGGTTAGTACTAAATTTTAAGGTTTTATCTTTGATATCAAATTATTTCTCGTGAATGAAAATCGAATCTTTTTCTTCATTGATGCTGAACTCAAAAGGATGATCTTTTGAAATGGTTCGAAGGATATGCTCTATACCATCCTGCTCGCGGAATTTTCCGGTGCAACTATCATAATTCAGCAGTTTAGGGTCGGAAACGGTTATTTTTACATTATAGTATTTTTCAAGTTTGGTGAGGATGCAGCTGAACGGTACATCATCAAAGCAATATAATCCTTCTTTCCACCGTAAGTATTCGTAAGAAGGAAGTATAACCTTTTTGCATTTCCCGTCATAGTTTCCAAAGAATTCATCTTTTTGCAAACGGGTGATGACTTTGTTGTTATTGGTGGGATAAATGTCTACAATACCTTCTACGAGGGTAGTTTCGAACTCTTTGCTGTCTTTATAGGCACAAACATTGAAGCAGGTACCTACTACCTTTACTTTATTCATTTCGGTGTGTACATAGAAGGGGATATCTTTATTCTTTGCCACTTCAAAGTAGGCTTCACCATCCAGTTCCACATTTCTTTCGCGACGTCCGAAGTTGGAAGCATAAGTTAATGTAGACTGTGAATTTAACCATACACGTGTACCATCAGCAAGAGTGATTTGTGCACGCTGTCCGGCAGGGACAGTAATGGTTTGCGGTTGGGCGAGTTTATTATAGAGGTAATCGTTTGTCATGAAGTAGCCGCATACACCTATGATGATAACTGCAGCTACGCGCATTCCCCATTTGAGTATCGGAGTCAGACGGAATGTCTTTTTCTTGCTGCTCTGTCTGTCAGAGAATAGGGCTACATCAAACATCATACGTTCTTTCAGGAAAGCTTCTCGGTTTTCCTCCGAGGCTTCCACCCAATCAAGGATGCGCTTTTCTTCTTCAATGGTGGCAGTTCCTTTAAAATACTTATATAATAGTTCTTGATTCATGACGTACTTAAATGGTTAATTAAATAAGGGAGGCTTTTCCTGCCCTTCTATAATTAATACAGATAAGTTCGTCACTACCCTAACGGGAAATGAAACTTTTTTTGTTTTATGAAATAATAAAGCTATTTGCTGTATCAATCTACTGCGTTGGGTATGATGGATACAATGTAGCATTCGTCCGAAGCTTCGGCTTTAAATAGGTTGTAAGCAATGCCTATAGCTTCCTCCGGGGAGTTTGCTTCAATATTCTTGTTGACATTCAGGGTTTCAAAAATTTGTTCTCCCTCGATAAGCACGTAGTATATTATTACAATATATCTCATAACTACCATGTTTAATAGCCAGCAATATTACTGATGCTGCAAACATATGCCTTTTATTTATATTATCAAAGAAAAGCAGAAGAGTTTTATCAGAGAAGAATAGAAGCCAGATAATCTTTTAGTTCCACACGAAGAATACGTAAAGCTTTAGTGATATGGAACTCCACTGTTTTGAGGGAAACGTTCAGTTGTTCTGCTATTTTTTTATTCGGTAGGTTGCTATAACGGCTGAGCATGAATATTTCACGGCTTTGAGGTGACATCTTTTCCAGAGCTTTATTTACGATGTGCTGTATTTCTGTGCTGAATATTTTGTCAGGTTCGCAATCCTTTAAAGTAGCAATGCGCAAATCCAGTTCGCGCTGACGGTGCGAATTCAGATCCTCCTCAATACGTAGACGTGTTTGTTCACGTTCCAGGTAGTTGAGAGCTTTATTCTTGATAATGGTAAGGAGCAGGGAGTGCAGACCTTTATCTTCTTCCCAACGGTCGCGGCATTCCCATAGAGAGATCATGGATTCCATCAAAATATCCTCTGCTTCTGCCCAACTTCTGGTATAGGAGTAGGCAAAGGCAAGGAATTTTTCCTGGTTCTCTCGAAAGAAACAAGAAAATAAATCCATAGTATGTAGGCTTCCGGCTAAAGGCATTTTTAAATATTCTCTTTCTTATTTAAGGTTAATATTGTAAAGTAACATAATCTTTTCGGAATACGCAAAAGTATGAAAAGATTTTTCTGGTTTCCCTCTTTCTTTTTTTGCAAAAAGAAAGCCCGGCGGATTTCCGTCGGGCTTTGTATACTAAAGAATAAGGAATTTCTTATTTCTTTTCAGGTCTTTCCTGTCTTTCCGGTCTCGGAAGCAATACTTTACGGGAAAGCTTGAACTTACCGGTCTTCGGGTCGATATCAAGTAATTTCACTTCGATTTCGTCACCTTCTTTGATACCGGCTTCTTCTACTGTTTCCAGACGTTTCCAGTCGATTTCAGAGATGTGGAGTAAACCGTCTTTACCCGGGAGGAATTCTACGAAAGCACCATAAGGCATTACGGAACGTACCTTGCCTTTGTATACTTCGCCAACTTCCGGTACGGCAACGATACCCTTAATCAGGCGCATAGCGTCGTCAATGCTCTTCTTGTTGGTTCCGGAGATTTCGATTCTTCCTATATTGTCTACCTCTTCGATAGTGATGGTAGCACCCGTTTCTTCCTGCATACCTTGGATTATCTTTCCACCAGGGCCGATTACTGCACCAATGAATTCTTTAGGAATAGTCATCGTTTCAATGCGCGGAGCATGAGGTTTCAGTTCTTCACGTGGTTCCTGAATGGTTTCCAGAATCTTACCAAGGATGTGCATACGTCCTTCTTTGGCTTGGTTCAAAGCACGTTCCAGAATATCGAATGACAGACCGTCTACCTTAATATCCATCTGAGTGGCGGTGATACCATTCTTGGTTCCTGTTACTTTGAAGTCCATGTCGCCCAGATGGTCTTCATCACCGAGGATGTCGGACAATACAGCATATTTGTCTTCGCCCGGATTTTTAATCAATCCCATAGCGATACCTGATACCGGTTGTTTGATCTTCACACCTGCATCCATCAATGCCAGTGTTCCGGCACATACGGTAGCCATAGAAGAAGAACCGTTAGACTCAAGAATATCGGATACTACGCGTACTACATACGGGTAGTCTGCTGGAATTTGACCTTTCAGTGCGCGCCATGCCAAGTGTCCGTGACCAATTTCACGACGACCTACGCCACGTTGTGCTTTTGCTTCTCCGGTAGAGAATGGAGGGAAGTTATAGTGAAGCAAGAAACGTTCTTTGCCATGTTCCAGTACATCATCGATGATCTTCTCATCCAGTTTGGTACCCAAGGTAACAGTAGACAGAGATTGAGTTTCACCACGGGTGAAGATTGCAGAACCGTGAGGTCCGGGCAGGTAGCTGATTTCGCTCCAGATAGGGCGGATTTCGTCAGTCTTACGTCCGTCAAGACGCTTGCCTTCGTCCAGGATGCTGCGGCGCATAGCCTCTTTCTCTACATCATGGTAGTAACGGTCGATCAATGCTGCTTTTTCGTTCAATTCTTCTTCGCTGAACTGTGCTTTAAATTCTTCGCGGATAGCATCGAAAGCATCCATGCGTTCGTGCTTATTTTTGTTGCCGGAAGCTGCAATAGCATAAGCTTTTGCATAACAAGCTTCGTGAACAGCTTTGCGCAGTTCTTCGTCGTTTACTTCGTGGCAATATTCGCGTTTAACGGTAGAACCCACTGCTTCTGCTAATTCTTTCTGAGCTTGACATTGTACTTTGATTGCTTCGTGAGCTGCTTTCATGGCGTTCAACAAGTCAAGTTCGGAAACTTCACTCATTTCACCTTCTACCATCATGATGTTTTCATAAGTGGCACCTACCATAAGATCCATGTCAGCTTTTTCCAGCTGTTCGAAAGTTGGGTTGATAACGAATTCTCCATTGATGCGTGCTACACGTACTTCGGAAATCGGTCCGTTGAAAGGAATATCTGAAACAGCGAGGGCAGCAGAAGCTGCAAGTCCTGCCAAGGCATCAGGCATATCAACGCCGTCGGCAGAATAGAGGATGATGTTTACATATACCTCTGCGTGATAATTATCGGGGAATAAGGGGCGGAGAGCACGGTCTACAAGGCGGCAAGTCAGAATTTCATAATCCGAAGCGCGTCCTTCACGCTTGGTGAAACCGCCGGGAAAACGTCCGAATGCGGAGAATTTTTCTTTGTACTCTACCTGTAACGGCATGAAATCTGTCCCGGGAACTGCGTCCTTAGCGGCACAAACAGTAGCAAGAAGCATGGTGTTACCCATACGAAGCATTACAGAACCGTCTGCCTGTTTTGCCAGCTTTCCCGTTTCGAGTGTGATGGTTCTGCCATCAGGAAGCTCGATCGTCTTAACAATTGGGTTAATCATAAAAAATGTTTTATCTATATTTTCTTTCAAAATTCGTGCAAAGATACATATTAATTCATGTAATCAGGTGGGAATGAGATAAAAAAGTTTATAATTGACTATTTTTTTGAGTTTCCGTGTGGAAGATGCAATGAAAATGCTTTGACTAAACTTGAAAAGAGCTATATTTGCACGTTCGTTCTAATAGAAATTAAGAAGCTAAATATGAAAAAGATCTGTATTGTTGCGCTTGCCGCTTTGGCTTTGAGCGCATGTAATTCTGAACCGAAATTCAAAGTTGAAGGCGAAGTTTCAGGTGCCGACGGTAAAATGCTGTATCTGGAAGCTGCTGCTTTGGAGGGTATCGTACCCTTGGATTCTGTTAAATTGAAGGGTGACGGTTCTTTCAGTTTCAAACAAACATGTCCGGAGTCTCCGGAATTTTACCGCCTTCGTGTGGACGAAAAGGTTATCAATTTCTCAGTAGATTCTACGGAAACTATCGGGCTGAAAGCTCCGTATGCTGATTTTGCTACTGCTTATACGGTGGAGGGATCGGCAAATAGTACCAAGATAAAAGAACTGACATTGAAACAAGTGCAGTTGCAAAATGAGGTGAATGAGTTGGTGAAGAAGATGCAAGCTCATCAGATAGGTGCTGATGTGTTTGAAGAGAAATTGGCTACCTTGATGAAGGACTATAAAGATGAAGTGAAAACAAAATATATCTTTTCTGCTCCCAACACGGCGGCTGCTTATTTCGCTTTATTCCAGAAGCTGAATAACTATCTTATTTTCGATCCTTTGAACAGTAAAGAAGATATCAAGTGTTTTGCTGCTGTAGCAACCAGCCTGAATAACTATTATCCGCATGCCGTACGCTCTAAAAACCTTTATAATATTGTGATTAAGGGAATGAAAAATACCCGTACACCGCAACAGAAAGTTCTGGAGTTGCCGGAAGAGGCGATTTCTGAAACTGGTATCATCGATATCGCTCTTCGTGATATGAAAGGCAACACTCATAAACTGAGTGAACTGAAAGGTAAAGTTGTATTGCTTGACTTCACTATTTACCAGAGTGCAGCTTCTGCTCCCCATAATTTCTTGTTGAATGATCTTTATACTAAATATAAAGACCAAGGACTGGTGATTTATCAGGTTTCACTGGATGCAGACGAACATTTTTGGAAAACAACTGCTGACAATCTACCTTGGATTTGTGTAAGAGATGCCAATGGAATTTACTCAAATGTGGCTGGCATGTATAACGTTAAGGAGGTTCCTTCGTTGTTCCTGATCAACCGGAATAGTGAACTGAGTGCTCGTGGAGAGACTATGAAAGACCTGGATGCTGCTGTGAAAGCGCTGTTGTAACTTGTTATAAATTAGAAGTTTTTATTTAAATATGTTACATAGCAGCAATTTTTGCTTGACACGTATTGTTTAAAAGGCTATCTTTGCAAAAGAAAAATCGAAAGAGGGTTCCAGCATGCTGACCATGTTGGAATTCTTTTTTGTTATATAATACCATTTAGAAACTAAAAAGGAGGAAAAAAGTATGGCTTATATGTCAGAAGATGGCTACAAGAAATTGATGGCCGAACTGAAAGAATTGGAGACGGTAGAACGTCCTAAGATTTCGGCTGCAATAGCCGAAGCACGTGATAAAGGTGACTTGTCGGAGAATGCAGAGTATGATGCTGCCAAAGAGGCTCAGGGCATGCTTGAGATGAAAATCAATAAATTGAAGACGATAATAGCAGATGCCAAGATTATTGATGAGTCTAAGCTGAAAACAGACTCCGTGCAGATATTGAATAAGGTAGAGTTGAAGAACGTGAAGAACGGCATGAAGATGACCTACACTATCGTTTCGGAAAGCGAAGCTAACCTGAAAGAAGGTAAGATTTCTGTTAACACTCCCATTGCACAAGGCTTACTTGGTAAGAAGGTAGGTGAGGTGGCCGAAATCAAAGTACCGCAGGGTATGGTTAACCTTGAAGTAATGAACATATCATTTTAATGTAAAGGCAGGTCCACATGCGGGCTTGCCTTAATTTATAATCATAAAAGCTATGGCAACAATATTCAGTAGAATTATCGCAGGTGAAATACCGAGCTATAAGGTGGCAGAGGATGATAAATTCTTTGCGTTTCTGGACATCAATCCATTGGTGAAAGGCCATACGTTGGTCGTTCCCAAGCAGGAAGTGGATTATATTTTCGATTTGAGTGACGAAGATTTGGCAGCAATGCATGTTTTCGCCAAGAAAGTGGCACGCGCTATTGAGAAAGCTTTTCCTTGTAAGAAAGTGGGTGAAGCAGTGATTGGCTTAGAAGTACCTCATGCGCATATACATCTCATTCCTATCCAGAAAGAATCGGATATGCTGTTCTCTAATCAGAAACTGAAGCTTTCTGATGAAGAATTTAAAGCAATTGCCGAAGCGATTCGTACAGCGCTCTAGAAATAAAACTTCTTCCTTTTGATAATAAGAACGGGGACTGAAGTAAATTCAGTCCCCGTTTCCTTTATTCTGGTTTGAAAGCCTGTGCTTTCAATTCTCATTTTCCGGTTAAATATAATCTTCACCCAATTTTATTTGTGCATCGTTTACATATTTACGGATGGAGTGTTCTTCGTCTTTTTTGCAGATGAGCAGCACGTTGTCTGACTCAGCAATAAGATAACCTTCCAGTCCATCGATGACAGCGAGCTTATTTTCCGGGAGTACTACAACATTTCCTTTGCTATTGTATAGTAATGACTGGCATTTCAGCGTCACATTTCCTTCCTCATCTTTTGGAGACAAGTCGTAAAGAGATCCCCATGTTCCTAAGTCAGACCAGCCGAAATCTCCCAATGAAACATATACATTGTCGGCCTTTTCCATGATACCGAAGTCAACGGAGACATTAGGGCATGCAGGGAAATTTTCGTCGATAAAAGCCTTTTCGGCTGGAGTGCCATATACGTCTTTACCCGGAACCAATTTAGAAGCCAGTTCGGGGAGTAATGCCTCTACAGCTTTAATGACAGAGTTTACATTCCACATAAAGAGCCCGGAATTCCAATAAAATTCTCCACTTTCTACGAATACTTTAGCTAATTCCAGTTCCGGTTTTTCGGTGAAGGTCTTCACTTTATAAAAGTTGTCTCCGATTTGTTCGGCTATCTGTATATAACCGTAACCTGTTTCAGGACGGTTGGGTTTAATTCCGAGGGTAAGCAGTTTTTCCGATTGGGATACAAACGTCAGACCTTTTTCGATGGCATCAAGGAATTCGCCTTCTTTCAGAATCAAATGGTCGGACGGGGCTACCACAATATTGGCATTCGGGTTCAATGCGCGGATATGATAGGCTGCCCATGCGATACACGGAGCAGTATTTCTGCGTGTAGGTTCCAGCAGTATTTGTTCAGGATTCAATTCAGGGAGCTGTTCCTTTACAAGATCGGCGTACAGGTCGTTTGTAACGATAAGTATGTTCTCTGTAGGAATAACTTTATTGAAACGGTCGAAGGTTTGTTGAAGCAGTGATCTGCCTGTGCCAAAGAAGTCCAGAAACTGTTTTGGGAGCGTTTTTCGACTGAATGGCCAGAATCGGCTACCGATACCTCCACCCATGATAACGCAGAAGTTATCCTTATTTGTTGTCATATCGTTTGTTTTAAAAGTTTCTGCTAAAGTACACTATATTTTGGAAACACGGAATCTTTGTAGAGAGTTTTATGACTTTTTTCTCCTTTTTTTAGGAAAAGTATTGCAGGTTTAGAAAAAAGCCGTATCTTTGCACCGCAATTGAGAAATCAAGCATGCCCAGATGGCGGAATCGGTAGACGCGCTGGTCTCAAACACCAGTGGATTCACTTCCATCCCGGTTCGACCCCGGGTCTGGGTACTGAAGCGGAGAAAGTTGAAAAACTCTCTCCGTTTTTCTTTTCTACTCCTCGTAATTTATGGATTTGCTGATATATTCGCTTTTATGATTTAATGTTTGAGAGATATGAATATTGAAGATTTTAGAGAATACTGCCTTTCATTTGAAGGTGTTCATGAAAAAATGCCATTTCCAAATGTGGCTGATAGATACAGTCGTGATGTTTTGTGCTTCTACGTGTTGGATAAATGGTTCTGTTTTGTAAATATCGAAATCTTTGATTTTTGTTGTATCAAATGCAATCCGGAAGAATCGGGCGAACTGCAAAACAGGTATGTTGGCATAAAACCGGGCTGGCACATGAATAAGAAATATTGGATTAGTGTTTATTTCAACCAAGATGTGCCGGATGCTCAGATTAAGGAGTTGGTAAGAAAATCCTATGATATTGTAGTCAAGAGTCTGACGAAGAAGGAACGGGGATTATTGCAATCAGGTGATTTAACTTTGCAATATGAGTAATGAGAAACTAATGGCTTGATTATAAAAGTAGGATATAAACAATGCAGCATAATAGTCCTGTTGCAATACCTAATAACTTTGTTTGTGAGTTTATGGGGGTTGACTCTATCTGCTTTATTTTACATAAGATTGTTTCTATCCAGATGAACAATACTATATATAAAGTTGGAAAGATATAAAATGGTATTGGATTCAATTCAATAAAAATAGCATAGAAGGGTAAAAGGACTTTTACTAAAACTAAAAGTAGAAAAGTTTGTGTTAAAATCCAATATAGTTTTTTATTAACCCAATAGCTTATCCCTGTAAATATAAGGATTGACCATAAGAAAGCTTGGTTATATGTACTTTCTTTATATTTATAGAAATCAACAAGACCACCGAATAATTTATCTGCCTCATCCATGGAATATAAGGTCATGTAGTCATGAACTTCTAAACTTAGTAAGATTGTGCCTATGATAATTTCTATATATGGAATTAATATTACTCTATTTTTCTTGTTGGGAGACATGTTTTTCATATCGGTTAATAATTTTTGTTGGCTTGATGTATATCGAAGTCGTCTTTTTCATTGGAGGGTTCTCCCCATGCAAATCTATTCCCATAATTTTCCATAATTTCTTCTATGGGAATATTTTTGCGAATAAGATTACCTTTCAAATCATAATAACTCCAGATTTCATTTTGCAAAACGGCTAATTTCCCTTCTTGTTCTTCAAGGTCAGAGTACGGGATGTCATTAATGAGATTATCGTATATGCATGGCAGGATTTCTTCGTTTTTCCATGATATGACTCCGTATTTTCCATTCCTACGGACCCTGATGACTCCGGCAAGGGGAATATCCACATAATCGTATTCTATGGGAATGATGATTTTTCCTTCATGAGATATTAAACCGTATTTTCCTTTATTTTTTACGAAATGTGCATCCGGTCCATATTCTACCCAGCCGGAGAGCCCATCATAAATAATGGGAATGACTATATTGTTATGAATATCGATGGTGCCGACCTTTCCCTCTTTGATGACTATGTATTTGGTTTTAAGTGGATCAAAGTCATTATAAAATGTATCATAAATCGCATCATATTCAAAGGGGATCTTAATCTTGCCCTCCTCGTCATATATTCCCGCCTTGTCTTCTTGGTTGATAAAGACAAGATCACTTGTCAGCTGATATATTTTTCTATATTCAAATGGTTTGATTATTTGATTCTCTCTCGAAATGAGGCCATATCTATTGCCCTTAGTGGCTATAATTGTGGTGTCATTAAAATGAAATAGTGTATCATATTCGAATGGTATGGTTAATTGACCATTATAATTGACCCGCCCTTTTTTGTTGTGTATGTCTGATACTAAAAGATCAGCATTACCATATCTATATGATACGATACCTTCTGTTGGAATCGCATTAGCATGTTCATTGAGGATTGTTATTTTATTACCTTTAGTAGCCACAAAGATATTTGCATAGTCAGAATATCTTGAAGGGCGTTTAATGAGATCATAAGTAAGAGGTAATACGAGCTTTCCATGTTCATCGATAATTCCATATCTGCCTTTATTGGCTACAATTGCTTTTCGCCCTAACCCGAAAGGTTCGATATAGTCATAGACTCCGAATGGGACTATTATATGCTGAGATTTGTCAATATAAGCATATTCCTTTTGATGTTTGCTTGTGGTTATTGGTATGGGAACGTTTAGGCGATTGTCAGCAGGGAGTGCGCTTGATTCACTTTGACTTATAATAATATAATCACTAAAATCAGATAATGGCTTTCCTTCAAAAGAGAAACAAGCCCATTTCTTTTCGTTAGTAATTATAAAGCAGTCTTGATTTGAAAACCATTCTATTTTGGAGTATTTGAATGGAATAATTGCATTATTGCAGGAATCTATAACTCCATATTTGCCATTTTTCATTAAAATGGCAAGTCCCGGTTCGTAGAAATAGGCTAAGTGTAAATCTGGGTCTGCATCGTACTCTAAAGGGATAATGATATCTCCTTTCCGATTAATGAATCCTTGTTTACCGTTTTTTATAACTGGGGCTAAATCCGGACAAAATGAGAAGCTTCTCATTTTGTCATAAATAAAAGGAATCAACGTTTTTTCCGTGATGTCTATGATACCGGCTTTTCCATCCTTTTGTGCTATAATCATTCCCCGGTCCACTTGGGATAGAGATTGATATTTTCCAAGAGCTATTACTATTTCACCATTCCTGTTTTTGATTCCATATGTAGATTCGTCTTCTGTTGCAATTACTTTGTATTCCGGATCTTCAATTAAGATAGGTGTTCCTATGCTATCGTATGTGTATACTTCGTACTCATAGTATTCTATTTCATTGTTTTGGCAAAAGGCTATATTCTTGACTAATAGCACAAATATGAATAGTGTGATAATTCGTTTCATAGCACTTCTTATTTACGTGAATATTTTGGTGTGATATCAGGGTATTATAGCTGATAATCACTAACTTTGTAAAGTTACTGATTTTTCTGATATGAAGAGATATTTTCTTCGAAGAATATAGTTACTGTAATTTATGCAATATGGCTCTGAAACATAAATATTTGCATGCCTATGCTAATTTGCCTGCCGTGCCACGTAGCAGGTTGATAACGGGCATTCTTATCGGGCTTTTGTTCGCTTTTTGCTTTTATGCCTTTTTGTATGTTTGTCGGGAAGCTTTGCGTGTTCTTTTCTTTATGACAGATGACTCTGATGTTTTAGTACTGTCAGATACCACAGTGAACTTTTTAAATTACGCTTTTGCCTGTATTGCTACTATATTGGGACAGTCTCTCTGTTTCACTTATTGGTTTGAAGTCCCCTTCAGAAAATTAGGAAAATATGCTCCACAAATGAGGGCCGTTATTAATGACCAACGGAGTATGAATTCTTATTTTCTTAGTTGGTTTTCGCGGTTGGCATATGTATTTGTGCTGCTTATTGGTTCCATGATGGGCGGAGGAATTTATGTAATACGAACTTTTTCAGGTTATCAGTATGTTCTTATTCTGATTATTGTGGTGCTTTTTTGCCATTCCTGGATGAATATCAGGCGACTGTTTAATGGAAAAAGTTTTAGATGGATGCTGCTTTCCTTCATTTTGTTGTCTGTTTTATCTCTGGGATTATCCCGAATAAATCTGATTGATTATAAAACTATCAACCAAATTATTCTTAGTAAAAATATAAATTACTCTTATCATTTGCAATTGCCGGAAGCTGCATGTTTTGAGAGTATGAACAGCGAGAGCGGACGTTGTGCTACTTTGTGGATTGCGGAAGATAAAAACAATCCTGTAGATGGAGAACCTGTTGTTTTCATTAAGCATGCGGGGAAACTCGAAACCTGTCAGAGTGAGCAAATATCGTTTGATAGCCTGAAAGAATATTTTGCTTGCTGGAATCAACATATCCTGGAAGATATCTTGTATGACCCCTGTGTCATTTATGCTCACCAAAATATAAAAATGGGTTATATAAACAAAATAAAAAGGTCTCTTGCTGAATTGGGTGTTATCCGGATACAGTATGCTGTTCTGCCTCCTATGAGAGAATATGACGATAGGTATTATACCTATTCGGCGTTTCCATTAGTTACCGGACGATATTTTGCGGATGCTGACGCATGGCAGGAATTGCAGGAAGAACTCAATTCGGCAAAAGATGTTTCCGAATTGCATATATCGGAAACAGGTGAGATACTTGTTGATAACATCAAAATTGAATCGAATGATTTTATAAACTTCATCCGGCAAATGATTCAGGCTACTCCGGATTATCACATTAAATATTATATTAGTGATAATTCATCTTATGCGGCTTATATTTTTATTGTGAGCAATATTATGCAGGCCATTTACCAGATAAGAAATAACTATTCACTTGCAACTTACCAACAAAAGTATGAAGAGCTTGAATGGGAGGAAGAAAAGGTTGTCCGTAGGAAGTATCCATACCGGGTTATTGAAATTCCGACAGGGATATTGCCTTAGAATAAGTACTTTAAAGGATATAAATTGCAAAAAGATGAACGTAAAAAGCAAATTTATTACCTGAAACTTCTTATGCATTTATTTTTTTCTAACTTTGCAGCAATTAGTTGAGAGGCTTTTGCTGTTTTATATTTAAATCTTTATCTCTATGCCAAATCAGAATATACTTCTGTATCCTCCTTTGACATTCCGAATACTTGCGATAACTATTCTCGCTTGTCTTTCGTTTGCTCCCAGAGTGATGGCCGATACAAAAAATCAGGAATATATTATTTTTATTAGTTCCTCTACTTTTCGTGAGAAATGGGCCTATGACTTGCTTGAGGCTGTAGAGAAAACATTCAATCAGGAAGATTCATTCAAGGTATATTCGGAAGCCCTTACCGTTTGGCATCTTCATAATCAGGAAGAGGTGAATCAGAAGACTGATTATCTGAAGAATAAATATCCGATTCCTCCTAAAGCTGTTGTCATCATAGGTGATCCGGGATGGTATGTGTGCCAACCGCTTTTTGATACTACTTGGAAAGGGGTGTCTGTCATTATTTGTCATTCGGTCTCACATCTGCCGGAAGATATAAATAAGTATTATGGTGGCAAGGACATCACCGCCGACCAGATTATAACTACGCCTGAGATGCAGGAACGCTATAATGTCACTGCGATAAACATACCTGTTTATATTCGGGAGACCGTACACCTGATGAAGCAAATCACTCCCGACATGAAAAAGATTGCTTTATTATCGGATGACAGGTTTATCTGTTCCCTGATTCGTAAAGAATTTGAAGAACTTCATCAACAATACTTCCCGGAACTGGAATTGAGCTTTATTACCTATCCTTACACAAACTCGGAAGAAATGCTTCATGAGATTAGCGCGTATGGCAAAGAGACCGGCATTATTTACTGTTCGTGGGTGAATATATCCAGTCAAAGCTTGTCCGAGCGGTACTATCCCGACGAGAGAATGCACTCTTATATTTCCGATGCAGCTGAAAATCCGGTTTTTACTTTGTTCGACCAGTACACAGAGAGTCGTTCGCTATTCGTAGGCGGACATTATATCAGTAGTCCTGAAATAGAGAATGCGGTTGTCGGCGAGATAAAGAGCGTGCTAAAGGATGACGGTACCTATCAGGCGAAGACAATTATTGCCGGTGCACCCGATACGCATCTCAATTATCAGACGTTGCTTGATAAAGTGGGCTCTCTAAAAAACATTCCGGGAGATGTTATTTTTCACGATGTTCCGCCCAGCTTCATTCAGAGAAATATGACTTATGTGGTAATTGTCCTGGGAGGCGTAGCCGTCTTCATTTTATTCTTCTTTATGAACAGGCGCATAAAAACTATGAGTGAAAGGGAGCGTGAAAAGCATCTCCATCTGTTGGAGAATATTCTTGATAACCTTCCTATTGCTGCCAAGGTGAAAGACGTGGATAATGATATGCGTTATACTTTCTGGAATAAAAAGGCGGAAGAGCTATTTGAATATCCGGCTAAGGAAGCTATCGGAAAAACAGACTTTGACGTCATGCCCGAAGCCGCCAAACTGATAAGGAAAGAGGATGAAGAACTGGTGAGAACGAATAATTCCCAGTCGGGCATAAGACGCTTTTTTACCAACAAGAACGAAGAGTGTTTCACCTTTCAGAATAATAACCTTATCACCTTCTCCGATGGTCGCAAGTGGATTGTTTATACAGCTTGGGAGATTACCGACCTGAAAATCATGGAACGCAAACTGCGTCTGGCAAAAGAGGAGGCTGAAGAGTCGAATCGTATAAAATCTGCTTTTCTGGCTAATATGAGTCATGAGATACGCACTCCGCTTAATGCCATAGTCGGCTTTTCGAGCATATTGGCTACAGATGTTTCGGAAGAGGAAAGGGTGGAATATCTCAGTATCATTGAACAGAATAATGAGCTTTTATTGCAACTCATTAATGACATTCTGGACCTCTCTAAAATTGAGGCGGGCACATTGGAATATGTTTATGCCAATATCGACATCAACAAGATGCTGTCTGAAATAGAACAGGCGACCCGAATCAGGTTAACCAATAAGCATGTTGAACTGCTTACTGTTACTCCGATGTCCGAACTGTTATTGTATACTGACCAGCGCAGAATTACCCAGGTTATGAATAACTTTATCAGTAATGCCATGAAGTTTACCACTACCGGAAGCATAACGATAGGATATGATTTGCCGAAAGACGGTTATATACGCTTCTTCGTAGCCGATACGGGTACGGGCATAGCGCCTGCGAATATAGAAGCCATATTCAATCGCTTCGTGAAGCTCGATTCGTTTAAGCAAGGAACGGGCTTAGGACTGGCTATCTCGCAGAATATAGTCAAGGAACTGAGAGGCGAGATCGGGGTGGAATCGGAATTGGGTAAAGGCTCTACTTTCTGGTTCACATTGCCTTATGAGAAGATGAATGCACATCGTTCTATATTCTCATAAAGTAGAACCGTTCGTGTTTGTAGGGTTATGAATCGTAACTTCATTCCTTTCTGCACCGTTTAGGCTTATTTCAGGCTTGGATAACATTTTAGAAACAAATTGGTTCTGTATTTTAAAATAATATATCTTTGTGTCGGTTAAAAACCCTATAACGTATAGAATTAAATCAAAGTACCATGAGAAGAAAAAGCATCCTTTTGCTTTGGTTGTGCCTCTTCAGCTTGTGGGCGGTGGCACAAGAGAGAAAAATTGTAAAGATTGCCTGTGTAGGCAATAGCATCACTTACGGTTCAGGAATCAAGAATCAGTTTCAAAACAGTTATCCGGGATTGCTTTCCCAACTTCTGGGCGAAGGATATGACGTTCGTAATTTCGGAATCAGTGGTCGCGTACTGCTGAACAAAGGAGACCGTCCTTACATGCACGAGCAAAAGTTCCGTGACCTTCTGGCATTTCAGCCGGACATTGTCACCATTAAGTTAGGCACCAATGACAGCAAACCTTGGAACTGGCGTTACGGAAAAGACTTCAAGAAGGATTTGACAGAGATGCTGGATATGCTCCAGGAGTTACCTTCAAAACCCAAGATATATCTTTGCCTGCCTGTACCCGCAGTCAATTCCAATTTTGGTATTAATGATAGTGTGATAACAAATGGCATCATACCCGTGATACGCAGCGTTGCAAAGAAGCGCCACTTGCCTGTAATTGACCTTTATGCAGTGCTGAAACCGCATCCCGATTACTATGTCGATGGCATTCATCCCAGTGAACCGGGTGCTGCCCTGATAGCCGGAGAACTTTATCGTACACTGACCGGCAATGAAGCACCTGCCATCATTACAGACCAGCCTTTTCCCGGCAAGAAGTCGCAATGGGAAGGTTTCGACCGCTATGATTTCATTTGCAATGCCCGTCAGGCCACAGTAGTTGTTCCTCGTAAAGTGGCTGAAGGTCGTCCCTGGATATGGCGTCCCGCTTTTTTCGGAGCTTTTCCCTCGGTAGATAAGGCTTTGCTGGAAAAAGGTTTCCATGTTGCTTATTATGATTTGACGCACCTTTACGGCAGTCCCCGTGCGCAACGTCTGGGCACTGACTTTTATGATATTATGCGCAGATACTATCGGTTGTCTCCCAAAGTGACGCTCGAAGGTTTCAGCCGTGGCGGTCTGTTTGCCTTCAACTGGGGAGCAAAGAATCCCGATAAAGTGGCATGTATCTATGTGGATGCCCCGGTGTGTGATATGCTCTATTTCTCAAAGAACTGGGAACGCAGTTTCTGGGAAGGTTTCCTTGCAGAATGGGGATTGACCGAAGAGAATGCGAAAGATTTCAAAGGTAATCCTATTGATAATCTGGCCCCTCTGGCAGCAGCGGGTATTCCAGTCATCAGTGTTTGTGGCGATAGCGACAAGACGGTGCCCTACGAACTGCACATGAAGATTGCCGCCGAACGCTATCGTGCTTTGGGCGGACTTGTAGAAATCATTCTGAAACCCGGTTGCGACCATCACCCCCATAGCCTGGAAAACCCCGAAGCGGTAGTTGACTTCATTGTTCGCAACCAGCCGGATTATCAAAAAAAGCATGTCATTCATCAGCGTGGTAACCTTGCTAACTCTTATCTGAAGTTCACGAAAGAGAAAAAAGGTTGCGTTGCCTTTCTCGGTGGTTCCATTACTGAAATGCGCGGTTGGCGGAATATGATACAGGAAGATTTGAAACAACGTTTCCCCGATACGGAATTTACTTTTATTGATGCCGGAATACCTTCTACCGGAAGTACGCCTCATGCTTTCCGTTTTGAAAACGATGTACTGCAAAAAGGTGTACCTGATTTGCTGTTTGTGGAAGCGGCAGTGAACGATGATACCAATAAGTTCAACTATATTCAGCAAATACGCGGTATGGAAGGTATTGTTCGTCATGCACGCACTTTCAGTCCCGCGATGGATATAGTCATGCTTCATTTCATTTATGATCCGTTCATTCCTTTACTTGACAAAGGCATGCAACCCCAGGTAATTATGAGTCACGAGAGCGTAGCTAATCATTATAATGTTTCGTCCATCAATCTGGCGGAGGAAGTGGCACACCGTATGCGTGACGGTGAGTTCGACTGGAAGCAGTTTGGCGGTACGCATCCTGCCTGGGACGGGCATAAATATTATGCTGCCACTATCAATCATCTCTTTGACCTTGAATGGGGTGGGGATGTGGCAAAGAAAACAGTCCAACCGCATGAAGTGCCGGAGCAACCAATAGATGCTTATTCCTATGATAAAGGTGTGTTTATCGACATTCGCTCGGCTAAACAACTGAATGGTTGGAAAGTAGTGGAAGATTGGATGCCTACTGTGAAGGGGAATACCCGTAAAGGTTTTGTGCACGTTCCTATGTTGGTGGCCGATCGTGCCGGTACCAGCCTTTCTTTATCTTTCGAAGGTCGTGCGGTGGGGATCTTCTGTGCAGCCGGTCCGCAAGCTTGCCTATTGGAATATAGTATAGACGGTGCTCCTTTCAAGAAGCTGGATACATTTACTGATTGGAGTCGGAACCTGTACATTCCGTGGGTGTACATGCTTGAAACAGAGCTTCCTTCAGCCTGTCATACATTGCGTTTGCGTGTGGCAAAAGGGGATAAAACAGGGTGTCAGATACGTAATTTTGTCGTAAATCAATAGGTCATTATCCCCTTACAGAAAATAACTTAAAAAAACAAAGATATGAAATTGAAAAACATTTCAGTTTGTTTATTCGCAGGATGGATGCTGATGGCATGCTCCGGAAATGGGTATGAGAAGATGGGTAATGGCATTATTGTAAATGTAGAACAACAGCAACCAACGGATGTGCGAAAGGTGAAGGTTGAAGTTATGGGAGAGAAGCTGATTCATGTGTCGGCCACTCCCGAAAAGAACTTTTCAAAGGCGGAAAGTCTGATTATAGTACCCCAAAAAAATAAGCCGGACTTCAGCGTGGAAGAAAGTGAAGATGCCGTTTCAGTAAAAACCTCACAGGTGTGCGCCATTGTATCCAAAGTTACGGGTGAAGTATGCTTTACCGATGTTTCCGGCAATTTGATTCTGGTGGAAGAAGAGAAGGGACGGAGCTTTCGACCTATTGAAGTGCAGGGGACAAAGGCAGAGACACTGGTGCGGAGGGAAGATTCTATCTATTTTGAGGGAATTCCGCAAACGTCAGATTCCTATTGATATCTATGATGCTTATGCTGAAGGTGCACGGAAGTTGTTCTGGAAACAGATGGAAGATCACCTTTACCCGTTCGGAATCGATGCCTGGTGGATGGATGCCAGTGAACCGAATGTGCGCGACTGTACGGATCTGGCTTATCGGAAAGCCTTGTGCGGTCCGACTGCTCTCGGTCCGTCCGACCAATATTTCAATGCGTATGCGCTGATGAATGCTGAGGCTATTTATGACGGACAACGTGCCGCAGACAATGATAAGCGTGTATTCTTGCTGACCCGTTCGGGATTTGCCGGATTGCAACGCTACTCTACCGCGACATGGAGTGGAGATATTGCTACCCGTTGGGAAGATATGAAGGCGCAGATTTCTGCCGGACTGAACTTTGCAGTAAGCGGTATTCCTTACTGGACAATGGACATTGGTGGATTTTGCGTAGAAAAACGCTATGAAGACGGACAAAAGGAATTCAATAAGACCGGAAAAGAGAATGCGGACTATAAGGAATGGCGTGAGTTGAATACGCGTTGGTATCAGTTTGGCGCATTCTGCCCGTTGTTCCGTGCGCACGGACAGTATCCGTTTCGTGAGGTGTGGCATATAGCTCCCGAAGACCATCCGGCCTATAATTCTATAATGTATTATACGAAGTTGCGCTATACGATGATGCCTTATATCTATTCATTGGCGGGAATGACTTATTTTGATGACTATACGATTATGCGTCCGCTGGTAATGGATTTCACGGCAGACACAAAGGTGAATAATATCAGTGACCAGTTTATGTTCGGTCCAGCGTTGATGGCAGCTCCGGTGTATGAGTATGGTGCACGCAATCGGGAAGTCTATTTCCCGGCAACTTGCGGTTGGTATGATTTCTATACTGGTAAGTACATCTCCGGTGGCGGGCGGCTGAAAGTGGATGCTCCTTATGAACGTATGCCCCTCTATGTGCGCGAAGGGGCTATTGTACCTTACGGACCGGAAATGCAGTATAGTGATGAGAAACCTGCGGAGGAAATTACGCTATATGTATATGCGGGTAAAGATGGTGAGTTCACTTTGTATGAGGACGAAGGTGTGAATTACAATTATGAAAAAGGACAGTATGCCATCATCCCATTTATTTACAATGATGCAGAGGGCACTCTGACTATCGGTGACCGTGCAGGAGAGTTTCCCGGTATGTTGAAAGAACGTACATTCAACGTTGTAAGGGTAAGTAAGGATAAACCACAACCTTTTGACGCGAAGGCTAAGGGGGTGACAGTGAAGTATGACGGGAAGCAGCAGAGTGTATCAATATCATGAAACAACTGATGTTTCTGCCGTGGAAAAGCGTTTAGCGGTCGATTAATATTTTTCTTAGGCTCTTTTATTGTTTTCATTGCCTGATATTAGTACATTTGCATGCGAATGCTTATTCTTTCCACCACGGGGATTCTTTCTTTCCACCATGGAGGAAAGAAAGAATCCCCGTGGTGGAAAGAAACTTTCTCCATGATGGAAAGAATAAGTGTTCACTGCGATTTTCTTTAGCCACCGTAGGGAAAAGAGTTAAAAATAGCGGTGTGATAATTTAATTCCGGCACTTCATGTTTTTTATGTGGGGTACCCATAAAAAACATACAGATGAGTGCATATTATGACCTCCTTGAGAAGCCTGACATTCGCCAAACCGGTGAGCAGCAACCCCTTTATGCCCGTTTTATACCTAAAGGAACTATTGAACGGAAAGAATTTCTAAATCGTGTCCACCTTTTTACCGGCATCAGTCGCAGCCTGTTGGAGGGTGCGATGGCGTCCTTTATGGACGAGTTGCGCGACTGCCTTGCTGATGGCTGGACAGTGGAATTTGGCGAACTTGGCTATTTCACCCCTTCGCTGAATTGCCGGCGCGAAGTGATGGAAAAGAAAGAACTGCGTGCTGCTTCGGTGACGCTTCGCGGCTTGAATTTTCGTCTAGGCAAGGAATTCTATAAAGAATTGAATAAAAAGATACGGTTGGAACGCCATCCGCAGTCGTCGTCCAAGTCCGAGTCTTTTACGCCGCTTCTGTCCGTAGAGCAACGTTTCCGGTTACTTGATGAATACTTGCAGCAGGAACAGCCTTGTATCAACCGTGCACAATATGCCCGTCTGACAGGACGCAGTGTGAAACAGGCGGTTACGGATTTGAACTTGTTTATTGAGGATGGATTACTGATAAGATGTGGAGCGGGGAGGAATGTGGTGTATATGAAGGGGATGCAGAAATAAAGTTCCGGCACTCTTTATATTAAAAAGCGGAGTCTTTTTTCCGAGTAGAAACATAGAATGCTCACTTTCTTTTTATTGACTTTGATACTCTGTTGGCGTCATACCGAATTCTTCCTTGAAGCATTTAGTAAAATATTTGGGCGATGAGAAACCGGTGGCATAAGCCACTTCGGAGATGCTTGTTGTTTTCTTCTTCAATAAGGCACAGGCGTATTTCAACTTGATATTTCGTATAAATTCCAAAGGAGTGCACCCGCTGATTACCTTGCATTTCCGGCTTAAGGTAGAGCGGGAAATGTGAAGCTCGTTTGCCATTTGTACTGTGTCAAATTCGGATTCCTGAATGTGCCGTTCCACACATTGCATGGCATTGTTCAAAAATTCTTCGTCGCTGGTTTGATAATTTAAATTGGAAATGTTTATCTCCATTTTTGAACGGAAACTTTGCCGGGATTGTTCACGTGATTGCAGTAGGTTATCTATTCGTGCCTGTAAGATTTTCATTTCAAAAGGTTTGGCAATATAGCTTTCTGCTCCGGCTTTGTAACATTCTATTTGGTCGTCCACTGCATTTTTGGCTGTGAGCATGATGATGGGGATATGGTTTGTTTGTATGTCTCCTTTTATTTGCTGGCAAAATTCCAGACCGTTCATCTGAGGCATCATGATATCGCAGATAATGATGTCTACCGGAGTGCTCTTAAGCAATTCAAGTCCTTGCAAAGCGTTCTCTGCAATGAAGATTTGATATTTCTTGCTGAGGATATGCTGTATGAGTTCCCGCAAGTCTTTGTTATCGTCTATGAATAAAATACAAGGTTTTTCATCAGGAATGAATGTATCTGTTTCTTCTTCTTGAACTGTAAGGAGAGAAGACTCTGCTATTTCCCGTTCGTTATATACTTCTCTGTCTATCGGTATTTCTACGGTAAAAACCGAACCTTTGCCCGGTTCACTGCTGACTTCGATAGTTCCGTGGTGCAGGGTTACCAGTTCTTTGGTCAACGACAGGCCGATTCCGTTTGACTGGCATCCCGGGTGATTCTTATTGTTATAAAACTTGGTGAAGATATGTTTTATATCCTTTTCAGCTATTCCTATGCCCTCATCTTCTACGTTAAGTACCAGGAATCTGCATCCTTCCTTATATATAGCAGACAGGCTTACGTTTATTTTTTTATGCTCCGGCGTGTATTTGATGGCGTTGGAAAGCAGGTTGAACAATATCTTGTCAAACTTGTCGATATCCATATATCCCCAAATGCCATCGTTTATCCGGGTGGACAGGGAGATGCTTTTCTGGTGGGCTAACGACTGAAAATTAGACGCCACGATGCCCGAAACAAAAGAAGACAGATTGCTTTTGCTTGCACTTATTTCCATTTTTCTGCTTTCCACTTTCCGGAAGTCCAGGATCTGTTGCAGTAGCCGTTTCAGTCGGTTGGCATTGGAACGCAGTATTTCCACCTGTCTTTCCGAGCTTTCTTTATTTTCTTCCAGATCATCGGCTACACAAGAAATGATGGTAAGCGGGGTGAGGAGTTCATGGGAGATGTTGGTGAAATAATTCAGTTTGATTTGGGTGAGTTCTTCCTGGAGCTTCAACTTGTTTTTCTTCTCCATGCGCTTGGTGTAGGCATAAAACAGCAGGCAGGTGATACACACGATGAAAAGAGTGTAGAATGAATAGGCATACCAGGTTTCATACCAGGCGGGAAGGCGCCGGATAAGCAACTGTTGTTCCTCCTCCATCCAGTTGCCGTACGGGTCGGTGGCTTTCAGGCGGAAAGTATATTCTCCTTTGCCGAGGTAGTTGTAGAATGCGGAGTGTTTCCCGTTGTCTATGTAGGTCCATTTTTTATCTGCGCCTTCCAGTTGATAGGCATACTTGATTCTTCGTCCGGAGGTATATGAAAGGGCTGAAAATAGGATTTCAATATTCCGTGCTTCTGGTGAAAGTGTTATTTTGTGCACGGAATTGCCTGTTTCCGAACCGGCAGGTGAAAATAAAACTGAGCGGTTATCGGACTTTATGTCAGTGATAAGTACCTGTCCGGTACGTTTATTGTTTGTATTTTGCCTGTCCGGTAATATTTTGATGAAGCCGTTATGTCCTCCGGCGTACAGGCAACCTTCCTCATCGACGAAAGCTGCGCTATGTCGGAAGGAGGAGACGAAGATATTGGGGTCATCGACAAAATAAGCAGTATTTTCTTTGGTTGCCGGATGGTGGCGGATTATGTATTTGTCACATACTATCCATATCTTATCTTTATATAGTAGAATTTCCAGAATGTTGTCGCCTGTCAGTCCGCAGGATTCGGTTTCGTCCGTTATTTTTTCTTCGCTTGAATTAAACCGGAGTAGCCGTCCTAATGAAGTGGAAAACCAGACGTCATGAGCATTGGCACAGATATTCACTATCGGGTCATCGGATAACGGCATTGATTCTTTGGGACAATGTTTCAGTAGTATAGGCTTGTTCTCATAAGCCATTTGGTAAATGGCATCCCGGGAGGCGATCCACACATTTCCTTTACTGTCTTTGGACATATCGGATATGTGAGAGATGTCAAAAGGCAATTCCGCAATCTTTTTTGAACCGGCTTGTTTGAAGAACAACCGCGAGGTGGTTCCAATCCAGATGTTGCCATGATCATCCTCTACCAGTTGGGTTATACTGCCCGGATCGGCAACGACTTCCTTTAGGTCATATTCTTCTAAAATAGAAATGTGCATTTGCTCTTTTGTCGCTTTCCATATATGGGAAGAAAAATCATTGCGTCCGCCCAGCCATACAGCATCTTCTTTCTGTGACGGTACGATAGAGGTCACGACTAATGAATATAAAGCATCCGCATTGTTTCCATAAGTAATCTTTCCTGTCTGTTCATCGAAAAGGCAGAGACCGTAACGTGACTGGTCGAACCAAATGGTACCTTTTGAGTCTTTGTTGAAGTATAAGACATTGGCATCTACGCCTAGCCTCTTTTTGATATTTTCCATCGTATGGTTGATTATTTCAGCTTTCTCAAAGGTTATTGTGTAGCCTTGATCGTAAGCTCCTAACCATAAATTGCCGGATTGGTCTTTGATGATCCGGCTGTATGTTTTGTATTGGTCTATGGGGTTATTGATGTCCTTTATAGCATTGATATTCACTTCTTCCAGTTCATTCTGTTCGTTTATGCGGAAAACATAGAGCCTGAAATGGGATAATGCCCATAGATAGCCGTACATGTCGTCTTGTACAATGTCGAAGAACACCTGTTCTGGTGAATGACGGATGGGGTTGACGATAGACTGACGTTGCAATATCTTCTTTCTGTCAGGGGAGGACGGGTCGAAACGCCAGATTCCTTGTCCCCAGGTTGCAATCCAATATCGTCCCTGATGGTCTTGTATCATCCGGTAGGGATTGCTGTTGTCCATGTGGGCATATTGCATAAAGGAATCGTCCCGGTCATTGTATTTCAATATATCCCCGTTCCAGGTCAGAAACCATAGGTCGCCGTTTCTATCTTCGAAGAATGTATTCGGATCGTTTGCTAATGTATATTCTTTTAATACACCGAGGCGGGCGTTGCATCTGAACAGTTTTTTGCCGGCTGCTACCCAAATGTTACCTTTTTGGTCGCAGATGAGATCTCTTATTTCTCTTGTCTGTAGGGCAGAGTCGGGAAATGAGGTGATTTGATAAGTACTTTTGTCCACTAAGTTGATGCCTTGTACTGTTCCTACCCATAAGTAATTATCGTCTTCGGCGAAACACCGGATATCGTTGTGGGTAAGTTTATGAGGATTTTTATAGTTGTTTATGAAAGGCTGGATATCATAGCCGTCATAACGTTCCAGCCCGTATGCGGTTCCCAGCCAGAAGAAGCCTTGTCGGTCTTGATACAGATTGAAAATGGAGTTGACAGGCAGTTTGTCTAAAAAAGGCATGGGATTGACAATCATTTGTTGTGCATGGAGAGGGACGCCGGACAGCAAACAGAACAGGCAGCAAATGAGAAATTTAGGAATATGAGTTTTCATCGTAGTCAAGATTAACATTTCATTTAAAGGGGTTGTGCAAATATAGGGAGATTTGAGTAAACGGGTAAATAATATAGGGAAGCTTTTTTGCTCAATCTAGGTATAAAAATTACTCAGAGCAAATTTTATCCCTTCTCTGGGTATATTTGGGGCGTGATTCCATTTCATTCTCCACATCTTTGCCACATCTTTTTGGGAAAAGGCTGATTGTGGAAGAGACGGGAAAAAAAGTATGGGGATGGTTATTTATAAGATTATTTAGGGGAATGGGATTTGTTTTCGGAATGACAGAATAACTATTTTTTTATTTAATAATTTAATGATATGGAAAAACACAGATTTTTGATGTGGTTTGCTCTCCTGTTTATAGGAGTTGTAAGCGGGTATTCCCAACAGCTTGCCATTACGGGCAGAGTGTTGGATAGTAAAAAGGAACCGTTGATTGGAGTTACAATCTTGCTGAAGGGAAGTGCTAATGGAACGGTGACGGATATTGACGGTAACTTCTCGATTAAAGCGTTGAAAGGAGAGACATTGGTTGTCTCTTATATAGGTTATAAGACGCAGGAGATTCTTCTATCCTCGGACAAAACAACGATGACTGTTGAATTACTGGAAGACTCTGAGATGCTAGATGAGGTTGTAGTGATAGGATATGGCACGATGCGTAAGAAAGACCTTACGGGTTCAGTAACTCAAGTTCGTCCGGATGCATTGGCAAATGAGGCTCCTAAGACTGTGCAAGACGTATTGCGTGGAACTGCCGGTTTGAATGTAGGTTTCGATAAATCGGCTAAAGGAGGCGGATCCATGAGTATACGCGGCCAACGTTCCGTATATTCTGACGGAGGTCATAATGACCCGCTCATCATTCTGGATGGCATGATGTTTTATGGTGAACTCTCCGAAATCAACCCCAATGATATAGCGCAGATAGATGTGCTGAAAGATGCTTCATCGGCTGCCGTGTATGGTGCGAAGGCGGCCAATGGTGTTGTTATTGTGACGACCAAGAAAGGGAAGTCAGAGAAGCCTGTGATCAGTTTCAGTGCTAACGTAGGGTGGGCTACCCGCGCGGATGGCCGGAAGGTATACGATGCGGATGGGTATCTGAACTATCGCAGGGATTTTTATACGACAGATACGTATGGGGTAAATCCATCTACCGGAAAATATGAGGCTTATCAGACAGGAGGTCGCCCTGCGGGATATTTTGACCGTCCGACAGATACTAACTTGGGAAAGTATGGACTTACTATGGATGCATGGAGAAACCAGACGACTCAGGATGCCGGTATGAGCAGTGATGAAATCTGGGCAAGACGTATTGGACTTAATGCGAGTGAAGTGACGCTTGCCAACTTCCTCTCCGGAAAAACCTTTGACTGGTATGACCATTCTTTCCAAACGGGATTGAACCAGGACTATAATGTAAGCATCAGCGGAATGACTGAAAGAGTGAACTATTATCTCTCATTGGGATACCTCTCCAACGAAGGCATAGTACGTGGAAACGAGTATAACGCTATTCGTGCCAACATGAAGTTGGATGCCAAAGTGACGGACTGGTTCAGTGTGGGAGCTAACGTCAATTTCCAGAACCGTTCGGACGGTGACATTGCCGTAGACTGGTACAGGCAGATAACAAGTAACAGCCCTTTTGCCACTCCCTATAACGAAGCAGGGGAGCTTGTGGCGCATCCTCAAGGAGAGAATGCCTATTGGAAAGGATATAATTTTGATTTTGACCGTCAGTATCTTGATTTGGAAAAGGGATTTACCGTACTGAACACCATTCTGACAGCCAAGTTGACGTTGCCTTTCGGCATCACTTATTCATTTAATGCGGCACCGCGTCTGCAATATTTCTATGACCGTTACTATAGGTCATCGGAACATCCTGACTGGCAGGCCGAAACAGAAGACCGCGTGAACCGTGAACAAAGCAAGCGTTTTGACTGGTCATTGAATAACACTATCACATGGGATTATACTTTCGCAGAAAAACATCACACAATTCTGACTTTGGTGCAGGAAGCCGAAGAGCGTCAGTCGTGGGCGGATCGTATTCAAGCTCGTAATATTCTGCCTTCTGAGGCATTGGGCTTTCACGGTACAGCCAATGGAGACAAGAGCTTGAGCGATTTCCGTTCTACCGATAACCGCGAGACTGCTTGCGGCTATTTGGCACGCTTGTTCTATTCGTATAATGATAAGTATATGGGTACATTCTCTTTCCGGCGTGATGGATATTCTGCTTTCGGTACGACCAATCCGTATGCTAATTTCCTTTCCGGAGCACTGGCGTGGACGTTCACCAATGAGGATTTCTGGAAGTGGGGTGAGGTATTGGATTCTGGTAAATTGCGTGTTTCTTTTGGACAGAACGGTAACCGGAGTTTGGCGAACTCTTATATTGCATTGGCTAACCTGGCACTTGGGAAATATTCTCAGGGATACATAAATTCTACTACAGGTGCACTGCTGGATATGAAATATCTCTTTGTAGACCGTTTGCCCAATACCGGTTTGCAGTGGGAGAAGACTACCTCTTGGAATGTCGGTTTAGATCTCAGTTTCCTGAGAGGACGTATCAATGCTAGCTTGGAATACTACATAATGCCTACTACGGACATGATTATGAACCAGTCCTTACCTGATTTCACAGGATTCGCTTCCATTACCACAAATTTGGGACGAGTGGAAAACCGGGGCTTTGAAATTTCACTCAATACGCGCAACATTGAGACAAAAAACTTTGAATGGAATACTTCTTTCTCTTTTTCTCGTAATAAAAATGAAATAAAGAAACTGTATGGTGAATATGAAACGATTGTGGATGCAGCCGGCAATACCATTACTAAGGAAAGAGATGATGTGGACAATAAATGGTTTATCGGACATCCCATAAGTGCTATCTGGGATTATGAAGTGACCGGTATCTGGCAGGTGAATGAAGTGGAAGAAGCCGCTAAGTATGGACAAAAACCCGGTGATCCGAAAGTAGCCAATCATTACACTGCGGATGACCGTAAGAATGCAGATGGAACTACTACTGCCGTATACAACAATAACGACAAGCAGTTTTTGGGTGAGACTACGCCTCCTATCCATTGGTCCATGCGAAACAACTTTACGCTTTATAAGAACTGGAGTTTTTCTTTCAATCTCTACTCTTACATGGGGCACAAGAGTCTGGACAGTAATTATCTGAACAATGACAATAATTATTCGCAGATTACCAACTGCCAGAATATTTATGTCAAGAATTATTGGACAGTGGATAATCCTTCCAATACATACGCCCGCCTTTCAGCACAAGGGCCTACGGGACTTGCAGCACCAAGCAGAGTCGTTGACCGTTCGTTTATTCGCCTGGAAAACATCTCGGTGGCTTATAATGTTCCGGAAGCTTTCTTATCTAAGTACAAGATTCAGAGCGCCAAAGTATTCGCCACCGTGCGCAATGTAGCCACTTGGAGCAAGGAATGGGAATATGGAGATCCTGAAACCGGAGATATTGCACCACGAACTTACTCTTTGGGTATAAACTTAACATTTTAAAAAGAAAGAAATATGAAAAACTATATAAATCAATTCAAATTGTTGCTGGGGATTACATGCGTATCTGCGCTTTTTACAGGATGTTCCGATGATTTCCTGAAACCGGATCCCCTCTCTCTTTACGAACCGACTGTAACATTCAATACAGTGGATGGTCTGAATGCTGCTTTAGCTTCGGCAGACAAGGCACTTCGTACTTATTGGACAAATACGGAAGCTTGTGACTTGATGTTGCCTTTGATGAGTGAGTATCTTTTCTCTGATTTAACGGTAGCTGGTAAAACGGATGACCAACTTGCTTTTTGTGACATAAACGAACGTTTTACACCTACTGACGGTTGGTATAATTTTGACCAGAATCGTCTGGTCATCTTTTGGGGGGAGACTTACAACGGCATTAAGTATGCCAATACTGTTATCAGCTATATTGATAAGGTGGAGGGATTGGATGAAACCACCAGGAATGAATTTCTCGGGCGTGCCTATTTTCATCGTGCTTACCGGTATATGAATCTTTGTTTCCAATTCGGTGACGTACCTTTTGTTTCTAAAATTATAGAGTCTCCCAAGCAAGACTATAAAAGCACCAAGCGCGAGGCCATCATCAAGCGTATGGTGCAAGATATGGAGTTTGCTGTACAGAATGTTCCCGACCAAAAGGATATGACTTATATCGGTATGATCAACAAAGGGGCATGCCGCCAATTGCTTATTAAATGTTACCTTGCTAACGGTGATTTTCAGAAAGCTAAGGAACAAGCCGATATCCTCATCGATCAGTCAGGCTACTCATTGATGCAGGATGAGTTCGGGACTTTTTCCAATCCTAATCCTAAAACATGGAATATTACCAACAATGTTATTTGGAATTTACACCAAGGTGGAAACAAAGCTATTGCCGCTAACAAAGAGGCCATCCTTGTTCTGCCCAACCGTTACGGCACTGATTCAGGTATTCGCACCCGTACTATGCGTAACTTGGTTCCCAGATGGAATGCTGATGAGATTAAAACTCCCGATAATGTGAGAGCTGTGGATAACTTTGCTTTGAACAATCCGGATTATAAAGATAATTTGGATTTCAACCGTGCTTTCGGACGCGGGCAGGCAGTTGTACGTCCCACTTACTTTGCCGAAAACTCTCTGTGGTATGTTAATGGGGTGAATGATGAGGGGGACCTGCGCCATAGTCATACTGTAGGCAACTGGGTGCGTATGGAAGATTTGAGATATAACCGTCCGAACACTAAATATCACGGAGAAAATGTCCGTTTCAGTTGGGTCGACGAGGATGGTGGCACCCAAGTGCTCTGTTCCGATACAATTCGGTGCTGGTTTGATTGGCCCCATTATAAGGTTTGGTCCGAATCTCCCGAAGATGAAACGCCTTCTGCCAATCAATACAATGGTGGTGGCTATGCTGACTTTTACTGCTATCGGCTCGCGGAAACTTATCTGCTCCGTGCCGAAGCCAAATATTATCTGGGAGATGCTACTGCTGTAGATGATGTCAATGCTGTGCGTAAACGTGCTAAATGTCAGCAACTTTATACTACGGTTGATATTGATGACATCGTGGATGAACGTGCCCGTGAGCTTTACATGGAAGAGTGGCGTTTCACTGAACTGAGTCGTATCTCTTATTGCCTTGCTCTCAGCGGCAAACCCGATAATGAAGGCAAAACTTATGATAAAGAGTACTTGCATGAGGACAGCTTCTGGTTTCACCGTATCACTAACTACAACAACTATTATAATAAGGATACTGGAGCCAATATCAGAGGTCGCAAGTATACCATGGGCAAGCACAATATTAACTGGCCTATTCCTCAAAAGGCCATTGACGCCAATCGCTTGGGAAAACTTAGCCAAAATCCGGGTTACGACGGATATGACCCCAATGTGGAGAAATGGGAAACCTGGGAAGAAGCGGTGGCTGATGAGAACTAGTCTGTTTTTTGATTATTTAAATATCAATTATGAACATGCACATCGCTTTATGTCTTTTGACAAGAAAGGCTTTCCTGATTCTGGTAAGCCTGGCTTTTTTCACTTTCTCTGCCTCGGCGCAAAGGATGATGAAAACCATTAATGATGGTTGGGACTTCCGTAAGGATGGAGAAACACAGTGGCAGCCCATCAATCTGCCCCATACATTTAATCTTGATGCCTATTCTCAAAGAAATTATTATCAAGGTAAGGGTGAATATCGCAAAAAGTTGTCACTCCCAGAGATAGCCCCCACTAAACGTTATTATCTGAAAATAGATGCCGCGAGTAAAGCTGCCGACGTAAAAGTCAACGGACAGGTGGCTGGTAGTCATGCCGGAGGGTATTCGGCTTTCATTTTGGATGTTACCGGGCTTATAAGGGAGAACAATGAGATAGAAATTACTGTTGATAATGCTCGACGAGACATTACGCCGCTTTGGGCGGACTTCACTTTCTGGGGAGGAATCTACCGAGATGTATGGCTTATAACCACTTCGGAACAGCATTTCAACATGGCGAACTACGGATCGACCGGTGTATTTGTCAGTACCCCCGTTGCCAACGAACGAGAAGGAGTAGTGCAGGTAAAAGCGGAGGTGACTAATGATGCCGACTCAAGGATACGTCTGAAGATGCAAAACCGCATTTATGACGCCCAGGGAAAACTGCTTCAGACGAATGCACAGCCTTTTTTACTGAAGGCGGGAGAAACAGCGACTGTGGAATATAAATCTGATGTAATAGACAATCCTCAATTGTGGACACCGGAAATGCCGACACTGTATCGCGTTGTTACCGCCATTGTGAATGCCAAAACCGGTGAAGTCTTGGATGAGATTTCTAATAAGATAGGTTTCAGATGGTTTTCGTTTGATGCAGACAAGGGATTCAGTCTGAATGGGAAACCTTATAAGCTGCGTGGGGTGAACCGCCATCAGGACCAGGCACCTGTAGGAGTGGCTATAGACGACGAAGTGAACCGCCGTGACATAAGGCAGATAAAAGAAATAGGATGCAATTTTATCCGTATATCCCATTATCCGCAGGATGACGCTTTGCTGGATGCATGTGATGAACTGGGCTTGCTGGCTTGGGAGGAGATTCCCATTATTGACATCGTACCTGATACGCCGGGATATGATGACCATTGTGAGATGAACCTGGTGGAGATGATTCGGCAACATTACAACCATCCCTGTATCATGGCGTGGGGGTATATGAATGAAATATTACTGATTGCTCCTACACCGGATAAACCGGAGTGGCCGGCAGTAAGAGATCGTACTGTCAAGCTGGCGCAGCGGTTAGAAAAGCGTTTGAAAGAAGAGGATCCTTCGCGTGTGAGCGTCATGGCATTCCACGGTTCCGACCTTTACAACACGATTGGACTTGCACTGGGAGACGTGGCCGGATGGAATCTCTATCAGGGATGGTATTTCGGTGAGTTGCCTCATTTTGAACAGTGGCTGGAAGATCAGCACGCGCGTTATCCGCATCGTCCCATTATTGTGAGCGAATGGGGGGCGGGTTCAGACAAGCGTATTCACTCGGTTAAGGGTCGTCCATTCGATTTCAGTATGGAATATCAGCAGGAATATATCGAGCACTATCTGCCTTATATTGAAAATAATGACTACATTGCCGGATGTGCTTATTGGGGGTACGTCGATTTCAACGTGGCCGCCCGTCAGGAATCTATGCCTCGTGTCAACAATAAGGGGCTTTTCTATAATGACCGGACTCCAAAAGATATAGCTTACTATTTTAAGGCTATGTGGCGTAAGGACGTACCGGTGTTGCATATAGCAAGCCGCGATTGGGCTTTACGGACAGGAAAAGCCGAAGAAGAACATCCCATCAAGATTTATACCAATCTGGATGAGGTGGAGCTTATCCTGAACGGTGTATCTTGCGGCAAGCAGTGTACATCCAATTATAATACTATATTTCGCGTAAAGTTGCCGGAAGGAAGTTCCTCGTTGGTGGCCAGAGGTTATAGGAACGGAGTGCTTGTAGAAGATGTGATGATAATGACGCTCGCTCTTTTTCCTGACTTGCATCAAGGGGACGAATTTGCAGTAAACGTTGGCAGTAATTGTTATTTCATTTCAGATGTCAGTCACTTGACATGGTTACCGGACCGTCCTTATACTGCCGGGGAATGGGGATATGTGAACGGTAAAGGGCGCAGCACTACCTCTGAAATTTATAATACTGTAGATGGACCAGTCTATCAGACATGGATGGAGGATATCACGGAGTATAAGATTGACGCTCCTGCCGGAACTTATGAGGTGGAGCTGTTGATGGCAGATGTTAGCCGGCCGGCCCGGCAGCAGGCCAATCTGCTGGGCAAGGGAGATGAACGGATAAGTCCCGCGTCCAAGCGGTTCGACATCACCATTTGCGGTGAGGTTGTGGAGCAGAATTTTTCTCCCGCCGATAACAACCGTTATCTCAACGCATGCCGTCGACGCTATATAGTGAACAATAATGATGGATGTATTGATATACGTTTTACGCCGTTGCAAGGCAAACCGGTTCTTTCGGGGCTTAAAGTCCGGAGGTTATAAACCGAAAGAGATTGTCTGATGGGAAAGGAGTCGCTGGACTCCTTTCCTTTTTTGCGAAATCTACTTTGTTTGTAGAGATGCTTTAAATCCCTTGCTTTCATTTTCAATGCTTTAGGGCCCAGGCTTGTAGAGATCATTATCTAATCCTTTATTTTCCTGCTTTTTCTACTTTCCTTTTCATTTCTCCGTTGTAGAGATTGCTTTTTGATAATGTGTTGTTTATTAGTGTTTTATGAAATTGCTTGGTAGATGCTGTTTTCTTGCTTTCTCATACTTCTCACCCTAACTTTGCAACATCGAATCTGAGAAACAGAACGTCTGTCTGTTGAGGCCTCACAGTAAAAGACTTCGTGTTTCGGGATAAGATAAGAGAAAATGAATATACATATTATTAATCATTAAAACAACAAAGATTATGGCAATTAAGTATGAAGTAAAGAAGGTGGTGTTTGGTTTTGATAAAACTAATACTGAGAAATTTGTAGCTCAAACCAAAGTGTTGGGCTTGGTGAAATTTGATAAGCTCTGTGAAGAAGTGCAGAAAGTGAGTATGGCACCGCGTGGTGTGGTGAAGATGGTAATTGACGGGTTAATAGATACCCTAAATATGGATTTGGATAAAGGATATTCCGTGCAGCTAGGAGACTTCGGCTGTTTCCGTCCCGGACTGAACGCGAAAAGCCAGGCGGGAGCGGGAGATGTGGATGCTAATACGGTGTATCGTCGAAAAATCATTTTCTATCCGGGAAGCTATTTTAAGGATATGCTTGGTAAGGCAAGTGTGGAAAGGCTGGAGCCGGGTAAGGGGACTGTGGCTAAAGGTACGGTCGTGAAGCCGGACGGAAGTGACTCTGGCGACGGCGGTATTGAAGATGATCCGTTAGGATAAATAGGTGGATTGGGGAAGAGGGGGAATCCCTTTTTCCCTTTCGTGAAACTTAACTAAATAGTGTCCCGAAGATTTGTCTTGCCTATTGGAATGACTTACTTTTCTTCCGATTTTATCTATCTTTGTGGCCAATAAAAGATTTGTGTATTATGAACCGTATCACATTAGCTCTGAAACGTCCTTTTATCTGGTTGCGCCGTTTCCGTCATCGTTGCGGTTACGGAGTGCATTCTCCTTTTGCTTTCAACCTGATTACACAGGTGATTTATGAAAATACTCCTTATTATAAGTATAAAGACTTGGCGGCAGAACAAAAGAAGTTGGCACCTCAAAAAGACGGGCGTTGGAAGTATGAGTCGAAAAAGGTGAAACGCCTTTTGTTCCGGTTGGTGAATTATATCCAGCCCGATACGATAGTGGATGCCGGTACTCTTGCTGCTTCTTCCCTTTACCTGAAAGCCGGTAAGGAAGGGGCCGACTATACATCTGCTTTTGAACTTTCCGAGCTATTTCTGGAAGCCGGAGTACCAGTTGGCTTTCTTTATCTGCATGACTACCGTCACCCGGAATTTGTGGAGGAAGTATTCCGTATCTGTGCTGCACGCACTGTACGCAGCTCTGCTTTTGTGGTCGAAGGAATCTGCTACACTCCGCAGATGAAAGCCCTTTGGAAACGCATGCAGCAGGATGAACATGTAGGTATTACATTCGACCTTTATGACCTTGGCATCCTATTCTTTGATAAAACAAAGATAAAACAAGACTATATTGTCAACTTTTGATTATCTTTAGGCGTTTGAATAGGTAATTGGAGTCAATCTCTAATCACTAAACACTAATCGCTTATGAAAATATATACTAAAACCGGTGATAAAGGTACCACTTCGTTGGTAGGCGGTACCCGGGTTCCTAAAACCCACGTTCGTCTGGAAGCATACGGCACAGTAGACGAGTTGAACGCTAACTTGGGAGTGCTTATCACTTATTTGTCCGATGAAGCGGATCAGATGCTTGTACGCCATATCCAGGATCGTCTTTTTGCAGTGGGTTCCAATCTTGCTACCGATCTGGAAAAAACGGACTTGAAATGTGCCAGTGTCATTCATCCGGAAGAGATAGAGCGTATCGAACGGGAAATAGACCGGCTTGATAACCTACTTCCCCCGTTACATGTTTTTATATTGCCGGGCGGCAGTCGCGGAGCATCGGTTTGTCATGTTTGCCGCACAGTTTGCCGCAGGGCTGAACGACGTATCCTGGTCTTGGCTGAACAATGCGAAGTAGCTCCTGAATTACTTGCTTATGTGAACCGTTTGTCTGATTATTTGTTTGTCTTGTCACGGAAAATCAACCGGGATGAGAAAAAAGATGAAATATTTTGGGATAATAGTTGTAAGTGAGAGATTTTATTATACTTTTGCCGAAAAATAGAAAGTAGGACTTAATATTCACAATTTTAATACTTAGGACTTATGTATTGGACATTGGAATTAGCATCTAAACTGGAAGATGCTCCCTGGCCGGCAACCAAGGATGAATTAATCGATTATGCCATACGTTCGGGCGCTCCGCTTGAAGTGATTGAAAATTTGCAAGAAATGGAAGATGAAGGCGATATTTATGAGAGCATCGAAGATATATGGCCCGACTATCCGAGCAAAGAGGATTTCTTCTTTAACGAAGAAGAGTATTAGATACGCTTTTTAAAGCCTTGCCATACCTAAGGGGATACGAGGTAGTTAACACATAGAAAGAGGTAGTCCGTAAAATCTGTTTTCGACAGGTTAATGGATTGCCTCTTTTTTATATTTGTTCCATTATGACTGAAACACAAGAAGAAACGGTACGCCGCTTGCCGGAATTGAAAGAACGGCATTTGCCCGGAGATTGCCGGGAAGCGGTGCATACACTGTTAAAAGGGACTTACGGGTACGAACAATTTCGTGACCTAGAAGTGTATGACGACTTATTCAAGGGGAAAGAGACGCTCCACGTTTCGCAGGGGCAATTGATAGAAAGTGTCATTGTTGAAGCGGAAAAGGCACGGAATGGGGAAACGGATGTGGATAATATTCTGCTGACAGCACCTACCGGGGCTGGAAAATCCTTATTGTTCCAATTGCCTGGTATCTATCTGGGCAATGAATACGGGTTGCTTACTATTGTTGTATCTCCTCTGAAGGCATTGATTGTGGATCAGGTGGAAGGTTTACAAGATTTGGGATACACACGCGTAGCGTATGCTTCTTCCGATTTATCGCCTGAGCAAAAGAATGAGGTATATCGGCAGGTGCGTGAAGGTGAGGTGGACTTGTTTTATCTTTCGCCGGAATTATTGCTTTCATATGATATCAAGCACTTCGCAGGTGAGCGTCACATTGGTCTGGTTGTAGTGGATGAGGCTCATACAGTAACTACTTGGGGGAAAGAGTTCCGGGTGGATTATTGGTTCTTGGGACGTTATCTGCAAGGTTTGAAGAAGAGTCTGGGCTATGCATTTCCGCTTTTTGCACTGACGGCTACTGCTGTCTGGAATCCGAAAGGAGGCAACGATATGGTGTTCGAAACGATTCGTTCATTGCAAATGGAACCGTGTGTACTCTATGCAGGTACGGTGAAACGTAGGAATATCGGATTCGATATCCGTCAGATGGAAATAGAAGAAGGCGAAACGTACGATAAAGCCAAACAGCGTGTAGTGGCTGGCCGTGTAGATGATTTCCTCGACGGGCATAAAACGATTCTTTATTATCCTTTTGCGGGGGGCATCGATATGCGTCTGAAGACGTGGGTACAACCTGCTGATTGGCGTTTGGTAGCTTCTTACTATGGTAAGAAGGATAAGGAACAGAAAGCAGCAATTGTACAGGAGTTCAAGGAAGGAGAGAAGCGTATGATTGTAGCCACGAAGGCATTCGGTATGGGTGTGGATATCAGCGACATCGACCGGGTATATCATGTGGCACCTTCCAGTACCTTTGTGGATTATATACAGGAGATAGGACGTGCGGCGCGTGATACGGATATTCATGGCGTTTCGGCAACGGATTATCATGAACGTGACTTTTATTATATGAAACGCCTGCATATGGCGGGTAATATAGCACAGGAACAGTTGTCGTTGATACTGAAAAAGCTGATGGAAGTATATAGGATGAAAGGCGAAAAGCAAGAAATGCTGGTGTCTTTGTCCGACTTCGAATTTGTGGTGAAATTGCCGCGGATGAAAAACAAACTAGAATACGAGGCAGAATTGGGACAGTTGATTAAGACAGCTTTATTATGGTTGGAAGATGATTTGAACCATCGTTACGGAAAGAAGTTGTTAGAGGTCAGTCCGCAGAATCTATTGACGGAAGGATATATCCAGGATAAGACAGGCGATGTTTTTATTCGTGAATTCAAGGAGTATCTTACTAAAGTGGAAGGTACGGAAGACGTGTACACAGCACGTCTGGAAAAACTGTGGGAAGAGCGCTTTGCTGAGCTGGGCTATCGGGAATTTAAGCAAAAGCTGAATAGTGGAACATTGTGGGAAGGCTCTCGTGCAGTATCTGTTGGTAAGCATGAGGTTTTGTTGAAAGAAGATGCCACCGTAATTCGTCAACGGATGGATGCTCTGTTCAATAGCTTGAAGACTCTGCTTGTCGATAAGTTACGGAAGACAAAAGGACGTTTTGATGAAGAAGAATTGCGTGCGGTCTTTGCCGAACATGGTATGGATGTACCATCGGCAAAACGCTTTATTGGCTCGTTGCTGGAGTCACGTACAGAAGAGGGACGCAGTGTGAGCTATATCAGTAGTGTGAAAAAGAAGGATTCCAACGAACTCTCTTTTACAGTGACAAAAGGGTTTGACCTTTTGTTATCCCGTTATCAGAAACTATTCAGTCAACGTATTGTCGGTAAAAAAGGAGATCGTTTATTGTTTTACAGTACGCCATTCTCTGATCTGAATATGCTGCTTAACCTGCTTTCTATGCTCGACTGTCTTTCATTCAGCGTCGAAGGAGGGGGTACACCTTGTGTGCTGGTATGTTTCGATGATCCGAAGAGCCTGCAACAGATCGCATCTTCCGATGAATATCACAATTTGATTCTCGAGAATAATGAACAGGTGTTCCAGGAACAGATCGCACTGTTTTCCTTCTTCTTCGGGACGGATGGAATGGACGATGCGAAGCGTTGGGATTTTATTGAAGACTATTTTACCGGAATGGGAGTGGAAGAGCTGAAAGCGAAGTATGCTGTTCCCCTATAGAACCAGTTCTTTAAATAATCTTTCTAACGTCCTGTCCAAATTGTCGGAGAAACCGGCATGTGGACGGGACGTTTGAATACAGGAACTTCTCACGGCAGTCAGCCAACGAAAACGTTCCGGTACATCGAGTTGAGCTATAGGACCACCATCTTTGGCTCCCGAACATATTTTATTAAATACGTCCAAGTGTGCAAATACCGATTCTCGGTCTACCTCAGAAACATATAGCTCCAGTTTGTCTTCGTTTACCTGGCAAACGGACTTGATGTAGCCTGCTTTTTTTGAGAAAAGGATGACGCCCACATTAAAGAACTCCTCACGTTCTACTTTGGGTACTAGGCGGATAACTGCGTATTCATATAAGTGTTTTCCTTGCATTCTGTGCTTCTTTTACAAATGTTTCGGAATGAGCCAGTCTTTCGGTCAGAAAGCGGGTATAAATATCTCTGATTTCGTTGGGTGTCTCATCTGTATCCTCCCAATGCAACCAGTCGTCAGGGATAAGTGCTACGATCTGTTGTAGCTTTTCCTCTGTCAGCATGGTACGTAAAGTTACATCGGCTTCTTCGAGCCGGGACGCTTCGGGCAGCAATACATGATTCTTGATATAGGCGAAAGGGCTTACCGCATGCTTTTCCCAGTTCTCCCATGAGTGGTGGAAGTAGAGCGAAGCGCCCTGGTCTATCAGCCAGAGTTCCTTGTGCCACATCAGCATATTGGTGTTGCGGAAAGTGCGGTCTATATTCGTGAGGTAGGCATCCAGCCAGACAATGCGGGAAGCCAGATCGGGATCTACTTTGGTTGCCACGGGGTCGAAGGTCAGGGCTCCCGACAAGAAATGCAGTCCGAGGTTCAGACCACGGCTGCCTTGCAACAAATCCTGTATTTCTTCATCTCCTTCGGTGCGACCGAAAGCTTCGTCAAGGTTCAGGAATACCAGTTCCGGTACTCTGAATCCCAGCACACGTGCAACTTCTCCGCCAATCAACTCGGAAATCAGTGCCTTTGTACCGTGACCGGCACCACGAAACTTCACGACGTACTTGAATTCGTCGTCAGCTTCTGCCAGCGCAGGCAATGAGCCGCCTTCACGCAAAGGGGTGATATAACGGGTAAGGTTGACTGTTCGCAACTCTATCATGGTGGTCCTTTCTGAAAAATGGTTATGCTGTCCGCTTTTTCGAGGAACAGCAGTTGCAAAGATAATGCAAATCGAATGCATAACTTTCATGCTTGCATGAAAAAGTTATGCTGGGATGCAGCTTGTCTTCTTTAAAGATAGTGAATATTCACGATTCTCCAAGATATGTTTCAAGAAACTGTTGCAGGATGCGGGCATGGTTGCGGACAGGTTCTTTGGAAGCATATAGCAAAGTGACCGTTTTATAGGATTTGATTTTTGTGAGGAAATCCTGTACTGCCTCCGATGTTTCCAGTTCTTTACGGTACATGGCTGAGAAGCCTTCCCAATTTCCTATGGGATTCTCATGGAACCATTTTCTTAGTTCGGATGAAGGGGTGATTCCTTTTTCCCAGGCATCATATTTCAGATGTTCTTTCTTCATGCCCCGGGGCCAGAGGCGGTCTACCAATACACGGTAACCGTCTGTAGGTTCGGGGTCTTCATACACTCGCTTGATTTTAATCTGTGTCATACCGTTTCCTTTTTATATATTACAGTTCTCTATGTGGGAATGTTCGGTGAATTATATTAAATTGGATTACTTGTCTTCTGCTAAATTATAGCTATTCATGTTTTGTTTCTTTTTTCTTTTGTGATTTTATGAAGGGAATTATCATTTTTTAGTATTTTTGTTTCGAGTTGTATTAATCTGATATAATATGTGCTATGAGATCTATTCTAATATATATATTGTTTAGTCTGTTATCATATACCCTAAATTGTCATGCACAGACTTTTCGGGGTATATCTGTGAGTGACGGATTGCCTGATTTGGTTGTGAATGCTCTTTATAAAGATTCAACGGGATATTTATGGCTTGGAACAAGTAGCTCTATCGAACGTTTTGACGGTGTTCATTTTAAGCATTACTCTATTTCTGCCACTAATGAGAAAGAAAAAGAGGTAAATGTTATTACGGGTATGCCGAATAATGAGGTCTGGTTTGGAAATAATGCGGGACTTTGGCGGATTAATGGAGATGAATTGGAAGGGATAGCACCGGATGTAATAAATAGCAAAGTTTATTCCCTTTTGCATGATGGTGCAGGTCATTTATATGTTGGTGGTGAAGCCGGTTTGTTTATTATCAATGAATCGAAGGTAGATCAAGTGCTTATTGACCCTAATATTTTGTCAGTAGCCAATACGGTTAAGGGATTAGCATTGGATAACAAAGGGAATTTATGGATTGCCACTTTACATGGACTTTACTCGATGTCTTTGACAGACAAAGCTATAAAGGCTTATGAACCGTTGGATGGAGAATTGAGCGTCTCATACAATAATATATATATGATAGGTTCCGTGTTGTATCTGGGAACTCTTGAAAAAGGTATTATTGCTTTTGATACAGAAACAGGCGGGTTTGAGTATTATATGGATTTGGGATGTATTACTTCTTTGTCTGGTGATCAGCATGATTTGCTTTATGTAGGTACCAATGGCAATGGCATTTATTTCATTTCTGCTAAAGATAAGAAGATAGTAAAGAGAATCCAGCACGACCCCAACAGCCGGGAGGGATTACGTTCTAATTCTGTTTATTCGTTACTGGTGGATAGGGATGGAATTATCTGGGCAGGACTTTTTCAAATAGGACTGGACTATTCTCTTTATCAGCACGAGCTATTTTCTGTGTATCAGCATTTACCCGAATTAGATTTAAAATACTTTGCTGTCCGTGCTATAGAGATTGGAGAGAATGATAAACTTATAGGTACTCGTGACGGATTATTCTACATAGATGAGAAAAGAGGTATTTGCAAAGATTTCAGGTCTTCACATTTGCGTTCTCAAATGATAATGTGTAGTTATGCTTTCAACGGAAAATATTATTTGGGAACTTATGGGGGCGGTATGTATGTATTGGATCCTCTAACGGTGACACTTTCTGATTTTGAACCGCAGATTCCGAATCCTTTCATACATGGTCAGGTATTCTCAATCACTTCAGATTATTGGGATAATCTTTGGATAGGGACATCCGAAGGACTTTTTTGTTATAAAGATGGGGAACAAAAGTTTCATTATACCAGTAAGAATTCAAGGTTGCCCGAGGGTAATGTGTATAAAATCTATTTTGATTCCACTCATAGGGGTTGGGTTTGCACGGAAAACGGAATGTGCTTGATTGAATCTTCGTCTGACAGATTGATAACGGACAAATTTCCGGAGGGATTCATTCATAAGAAAATGATCAGAGCTATTTATGAGGATTCCCAACGCAATCTCTATTTTATTCCGGATAAAAGTTCGTTGTTTGTATCGGACTTGATATTGAAGACGTTTAAGGAAATAACCGATACTCCTTTAGACGGAAGGAACTTGCAATTTATAATTGAAGATGACGAACATTGGCTATGGATTGGAACCAGTGATGGACTGTTTCGATATGATAAAGGAGAAAACTTTGTCTCTTATAACTTTGCCGATGGTGTTCCTACATCTATATTTCTGGGCTGTCCTCCTAAGAAGGGAATTGATGGTACGCTGTGGTTTGGGAGCTCTCAGGGACTATTTTATACAAATACCAAGAGAATAAATGATGCTAAAGAGTACCCTTATACCCTTCAGATTACTGGTGTTTCTGTTGATAACACTTCATTTACCTCACCAGTAAAGCGAAAAAAAGGTGAATATGAGATGGCATTGAATTCTTATAAGGAAGAAGTGACAATCTATTTTTCAGATTTCACTTACACCGATCCGAAATATATGTCTTATGAATATAAGATGGAAGGAAAGGATATCCGTTGGATTCCTTTGTCGGGTATATCTAAAATCTCCTTCTATAATATGTCTGCGGACAAACATGTTTTTAAGTTGCGTCGGGCCGGTAACCCGGATTCTGAGATTTGCTTATTGCTTGATAACTCATCTTCTGCCGGTGTTTATTGGATTCCTGTTTTAATTGTTATAGTAGTTATACTGGGAGGTGGGTATTGCTTTTATAGGTGGAGAATAAAGAAAGCGATTTTAGACACTCCGCAATTCCTGTCTTCATCCGAAGAGGCGATTAGTGAAGAAATAGAGAATGACGATTCGCTTCTTTCGGACGATAAATATAAATCCTGTAATATCACGGTTGAAGATTGCCGGGAGCTGACAGAACGTTTGAAGGCAATCATGCGTAATGACAAGCCGTATATTGACCCCAAGCTTAAAATCATAGATTTGGCAGAAACGTTGGATGTCCCTCCTTATAAATTATCTTATTTATTCAATCAATATTTGAAGAGGACTTTTTATGATTATGTGAACGACTATCGCATTGCTGAGTTCAAATATTTAGTGAACAAAGGCGAACATAAAACATATACACTGAGTGCCATGATTGAGAAGTGTGGCTTTATTTCACGTGCATCTTTTTTCCGTTACTTCAAGAAGACAACGGGGATGACGCCTAATGAATATATCAATACTCTGGAACAAGGTAAGAAGTGATTCGTTCTATTTCTCTTGTTAAGCTGAGTTGGCAAGATGTTCCCCTAAGAATATTCAAAACCGCTGCAGTAATGAATTTACTCACCACAGATTAACACAGATTCTCACAGAGTTTAATCAATTTAAAATCAGAGAAATAAAGTTCTGTGAAAATCTGTGTTAATCTGTGGTGAACAACTCATAACCCTACAGAAACGAACTATCTCTGCTAAAATATTTAGATAGTTTACTGATTATCAACAAATAGCATTTACATCTTATTTACTTCATAATGTAAAAGCATTTACCGCAGGATGTAACGGCCTTTACCCCTTATTGTAACGCTCTTTACCTCGGTATGTAACGACCTTTACCTCGGTATGTAAATGAAGTTACCATTTGGGGTAAACAGACTTTTCACGAGAGGAAACAACCATGTACTTATAAGGTAAAGGAAGATGTTCATATCTGTAAAAAGAACCGCGAAGAAGACAGGTTACAGGGATGGGGAAACTTTTCAAATGAATCACAATATAGTCTGTAGATGTACTCTTGGAAGTCGGTAAATGTTTTTGGGTTTCATTAGATGCCTTATTATAGAGCCAAAGAGGAGTGATTTTGCCTTCCAAGCGTCTCAATTTATTATTTGAGACGCTTAGGAGATAATGATAATTAGTTGTTTATTAGTAGTTTATGTGTTTACTTGTTTAAGCCAATAGGGTGATATATTTCAAGGGTTAAATTGCTTTTTTTCTTGCAATCCGGACTCTATATTTGCAATATGAATTAACCCCCGAAATCCTAAAATGAAAGACATGGAAACAAGCAGTATTCATTTAATAGAAGATTCATATAAGAAATATCAGCGTTCAGTTTTTCTTTATATCTATTATAAAATAGGAAATAAAGAAGAGGCCGAAGACTTGGTTCAGGATGTCTTTGTGCGGTTGATAGGTTATCAACAAATGCTTCGTGTTGATACTATAAAACACTTTATATTTACTATCTCCCGTAACTTGCTATATGATTATTTCCGGCATCACTATAAAAGACTGGAAGTTACCTCTTATATATATGATCAAAGAGAAACCTGTACTAATGAAACGGAAGAACAGGTTATAACCCGTGATTTGCTGCTTCTCGAAAAGAAAAAAGTAGCTCAATTGTCAGAACAGCGCCGTAAGGTATATATGATGACTCGTTTTGAAAATAAGACCCTTCCGGAAGTATCACGAATACTTAATCTTTCTTCTCGTACGGTTGAAAATCATTTGTTTGCCAGTAGAAAAATGATACGTGAATATATTCGTCAATGTATATGAATAAATATATTGTTAATTTTTAAATTCAAGTTTATGAAAAATGAATTCTTTAAATTCAAATCAAGGAGAATGCTTTTCTCTGCGATGGCAGCTTCTGTCCTGTTGGCAGGCAGTCCGCAGTTTGTATTTGCAGAAGTGAATGAAGTACAAACCATTATGCAGGTAGGTACTGTGAAAGGACAGGTCGTAGATGCCAATGGTGAACCTGTTATTGGTGCCAATGTTATGGTCAAAGGGACTACGAATGGAGTGATTACTGATATTAATGGTAATTTTGTTTTAAACAATGTTTCTAAAGATGTTCTTCAAGTGTCTTTTATTGGTTATAAAACACAAGAAATATCCTTGAAAGGAAAAAGTAATATAAAGGTTACTTTGCAAGAAGATACGGAAATGTTGGATGAAGTAGTAGTAGTAGGTTATGGTGTTCAGAAAAAGCAGACGCTATCGGGCTCTGTTACTCAGGTAAAGGGTGATGAGGTTTTAAAAGGGAAAGCCACTCAGGATGTAGCTTCAGCTTTGCAAGGTACTATTCCGGGGTTGACTATTACGCGTAGTTCCTCTCGTCCAGGTAATGAGGGTACATCAATTACTTTGCGTGGCGGAATTTCTGTGAATGAAATGTCACCAATGATTGTAATTGATGGAGTAGAGGCATATTCATGGGAATTGTCTCAAATCAATCCGAGTGATATTGAAAGCATCTCTGTGTTGAAAGATGCTGCAGCTGCTATTTACGGTACTAAAGCAGGGGCTGGTGTTATTTTGGTGACAACCAAACGAGGAAAAGAAGGTAAGGCTAAAATAACCTATTCAGGTAGTGTACATGCCAACCTTGTTGGAAAACGCTTTCCTGTTGCAAGCGGACAAGAGTGGGCTGAAATGCTTATTGAAGCAACCACTAATGATGCTTATGCTTATTTGAAGGATGGTGAACCCCAATGGAACTGGTGGATGTGGCCTGAAGATATTTGGAGGACAATGGCAGCCGGTGAAAGATATGAAGGAGTCGTTGCTGGATTGTGGCGCGTGCTGGATCCGACAAGCGACCAGTTTGATGCTGTGTATGGCACTACATGGGGACAGTCGCATACAGTAACCATTAGTGGCGGTAGTGATAAAGTTAAGGCCATGACGTCTTTAGGATATGCCAATGACCGTTCGTTGATTGATTTAGTCTATGATGGACAGAAAAAATATAACTTCCGTACTAATGTTGACTATAAGATTAATGATTGGGTTAAAACAGAATTCAATCTCTCCTATGATAAACGTCATACGAGCACACCGCAACAAGGTGTCGGACATGGTATTCAGGATTTCTATATTTTCCCGCTGTACAATGAATATGGACAATACTATGACACATTTGGTGGAAATAACTTATTGGCAAAGCTTGATGAAGGAGGCCGAAATAATAATACGGAAGAAATTCTAAGACTCGGTGGAAAAATGACCTTGGATCTAAATAAGTTGGTAAAAGGATTGAGCATTTCCGGAAGTGGGAATATCCGTATGCGCCATCATAAGAAGATAGAACGTCAAACTCATGTCACTATGTACGACTGGGCAGGAGAAACTAAAACCTATGATGGACTTCCCGATTATTCTTTGGGTACAGGTGCTGTTAAAACAGAAACTAAAGATGCTGATTGTTGGGTTAAGAATACTCGCGAAGAGGTTCTGTTTCAAACTTATAGCGCTTTCATCAACTATAATAATTCGTTTGCCGATCACACTGTTGGTTTGATGTTAGGTATGACGGGAGAGAAGACGCATTATGAAAAGAACTATGGCTATCGTAAGAATATGACTGTTGATGATTTGGATGATATAAACTTAGGTGATGCAACAACGGCAGAGGCTACGGGTGGTAGTAATGAAGTAGGTATGATATCTTATTTAAGTCGTTTGAACTATGATTATAAAGGTATTTATTTATTAGAAGGTTTGTTCCGTCGTGATGGTTCCTCCAGATTTGCAAAAGAAAATCGTTGGGCTAATTTTGCTGGCGTTTCAGGTGGCGTTCGCTTTTCAGAACTTTCTTTTGTTAAAGACTGGAATATATTCGATAATTTGAAGATTCGTGCATCTTATGGAGAAACAGGTTCTCAGTCTGGTATTGGAGAGTATGATTATGTATCTTCTATTGTCACAGGAACAACTATATTTGGTTTTAATGGAACAAAAGTTCCTACTGCAAGAGTAAATGGAATGACCTCTTCAGATCGTTCTTGGGAACGCGTTGCTACCACAAACTTCGGCTTGGATTTTGGAGTTTTGAATAATCGTCTGACGGGTTCTTTTGAATATTATATTCGTGAAAATAAGGGGATGCTTATTTCAATGACATACCCTTCCGCAATTGGTGCTTCCGCCCCTAAATCCAATAGTGGTAATTTTAGGGCGAATGGTTGGGAATTGATGCTTAATTGGAATGATAAGATTGGAAAAGATTTCACTTACAACGTAGGCTTTACCTTGGCAGATGCTAAAACAGAGATAACTGAGTACAATGGCGCTATTGCCATAAGTAATGGAGTAAACAATAAAGTCAAAGGTAGTGCTTTTATTGAAGGTAAACCATTGAATGCTATCTATGTATATAAGACTGATGGCTATTTGCAGAATGAAGCAGAAGTAGATGCATACTATAAGGAAATTACTAAAACTGCCGGTGGTATTCATCCTACTCAAGGAACCAGTGATCAGTTATGCCCAGGTTCTGTAAGAAAAGTCGATATTAGCGGAGATGGAAGAATTACGACTGATGACCTTTATTACTATGGTGATGCCAATCCTCATTATCAATTTGGTATCAATTTAGGGGCCAACTATAAAAACTTTGATTTCTCTATGTTTATTCAAGGTGTAGGCAAGCAAAATGTAGTTCGTGAAGGCCAGATGTCTTCACCATGGTATAGTGGATGGACTAATCAGAATGCAACGTTTATGGGTAATACGTGGACTGAAGATAATACTCATGCGCGTTATCCTATCATGTCACGAAATGGTGCTCGTAATAACTGGAATTATAAATGGTATAATGACATTAACATCAACAATTGTTGGTATGCCAGAGCTAAGAATATCGTTTTAGGATATACCTTGCCAAAGTCATGGTTGAAAAAGGCGTCTCTTGAGAATCTTCGCTTATATATTGCAGCTGATAACTTATTTGAATTTTCTAATGTGAAAGATGGTTTCGATCCGGAAAGCAAAGTGGCGACAGGACAAGGTAATGTGGATGTATATGCTCGTACTGTTTCATTTGGTATCGACCTGACTTTCTAATCTGTATTAATATTAAAAAGAGAATGAATATGAAAACATATAAAATGCTGTTATCCCTGATTATGGGGGGAATGTTAACAACTGGTTGTGTCAGTGATTTCTTGAACTTAGATCCTTTGGATTCTCAAACAGAAGCCATTTACTTCAAGACTTTAGCCGATTTTCAATATGTAGCAAATGATCTGCATACGAATGTATGGGCGTGGAATGGTAATGATACGTATGGTATTAATTTCGATTATGGTACTGACTTGATTCTGAATGGAGCCGATGATGTTAGTGGTACCAATTCAGCACCTACAAGTGACAAGTATTGGGATAAGGCATACGAATGGTTGCGAAAAGTCAATATTCTGATATCCAAAGGAGAAAAGTATTCAGATCAGGAAGAAATTGCAGGTCCCGTTGGACAAGCCTATTTTTTCCGTGCATGGCATCATTTCTTTTTGCTGAAACGCTATGGTGGTGTACCTATTGCCAATCAAGTTACTACTATTTCTACAGATGACCCTGTGGTTTGGGGACCTCGTGCCTCACGTTATGAGGTTGTTAAGCAAATATTGGACGATTTGGATATTGCAATCGCCAAATTGGCACGGACTACTGTTGCAAGTACCGGTAATGATGGACATGTGACATTGGAAGCTGCTAAAGCACTTAAAGCACGTGTGTGTTTATTTGAAGGAACTTGGGATAAGTATGTGGGTACCAAAACCGATGGTGATGGAAATAAAAATGGTGCAGGTATCAATAAACCGGCAGACTATCCTTCGGTCGAACAATTCCTAACCATGGCAAAAAATCTTTCTAAGGATATTATTGACAGTCAAACTTTTGAATTGTGGAAGGGCGTAGAAGATGTTAGTTCTATTTCTTCTGTAAAAAATCCGGATATGTACGCACATTGTAGCTATTATTATTTATTTAACTTGGAAGGTACCGATTCTAATCCGGCTGGTTTGGATAAATCCTCTAATAAAGAATCTATTTTTCGTAGCGTGTACGATGCGGTAAACCGTAAAAGTAATACTAATCTGACACATACGGCTCCTGCGGGTATGACTCGTAAATTGATGGATATGTATCTTTGTACAGACGGCTTGCCGGTTCATTTATCACCTAACTTCAAAGGATACACGGTCATGAATGCAGAACTGGAAAACCGGGATTACCGTTTGACCGCTTGTGTACGCCCTGCGATGAGTTATAACTGGGGATGGGGAAAATATAATACAGGTGCTCAGTATGATGTCGATATCTATTCATTGGCAGCTGCCCAGTATCAAAGTGTCCCTAATTTGCGTAATGCTGGTGCCGGAACAGGGGGACGTAAGTTTTGTAGTGAGTTGAACTCTTTGGGTGATGCAGGTCACGAAGCGATGGACTATATGCATATTCGCTACTCAGAGATACTGCTGATTTATGCCGAAGCTGTTTGCGAATTGGGTGGAGGAAATATATCTGATGCGGATTTGGATTATTCAATAAATAAAGTGCGTGAGCGTGCAGGGGTAGCACCATTAAATGCAGCTTTGATTGCAAAAGCCAATTCCTTAGGAGGACAGTTAGACTTCCTCGGTGAGATTCGTCGTGAACGCGCTTTGGAACTTTATGGAGAGGGTTCTCGTTTAAATGACCTTTGCCGTTGGGGGATTGCTGAGGCTGAATTGGCTGGCGAAAATCGTTGCGGTGCTTATCTGGAGTATGAAGGTACAGATTCATATTTGAAGACATTAATCAATCCTATTGATAATAAACCGGTTTATGAGGCGAGTGGTTATGCCGGTAAGATTAATGAAAAAGAAATTAAGTATTCCTATGCAGGGATAACTCCAACAAAACCAGGAGCAATTATTGTAGAGCAGGCAGCCAATCGTAAGTTTGCTTTAAAAAATTATTTGTTGCCCATTCCTACAGATCAGATCAAGTTGAATCCTCAGTTATTACAAAATCCTCAATGGTAATAAACGTAATTAATAAAAAATAGAGAATATGAAAAAGATATATAATTCTATAATATTAGGTGTTTTCTTGCTTTTGACCGTTTTTATAGGTGCGGCCTGTTCGGATGATGATGAAACCGGATTGAATAAATATCCGGCTCCGACAATCACAGAGTTTTATCCGAATGATGGATATCCAAGTAGTATAGTAACTATAAAAGGTACAAACTTTGGGAAAGAGCGTGCCGAACGGATAGGACGTGTTTATTTTGGTGGGATCGAAGCTAAGGAGTACACCGATTGGTCGGATACTGAAATTAAGGTACGTGTGCCAGATAATGCAATGTCTGGTAATATTACACTTTGGATTTGGAAAAATAGCACGGAGACAGCAAGTGAATTTACTTGCATTCCGGGAGCTGTAATAACAAGTATTACTCCCAATCCGACTTTTCCGGGAACTACTATAACTTTGACAGGCAAGAACTTCCAGTCTTTTATAGACAAAGGACTCACTCCCGCTGATGTTATTGTTGAATTTAAAGCTGATGAAGGTGTGGTTACTTCTACGTGTAAAGAACTGACTGCAACGACACTTACTGTCGATGTACCGACTAATGCAATAGGAGGAAATGTTTCAGTTAAGTTTGGGGATCTTCAGAAAATTACCGGACCGGAACTGACTTTTGCAGGAGATGTGAAATTTTCATTTATGGACTACGTTGAAACGAATGGTTCCATAAAAGTTGCAGATGGAAACATTGATAGTACCAAAGATGGAGCGTATGTGATCTTTAAGTTTACTGCTCCGGTAACTGGTCTTTTTGATGTCTATACATTGGCTGCAACCATGAAAGATGGCAGTTCATTGAATGTAAATATCGGAGATAATTTAAATGTGTTGAGAAGTCAGGAACTTAATGCTGCTTTGACAAAAGAAGTCGTGAATAGAGGTAATTGGACAACGGATACTAAAGGGATTTATGGACCGTTTTCCTTGAAAGCAGCTACGGAGTATTATTTGAAAGTTACTTTCTTGACAACTTCTGGATCGTGGGTTGCCAATCTGCATGAACTTGGTTTGGTATTCTCGGCAGATCAAACTCAAACACCGGTCAATGACTAAGTACGGATAGAGAATCCCTACTAAACTGTTTAAGCCTGTTTCAATTTTCCTTTTTAAAGAAGATTGGGTAATATTGAAACAGGCTTTTTATAATTGTCTTAAACTACGAATACCATGAAAACCTGTTTTATTTTTATATTCTTTATTCTTTTAGGAATTGGAAATCCGGTGCATGCTCAACACTTGGATGAAATTGTTTTTGGTGATGAGGTTAGTGAGATGCAGCATGGCTTGACAACCTATTCTCCCTCTAAAACAGCAATAAGCAGTGGTGGCTTGTTGAATCAGACAAATCGTTTTTTTCTTCCCAATACAGAGAATCCTTTTCAAGGCGCATATACAGGAATATATGGCGGAGAAATAAATTTGACCCTGAAAGTAGATGGCGAATGCCAGAACTATTTTACTGTAAAATTTTCAGGAAGTGAGGGGAATGATGAGCGAATCATTCTGGAAGTGGAAGGCAAGGAAGTTGGGAACCGCTACCATTCTAATGAAGATTATTTCTTAGGCGAATTGAATAAAGTGGGTCCCGGTTCTTTTTGTTTTAGGACAATGCCGATCCCCCGTACTTTGACGGACGGGAAAGAATATGTAAAAGTACGTTTACGCTCTACCGGGCGTTTCTATGGTTATGGAACGCAATCGCAATATGCTACTTATCAAAGGGCAATGACTGGAAATACGATTGGACTTTATAAAATGTTTGTGCACACTGACCCTGGGTTTGCTATTCCAAAAGTTGAGTTAGGAGGGAAGACTCCTTCTTATTCCGCATCAGAAAGTAATGTGGCTACAAATCTGATAGCACTCAAAGAAAGTGCTGTTTCCAGTGCCAATTCTTATTTCACTTCTTTATTGAATGGAAGTGATTTTGTGAAAACAGATCCCAATAACTATTATCATCCGGTTGAAGCTTTAGCGCAGGCTTATTTCATTCCTGAAATTTCCAAGATTTATCAGAAACAAAGTGTAGTGGATAAATTACTTAAATTCTTGGATAACATGGTCATTAATAATTATAACAACGAACAAACAGCAAAAACTTCTTGGGGAGGTGCGTTTGGACGTCAGGGGTATGCCATGTCGATGATATTTGATAAAATAAGCCAATCGTTCCTTAACGAAGTGGTTGATCTTGGAGGTGGCGCAGGAAAAACCCGTAGGGAGCAATGGTGTGAGACATTCAAATCCAGCTTTGATTTTGGAGCTGGCTCACGGAAGACGATTACTAATCAGGAAATGGAATGCGCCGCTTCTGTTTATGGAGCAGCACTTGCCTTGTATAAATTAGATGCTGCTACTTACGCTGCTTATCCGGCCATTGGATTGAGAATGGTGCAGGAAGCATGTGGTGTGAAAGAATTTACTGGAAATGTTACTAACTTGAACTCAACCAATCCTCAATTGGGAAATCCAGCGAGTTCGAGCAAAGGGGCCGGATATTTTTGGATGACGGCAAAAGGAACTTCTCACGAACCGGGTTGGGTAGGTCCCGACTGTTATGGTAATTTAGGAGGAAAAATGATGGAGATGTATAAAATGACAGTACATCATTTGGGAGATAAAGGAGACCTTGATATACTTCAGATGGCAGTAAATCATGTGAAGACGCAAGCTCTGTTTACGTATCCGTTTGTAGGGAGTGATGGTAAGAAGGATATTTTGGGAGAGGGGTATATTTGCTATCGAAATCAGGCCGTTCCGGGTGAAAGTTTCTATACGTCTTTTTCTGTGGCCGGTATTTCTAAGGATGAAGCCTTGCTTGGATATCTGAAACAAGCAATAAAGGATGGGCGGTTCCTGTCTCTCTCAAGTGATGATTTCAAACATACCTCTAATTTATATATATTTGAAACGATTGGGGCTTTAAATACAAGTAATTCGACTATTCAGATACCTACTACTCCGGGAGAACCCAATTTCTGTTTTGCTGATGAAGAAAATGGAGTTGTCAGCATTAAAAAAGGAGAAGAGCAATTGATGCTTAATTTTTATTTTCGTGAAGAAGCGGATAACAGATTGGTAAGAGGGCATCATATCACCACAGATTATCAACGTTTTTTTGAGGTGAAAACTGATAAGACAGAAGCACGTTATGTAGCTTCTTATCGCACTCGTGATGGTTGGGTTAATGGACCGAGTACTTCATATGGTACACCTCCGGACAACCCGACAAGTGCTTATGAAGGACAGGTTGAGTATTACAACTCTTATGATGGTGTTAACTATAATACTGGCAGGCTGTTGAAAGATTATTATTTTCTTAGATATGGGAAGTTTTTGATTGCAATGAATACTTTGTCTGACACTTCTAAAACAATAGAATTTCCAAATGAATTGGTAGGTGCTTCTGCATGGCAGTTTCATACAGAAACTTCAATAACTCTTCCTGCTACGATGCAGTTACCTCCCTGTTCCACCTATGTCTTTATACTGGATGACAATACTACTCAGGCGGGATTAATAGTCGATAATGTAGCTGATATTTCTACAAATAAGGATTTGTTGAAAGCTGCCGTTAGTGAAAAGGAAGCTTTTGCACAACTGCCGGAAACTGCTTCAAATATTTCTTTAGTCGGAATGGGAGGAAAATACAAACCGGATTTATTTCTTCGCTTTATGAGAGATTTATCATATGCAAAAACTATTGCCAATAATTCCAAAGTTACTCAGGAAATGGTAGACACAGCTCTTGCCGATTTGAATGATGCATATTCTGCATTGATAAACGAAACATTTACTTATGATCCTTGCTCAATACCAGGAATGGTAGACTTTGATAAGAAAATGGCTACAGGTGGAACTATTACTATTGGAAGTGCTACCGGAGATATTGGGAGTACCAGACAAGGTGCTTATGTAGTGGTTCCGTTACTTGCAACTACATCGGGCAATTATATTGTAACAATAAAAGCGGCCACTACTCGCAGTTCGGATGTTTCTCCTCGAATAAACCTTGCTTTGATAGATGAGTCAACCGATTTTGTTAATTACAAAGTGGACGAAAACAATAGTAAATTGATCAAACAGGAAAGTAGCTGGTCGAATTACAGCGAATATAAATGGAGCTTTGATTTGAATGCTGACGACTTGAGATTTATGCGATTGACTTTCTTGGTAAATGATGCCGGTTGGGCAGTGAACGTAGGAGATATTGTCTTTAAACTGTCAAGTTCATGGGACAGGTTGCAAGAATTAATTTCTAATGCTCAGGAAATTTTGGATAAGTTCAGTAATCCGGATAATCCAGCTTATGCCAGTGTAAGTGATGCGGATAGAAATATGTTGAAAGATGCAATAAATAATGCCAGGCTGATATCCTCAGATGCATCAGATGATGATTGTGATAATGGACTGAATGCTTTGCAAAGTGCCATTGACCGTTTTAATGATGCAATATCAACGGTGAATATGATTCCCGGGGCAATCAATCTTTCATCCTATGAAGAGACATTCGGTTCTATCATAGTTGAATCGGCTATCGGAAGTACAAAGAATAACTCTGGAATTATCTATAAAGTACGTCCCCGTATGGATGGGGTTTATATTCCTTCTATCAGCGCATCGACTAATACAGAGGCAGCGGATAATCCTCGGGTTAATATATCGGTTTCATCCGACCTGGAAACTTTAAAAGAACAGCCTGTGGATCCGGACAATTCCGTTCTTGTTGAAAAAGGTGCTAACGGATGGAATACTTTTAAGATCTATAAGTTTCCCGAAACGGCATCACTGAGTGTCAATCAGGACTATTATATATTATTGAGGTTCTTGACTGATGTAAACTGGTGTGTAAACCTTAATTCTTTGAGCATGACCCTTAAAGACACAGGGACATCAATTGAGAAGCCTGAAACGGAAAAGCCTGTGATTTTCTATCCTAATCCAGCGGCAGACTATATCATAGCTGGTTGTAGTGGTAAGATTGTGATTTCCGATTTGAAAGGTATTGCTCATATAGACAGACTGGTCAATGCTGGCGAAAGGATAGACTTAGGAATTTTGGTCTCTGGATTTTATATAGTCAATATGATCAGTAATGATAAATTGTACGTTGCAAAAATGATTAAGAAGTAAGGGCAATTGCCCTTCTTCTTAATTATAAAATAGAGGTATATAGAGAGTGTATTGCCTACTTTATCCGTGTTAATGGACTCTACTACCTTGTCTGTACAACGGTTGTCGCAACTATTGAATGACTCACGGTGCTTTATTAAATTTTGTACAATGAAATATATATTATTTTTTTTAAGTGTATTTTTTCAGATATCGGTTCTTGCTCAGCCTAATATAAAGCTCATAACTGACAAGAATACTAGTTCGGCCTCACTTCCGATGCAGGTTGTCTATGCGCATCCGGATGGTGAAAAAGGATGGTATCTGAGAGGATTGAATACAGAACATGATGGTACTTATGATGTGAGGCAATATTACGGTTTGCGCATGCACATCAAGAGTGATAGCAATAAACCGATAAATATTCGGTGTTGTATGAAACGTGCTGTTACAAAAGATCGGCATAATTGGGCGGATAGTACTTCCGTTGTAGTGCAAGTACCTGGAGGAGAATGGCAAAGTATTCTGATTCCTATCACTGCTTTTAATTATAATAGAGGACAGGAGTATTTTCTTAAATACATAAAAGAGATCATGATATTTGTAGAGAATGCAGACCATTCTCCTGGGATAGTTAACTTGAAAGATGTTTGCTTGGTAAAAGCGCATACTTTAGCGATGGAAACAGATATCTATTCGCGTCCATTGAATGAAAAGCATGAAACGGATTATCAAGTTAGGGTGACAAATACTTCGGTAGTTCCACAGGCTGTTACATTGCAGTTTAAAAAGGATGGTTGGGAAGGGATGAAGGCGGAAGTAATTCCTTCCTCATTGTTTTTGAATCCCAATGAGTCTTCTTTAGTGACTGTTAAAGTAAAAGGCTCTGATTATCTTCCTGCCGGAGCGCATGAAAGTACGATTCTGCAAGCAATACCTTTGATGCATGATGGAAAAACCGAAGAGATAGAGCTGATTTCAGTTGTCCCGGTACGTTCTCCTTTTATAACTCATGATGCAAATGGTTGGGCGGAAGTTAAGCGAAAAGTGGATAAATATGATTGGGCAAAACAAGAGTTGCAAGAGTTTATTCAGGTTGCGGAGGCATTCAAGGTACCTGAAGTAAGAAAAGGAACCATGTCCGACCAAGGTACCGAAGGCCTGGTACGTGCATATATAGAGTCTTCACTTCACCGAACAGCTGTAGCCTATTATCTGACTGGTAATCGTACTTACGGAGAAAAAGTAGCCGAGACCTTACGTCGTTTGACAGATCCGGTAATGGGATATCCACGAACTCAACATCTTACGTTTCAGGGAATTCCACAAGAAGGAGGAACAATGGAAGGTTTGTTGTTGGCTTATGACTTGATAAAGGAATCAGGGTTATTATCAAAAGAAGATTGTAAGAATGTGGAGAATACATTCCGTCTTTTTTGTTTGAATTTTATAGATATGATGGGAGATGGCGGTATCTCCAATTGGAGCGTATTCAATTTGGGGCCGGCTGCGGAATGTGCTCTGATGTTGCAGGATATGCATTTGTTCAATCAAATAGCTTATGGTCCTTGTGGTCTTATAGATCATTTACGTTACGGTACTATGGATGATGGATGGTGGTATGAGATGTCATTGAGTTATAATATAGGATGTGCTATGTGCTATACGACTACTGCATTGGCTGCACGTGCTTTCGGAATAGATTGGATCAATCAGAAATTTCCGTCTTCATTAACTCGCAATGTAGGATTGCGTCCGTTCGAGTATGAGAATTTATTGGGAATGGCGTTTGGTAAATTTGGTCCTCTGAAACAAAATACGATAGATATTAAACGTATGTGGGACGGCATACTCCTTTACCCGGATTATCGTGGGGTGATGTTCGGAATGGGCGATGGACATGAACAGGTATTATCGGGAGACCAGTTCGAACTGGCCTACTATGTATTTCGTGATCCACGCTATGCATCGCTGCTGAAGCGTTCGGAAAAGCGAAGCTTGATTTATGGTGTGCCGGAGCTTCCCGAAGAAACTCCTGAGATTGCGAGTTTATCGGGATATTCAGACAATGCCGGAATTGCGGTTCTTCGTTCCCAGACCAAGAACCGTTCACAGAGGGAACAGTTGCAAGTAGCACTGAAGTACGGTACACATGGCAGCTATCACGGACATTTCGACCGTATTAGCCTGCTTTCCATGATGCGTTATGGACGTAGTTTTTATAATCCGGAAACATCATGGTTTGGCTATGGATCGTATATGTATAAATGGTGGGTACAATCATCCATGTCGCATAATATGGTAGTGGTGGACGGCAAAATGCAGGAGCCGACTTCGTGTGACCAATTCCTGTTCTATTCGGGAAATATGATGCAAGTTCATGCAATGAGCACTGATGCCCGCTGGAGCAATTCTCCTTATTTGGGAGGATATGATCAGATAGAAAATATTAAGGCTGGAAAGGCACCATACGTGCCTATTGTGCAGGGGCATCCGAAGCCGGGAGATATTGGAGGATATTCCGAGCCGGTGCACCAGCGTCGCCTGACCGTGGTGACAGATGACTATGTGATATTGGCCGACTATCTGAAGGGAGATGAAAAACATACGTTTGAAAATCTGCTCCAGTTAAGGGGCGCACAACCGGAATGTGAACTGAAATTTGTGTCGCACATTCCTCAATGGAATGACGATCCTCTGAATTCCGGACAATTCATTACTAACGTTAACCGCTACCAATATCAGCAGGGGGGCAAAGTAACATCCGTTCATCATTTCGCTCCCAAAGGGAAAGATGGTAAGAACCTGGCTGTCAACAACTGGGAAACCGGTGGACAGAACCGGCTTTATAATGAACCGGGTGATTTGAATATAGACGTTTATATGGCATGGCCCCGCAAGGCGGAGGTGAAAATTGGCGACTATGCCGAAGACTGGGGTATCAGCAAAATGCTGGATTATCAAGTGAAGGCGGATGGTGAACTGATGGCTCAAGGCACCATTGGTACGTGGATACTTGGTAAACAACACTTGAATGTGCCGTTGAAGGACAAGAAGGAACTGACACTGACTGTCAGGACAGACTGTCGGCAGGAAAGGAAAAAGACCTTGATTTTGGCAGATGCTTATTTTATTACAGACAAAGGCCGGAAGATAGCACTGTCTTCATTAAAGGCAGTGACAGAGAATGTGGCAGCTCTGCCTGTCAATGGAAAAGACTATGAAAATGGCCCTATAAAAATAGCTGGAGATTCTTATAAGGAAAGTATAGGTGTGGAACCTGATAATGCAAAAGAGGAAGCTCGATTATCGTACGATTTGCAAGGGCTTAATGTTGTTCGCTTGGAAGGAGTTATCGGTGGTGATTATCCTGTAGGCGAAGAAAATCAGTTGAGAAAAGTGGTAGGTGTATGTTTACAAGGTAATGAAGCTATTTATGTCACGGTGATAGAACCACATGAAGGAAAACCTTTGGTGAGAAAAGTTGATGCTGACAATCCGTCCAAGATAATAGTGGAGTTAATTGACGGAAGAATGCAGGAAATAGACATACAAGGATTCTATGGTGTGGAGAAAAAGACGGCAGTGTCAATAGTAGAAAGAAAAGGTAAGATGGAAATACGTTCAGAATCAACAAATACTTTATATAATTGATTAAAGGAATGAGAAAACGATTATTTATTATAACTATTGGTATTATTACCAATTCGGCAATCGCTTTTGCCCAACAAATAACAGAAAGTGATTTTCATACGAATACTCATCCGCGGGTGTTTGTTACTGTAGCTGACAGGCCTTCTATTTTAGAAAAAATAAAAAACGTAGGTTGGACACAAGATATTTATGATGCTCTAAAAGCTGAAGTAGATCCTATTGTTGCTATCCACCGGAAAAATCCAAGTTTTGTCATTTCGCGTATGCAAATGCATTGGGAGCCAGGGAAGCGCTATACTCATTTCTATACAGAAGGAAATTTTATTCCTCGTAGGACGGGAAATGCTAAATATCCTACTGTCAGAGTAACTTATGGACGTGCAGCCAGCAATTCTGTTCCTTTGGCACCTCTGGATAAAATTATTCCTTATGGGGATGGTTCATTAACGAAACCTTCGGCAGAGCAGACCGGAATTGTAAAATTGACGGATGCAAATGTAAATGTGCTTTCGCAATTAGGACAAACAGTGTGCTATGATACCGTGCCTTTCACAAAAACAGGATTAGGTACAGAAACAACAAATCGTGGTTTTATCCATTTGGCTTGGAAGTCTTCCATTCTTTATTATTTAACGGGTGAAAAGGATTATGCCAAATTGTCGGCTGATATTTTGTGGAACTTTGTGCGCGGAGCTTCTCAGCAGGAGCAGGTAAATCCGGATTGGGAAACGAAGAATGGCGGTAATTGTTCCAACGGATATTTGTCTTTCGAGACTTTAGGAGATACGCGGCACTTTGCTACTTTGCCTTTGGCTTATGATATGATTTACAATTATCTGCACGATGAATATTTTGATTCGAAGCAGTTTAAACAAGGTATTCCGGGAGAGATGTGGGCTCCTGCTCACACCGAAGGTAAAGCGTGGGCATTGGAACGTTTTGAAATCATGTTTAAACGGTTGATTGAAAATAAACTGAAGCGCGGCGGAGGATTGCAAGGCAATTGGAATATGAATGAGCATCAGTCTGCCATGTTATATGCCTTGGCTTTGGATGATGATAAGTGCTATGCTGATGGAAAAGGACGTGGCTATTATGTAAATCAATTGATTTATGGACCCACAACTAAAACTCATGGTGCATATTTGGATGTGCTGCGTGCTAATATTGATCCAGCCACAGGGTTATGGCCTGAAGCACCTGGAGGGTATGGGCAAGGCTCCATAGGACAATTGGTCCGTTTTGGATTTATTTATTATAAAAATGGGCTTGACTTTTTGTCTAAAGACCCGTTGCTGAATAAAGCTTCCGGTTCGATGAAGCAAATGTTGTTTCCTAATGGGTATGTCACGAATTATGGCGATGCTTCTTATGCAACGATGAATACTGAGCAGTTGGAACTTATGATGGCATATTCACATGATAAAAAAGACACTGAACAGGAAAGAAAGTTTGCAGAATTAATGAAATATGCTCCTCAAAGGAATTTGGATAATGAATTTTATTATTCTTTATTTTTCTATTTGCCTGAAATTCCCCAAACAAGTAGTGAACCTCAATTAGCCCGTACTTCCTACTCATCGGTATATTCTTTGATTTTTGGTCGTAACAACGCTCCGGATTATAAGGATGCTCTGGCCTTTACCTTGATGGGCTTTGGAAAAGATACAGGCCATCGTCAGCCGAACGGCATGAATATGGAACTTTATGGACGGGGGCATATTCTGGCACCAGATCAAGGTGTCGGGCAAGATTATTGGGGAGCTGATACACATGAATATAAAATAAATGTGGCGGGACATAATACTGTTAGTCCGAATGGTAAAGGAGCGGATAATGAAATGCCACAAAATCTGGAGATTGTTCATGCTGAACCTGCGGTAATCGATGGAGGGGAACCCGAAAACGAAATATCTCCGAATCACCAGTATGTTGATGCTGTTAATCATTTTTATACCAAGGAGATAAGAGCGGAACAACGCCGTATGCTATCTATCATTCGTACTTCTCCTCAGACCGGGTATTTTGTGGATATATTCCGCTCTGTAGTAATAGATGGAGATAACAAATATCATGATTATATATATCATAATATGGGAGTGGGGGCAGAGATGTTTTCGTCTTCAGGAGAGCCATTACAGTTGACAAATCTTCCACTTGATTCTTTATCCGGAAAAGGATATCGTTATTTCAATACTTTAGGCTCATTAGCTACAGACAAGGCTTTTTTTATGGATTTTCATTTAGGTATAGATGATACGCACATGCGTATGTTTATGCCTGAAGGAGAAGAACGCATGGTTTACCAGTTGAATTCTTTGTTTAATCACCGTTATTATGAATCTTCGCTGAGAAAGTTGCCTGTACCGGCTTTATTAGTGAGGCGGCAGGGAGAGGCTTGGAATAAGCCTTTTGTAGCGGTCTATGAACCATACGGAAATGGGGCAGAAGCCAATATAAAGTCGGTATATGTAGGAGAGACTGTGGCTCAGGAAGGTGTTGTAAAGTTGACGGTTGAACATAAGAAAAGCGGACGGATTGATTATATAATTCATTCTATTGTGCCTGAAAAAGAAGCTGATTATATGGGAATTCGCTTTAAAGGAACATATTGTGTTGCTTCTTTTGACGGTGATTTATTGCTCTCTGTTTATGTTGGTAATGGAAAGTCTCTTTCTATGAATGGATTAACAGTCAATTCTGTTTCGGGAGAGGCTTTTAATGCTCTTTTTGAGTTGAAAAATGGGGCTTTATCTTATAATTCAGACAAAGAAGTGATATATTCTTTGTCTAAAAATAAATAGGATTTACAAAAAAAACTTTTATGTTCTCAAATTTTGTAAAGAACGTGAATTACCATAATAGATTAACTCGAAAAGTAATGAAACACTTATATTGTCCTTTGTTGGTTTTATGCATCTCATTGATTTCTTTTTCTGCGGTTAACGCTCAGATAAAATTTGAAGTATCTCCTAACGGCAGGTACTTACAAACTGTAGATGGGATTCCCTTTTTTATAAATGCTTGCACGGCTTGGACTCTTCCGGCTGATTATACTTGCGATGAAGTGGAGGCTTATTTGGATAATAGGCTAAAGGAGGGCTTTAATACGATTCAAATGAGCGCTGTCTTTTCGGAAATAGATAAGACAATGTATCGAAAAGCGTTCCATAATAATGACATTTCTCAACCTGTTGATTCTTATTGGAAACAAGTCGATTGGTGTGTAAAAGAAGCAACGGATAGAGGATTGATTGTTATCCTAAATCCGATATGGAAGCGTTCGGTGAATGAATTCATTCAGCAACAAGGAGAAAATAAGTGCCGGGTTTATGGAAGATGGTTTGCAGAAAGGTATAAAGATAATCCTCGTGTATTTTATTTTATAGGAGGGGATCAGATACCCGAACCGGTTCGTGGAGAGATGAATGCAATGGGGGAAGGTATTCAGGAAGTATATGGTGGCAGGGCGATTGTGGCTTATCATAGTTGTGGCAGCCAATCCAGTAAGGAGGCTTTTCCGGATGCTTCATGGTTAACTCTTAATTGGACATACGCTTATACTCCGGCCTATAAGTTTGAGGGTATTCCACGTTATCCATATCAGATGAACTATGAAAATATAAAGCGATATAAAAATATTCCGGTACAATTTGGTGAGGGGTATTATGACTTTGGAACTGCAAAGAAATATCCGGCGAATGGCATAACAGGGCGTTGGGGAAACAGATATGTTATCCGACGGCAAACCTGGTGGAATGTGACATCGGGAGCTGTTGGTGTGGCCTATGGAGCTGAAGGTATTTGGCACAAGAATAGAGACGGAGAAACTTGGTTGAAGTGTTTGGAGTATGAGAGTAGCAAGGATATGGGGCGTCTTAAAAGACTGTTTGATAGTTTGAGCTGGTGGAAACTGTATCCGGATATGAATCATGAGGTTTTAGTCTCTGGCTATGGAGAGTACTTGACTGATAATTATGCGACTGCTGCTGTGGCCGATGATATGTCTTTTACTCTGATTTACATTCCTGTACCTCATGTCTTACACATAAGAGTTCCTGAAAAGCTTAAAAAATGGGTTACTGTAATGAAATGGTTTGATCCCACTAATGGGGAGAAATCAGATGTAAAAGACTATGTATTGAAAGATGATAATTTGATCGTGACGTCTCCATCTGTCAATAGTTCAGGTGCAGGGGATTGGGTACTCATATTGGGCTTTTCGGAATAATTTTTTATATATCATGAAAACTATCAAATCAACATTATGCCTATGGGCTGTATTGGGATGTGTGGCCTGTTCGCCCTCCCACGAAACGATGCAAAAAGGGTTGTACGAACCGACTTGGGAATCATTGTCGCAGTATGGAGAAGCCCCCGAATGGTTCCAGGATGCCAAGTTCGGCATCTGGGCGCATTGGGGACCGCAATGCCAGCCTGAGCAGGGCGACTGGTATGCCCGCAATATGTACAATGAGGGCAGCCGCCAGTACAAATGGCACGTGGAACATTATGGACATCCGTCGGAAAGCGGGTTCAAGGAAATCATCCACTCATGGAAAGGCGACAAGTGGAATCCGGACAGCCTGCTGGCACTTTACAAAAAGGCGGGTGCCAAGTATTTCTTCGCCATGGGCAACCATCACGACAATTTCGACCTTTGGGACAGCAAGTACCAGTCGTGGAACAGCGTAAATATGGGGCCCCGGAAAGACATCCTTGCCGGATGGGAAAAGGCGGCACGTGCCAACGGACTGCGTTTCGGCGTGAGCATCCATGCCGCCCATGCTTGGACGTGGATGGAAACGGCGCAAAGGAGCGACAAGCAGGGCGAGAAAGCCGGTGTCCCATACGACGGAAGACTGACCAAGGAGGATGGAAAAGGAACTTGGTGGGAAGGCTACGACCCGCAAGAACTGTATGCCCAGAACCACCCGTTGAGCGAGGGTAGCGAAGACATTCACCGCATCCACAGTCAGTGGGCGTGGGAGAATGGGGCGGCACTTCCCTCGGTAGAGTATTGCCGCAGCTTCTTCGACCGCACGGTGGATATGATAAACAAATATCGTCCGGACATGGTATATTATGACGATACGTCTGCACCGCTCTGGCCCGCGAGCGACTACGGCCTGCAAACCGTGGCTCATCTTTACAACAAAAGCTTGAAAGAACACGATGGGAAGAACGAGGCCGTGGTCTTTGCCAAAATCCTGACGGAACAGCAAAAGGAATGCTTAGTGTGGGATGTGGAGAAAGGCGTGCCCGACCGGATGCAGGAGAAACCGTGGCAGACGTGTACCTGTCTGGGCAACTGGCACTACGACCGTCATAAGTACGAAACCAATGGTTACAAATCGGCTGCGATGGTGGTCGGGATGCTGGTCGATATTATCAGCAAGAACGGAAACCTGCTGCTGAGCGTGCCCATGCGCGGCGACGGCAGCATCGACGAGAAAGAGAAAGCCATACTGGAAGGCATCGCCTCGTGGATGGAGGTGAATAGCGAGGGAGTTTACGGTACACGTCCTTGGCATGTCTTCGGTGAAGGACCGGTGGCCGAAGACCAGAACCCACTGAAAGGGCAAGGCTTCAATGAGGGAAAGCACCGGGCATATACGGCTGAGGATATCCGCTTTGTGGCCAAAGAAGACGTAATCTATGCGCACGTAATGGCTTGGCCGGAAAACCGGGAGGTTCTTGTGAAGTCGCTTTCTGCCGGAAACCATTGGGATGACGGAATAGTCAGCCGTGTGGAATTGCTGGGGCACGGTTCTCCGCTCGAATACAGCCAACAGGGCGACGGCCTGGTGGTACACCTGCCCGAAGAGAAACCCAATCCGATTTCACTGACACTCAAAATATCCACTACAAGATAATGATAAGCTTATGAAAATGAAGTCACTGTTTTTAGGATGCCTGGCAAGTTTGCTATTCCAGACGGTTCATGCCCAAATCGGCTTGGAGGTCTATATGAAGGAACGCGGTGCAAAGATAGACTCGCTGCACTACGGCATCTTTTTCGAGGACATCAACCATGCCGCAGACGGCGGGTTGTATGCGGAGCTGGTGCGTAACCGTTCTTTCGAGGATTGCGACAGCGTGCCGCTCTACTGGAGCCTGAATCCGATAGGCGCATCAGCCGAAATGAAGCTGGAGGGCGAAGGTTTGCTGAATCAGGTTCAGCGCAAAGCCCTGAAAGTGGAAATCGCTTCCGTGGGCAAGTCGGGAAAAGTGGAGTTGGTCAACGAGGGATATTGGGGAATCAACGCCGTTAAGGGACGGAAATATACCCTCTCTCTTTGGGCGAAAGCCGTTGGGTACAAGGGGACGATAACGGCTTCCCTGCAAGACAAAGCCGGAACGGCCACGTATGCCACTGCCAAGGTAGCCGGGAAATTGAAACGCGGATGGCAGAAATATACGGTGGAATTCCTCTCGGATGCCGATGATGCGCAGGCAAGGTTAGTGCTTTCTATGGATACTTCGGGCACCGTCTGGATGGATATGGTATCCCTGTTCCCCCCTACCTTCAAAGGTCGGGAGAACGGTTGTCGCCCCGAACTGGCGCAGTTGCTGGCAGACATGAAGCCGCGTTTCATGCGCTTTCCCGGAGGTTGTTTCGTGGAGGGGGAAGTGATTGACGGGAAGCTGGAGCAATTCAAGTGGAAAAAATCAATCGGGCCTATCGAAGAAAGGTCTTCGCACATCAACGTGTGGAAATATCCGGTAAGCAATGGGTTGGGGTATCATGAATATTTGCAGTTGGCGGAAGATTTGGGAGCCACTCCCATGTATGTCACGAATGTGGGGATATGGCATGGAGGCTTTGCACCGCACGACAGCATAGAGTGGTACATACAGGATGCGCTGGATGCCATTGAATATGCCAATGGGGGTGCCACCACAAAATACGGTGCCATGCGTGTTGCCAACGGGCATCCCGAACCTTTCGGCCTGTATCTGATAGAGATAGGAAACGAGAATTACCAACGTAACGTGAAGCAGCAGAGTGACCATTACCCCGAACGCTACATACAGTTCTACCGTGCCATCAAGGAACGCTATCCGGAAATGGTTATTATCGGCAATGTGGACGCTTTCGATTTCAACCCGAAATGGCGCAACAATCATCCGGTGGACTATGTGGACGAACATTATTACCGGAATCCCCGCTGGTTCATCGACCGCTACCGCAAGTACGACAGTTACGATCGTTGCGGTCCGAAAGTCTATGTGGGCGAATATGCGGTCACCAAGGAGTGCGGCACGAACGGCAACCTCAATGCCGCGCTGGGCGAAGCGGTCTTCATGATGGGGATGGAGCGCAACGGTGACATCGTGAAGATGAACAGTTATGCCCCTATCTTCAAGAATGAGAACGAAGCCCGCTGGAATCCGGATATGATACATTTCAATTCGGGCGAGGTGTTCGTGACCCCGTCCTATCATGTGCAGCAACTCTTCGCTACCCATGTGGGTGACTATCAAGTGAAGTGCGTGGAGCAGAACAACTGCTATCCGGTGGAGAATGTTCCGGTGAAGCATACCGTGGATTCCGTGCTTCGGGTGGCGGATAATCCGCAACGTTACACATCAGTAAAGCGTTTCCGCTATTCGAAGAACGAGGAGGGGGTAAAGCTCTATTTCCACCACAAGGGAAGCGATGATTACGGAGTATGGCACTTGGGAGCCGACCACAACAAGCGGTATAATTTGGAGCTGCACCGGAAGGGGGAGGTCAGCACGCTGGCTTACAAGTACAACGGAGTGCTGGAGGAAGGCAAGTGGTACGATGCCCGCATAGAGGTGAAGGGCGATTCGGTGTCGTGCTTCCTGAATAATGAATTGACACACCAGGTGAGCCTTTATCCCGAACAGTGGATTTACACCTCGGCCACGCTCACGGCAGACGGGGCAACCGGCTACTTGAAATTGGCGAACCCGACAGATAAAAGTGTCAGCATCGACATTGATTTCAAAGATGCCGAAGTAAAGCAGGTGGAACTGATCCGTATGTGGTCCGGAAAGGGAACCGATGAGAACTCCATGGAGCAGAAGGACTTGGTGAGACCGCAGCATGTGGTGACACTTCCTGTATCGCGTGGCAAGCTGAAATTGACACTTCCCGCCTTCTCGCTGGATATCATTACAATAAATGGATTCTGATTTGGAAAAGGAGCAAACTTTTAATACACCGACCATGAAAAGAAAAATGACCATAGCAGGGCTTGCCCTGCTTCTGTTGGGAAACACAGCGTTTGGCCAGCAATACAAGAATCCCGCTTTGTCCGCCGAAGAACGGGCTGCCGACCTTTGCAGCCGGCTGACGTTGGAAGAGAAGGCGGCTCTGATGCAAAATGGCTCACCGGCCATTCCCAGGTTGGCCATCCCCCAGTTTGAATGGTGGAGCGAAGCATTGCACGGGGTGGGACTGAATGGAAAAGCGACTGTGTTTCCCGCCACTATCGGTATGGCCGCCTCTTTCAATGACAGTTTGTTGTATCAGGTTTATTGCGCGGCCAGTGATGAGGCGCGTGCCAAGAACAACGAAGCTCGCCGGAGCGGCGAAATCAAACGCTTTCAGGGTTTGTCGTTTTGGACTCCGAATATCAATATTTTCCGTGACCCTCGTTGGGGGCGCGGACAGGAAACCTACGGTGAAGACCCTTATCTCACTACCCGCATGGGGCTGGCCGTTGTCAGAGGATTGCAGGGATATACCTTTGACGGTGTGCGCAAGGATAGTTGCTTGAAACTGCTGGCCTGTGCCAAGCACTTTGCGGTGCATAGCGGGCCGGAGTGGAATCGTCATAGTTTCAATCTGGAGAATGTCTCTTCACGCGATTTGTGGGAGACCTATCTTCCGGCTTTCAAGTCGCTGGTACAAGAGGGCGATGTACGCGAAGTGATGTGTGCCTATCAGCGTATCGACGGTGAGCCTTGTTGTGGCAATACACGCTATCTGCAACAGATTTTGCGTGATGAATGGGGATTCAAGGGACTGGTGGTGAGCGATTGCAGTGCCATTTCCGATTTCCATGCGAAAGGACGTCATGGAGTGTCTGACAGCGAACATCAATCGGCAGCGATGGCTGTCAGGGCAGGAACGGATGTGGAGTGCGGCAGAAATTACCGCTCACTGCCCGAGGCGGTGGTGGCAGGTGAGATTACCGAAGAAGAGATTGACCGGAGCGTACGCCGTCTGCTGAAAGCCCGTTTTGAGGTAGGCGACTTTGACGATGCGTCCGCAGTTCCTTTCAAGAACATCCAGATGAGTGTTGTCAATCGCAAGGAACATAAGGAACTGGCCCTTCAGATGGCTCGTGAGTCCATCGTGTTGCTACAAAACAAGAAAGACATATTGCCCCTGCGGACGGATTTGGATGTGGCGGTCATGGGACCCAATGCCGTTGATTCCATGATGCTATGGGGAAACTATTATGGCCGTCCGTTTCATACGGTCACGGTGCTTGACGGCATCCGACATTTCGTGCCGAACGCACGCTATATCCCTGGTTGCACCTATACGGATCAGGCTGTTGGCCAACAGACAGGCATTCCATACGATGGTACACAGCAGAAAGAGGTGAAGACAGCGGAGGATGCCCGGACAACCGGAATGGATGTGGCTTCGATTGTCGGGCGGGCCGGTGATGCGGACGTGGTGATTTTTGTGGGCGGCATCTCATCGAAGTTGGAAGGGGAAGAGATGAAAGTAAAGCTTCCGGGCTTCCGTGGTGGAGACCGTACGGACATTGAACTGCCCGAAGCACAGCGGCGCGTGATAGCGGCTTTGCATGAGGCGGGCAAGAAGGTGGTTTTCGTCAATTGTTCGGGCAGTGCCATGGCGATGGTTCCCGAAACGGAACATGCGGATGCCATTGTACAGGCCTGGTATGCCGGTGAGCAGGGAGGATTGGCTATTGCCGAGACGTTGTTCGGCAGTAACAATCCCAGCGGGAAACTTCCGCTTACCTTTTATAAGAACCTCTCCCAACTTCCCGATTATGAGGACTACGACATGAGCAACCGTACGTATCGTTATTTCCGTGGAGAGCCTCTCTATCCTTTTGGCTATGGTTTGAGTTATACGACATTCCAGTATAAGAAAGGGAAAGCCGTATGTCAGAAAGACGGTTCCGTCCGTCTCTCTTTCCAGTTGAGGAATACAGGCAAGAGAGCCGGTACCGAAATTGCGCAAGTATATATCCGCCGTACAGAGGATGTCAATGGCCCTATCAAGACGCTTCGCGACTTCCAGCGCGTTACGTTGCGACCGGGCGAAACACAGACTGTCTCTTTTGTCATTCAACCCGACCAGTTCGAGACTTTTGATGAAGCGACCCATACCATGCGTGTCATGTCGGGAAAATATACCCTTATGTATGGCGGAAGCTCGGCTGAGTATTCGCTTAAGAAAATAAATATTGATTTGAAATAAAACAGCATAAATCGACTATGATGAAAAAATATATAGTGGCTTTATTGGGAATCGTTCCTTTGTTCCTATCTGCCCAAAATATTACGGACTTGGCTGTCATGAATGACAAGTCGGCTGATGCCTCTGCCTATCAGGATGACAACTTTTCTACGGTGGACGATTCGGTATTTCCGCATCCCGAACGTATCCGTTTTGACAACCGCTGCATCCAGATTGAAGGAAAGGATGTTTTTGTGTATAGCGGTGCATTCCATTATTACCGGGTGCCGCAACCGTTGTGGGCAAGCCGGTTCAGTAAACTCAAGGAAGCTGGGTTCAACTGCGTGGAGACCTACATCCCGTGGAACTGGCACGAACAGCGTATGCCTAAGTCGGTGAATGATGAATCTTGCCTCGATATGCGGCAGTTGGAAGATTTCCTTGAAATGGCGGAAGACTTCGGGTTTTACGTCATAGCCCGTCCCGGTCCCTACATTTGCTCTGAATGGAGCGGCGGGGGCTTTCCGCAATGGCTGATGCGAAAGAAGCCTGCCAAGACCAAGTTTGAGGCTTGGCTGCAAAGCAACGACCCGGAATTTATGCGCTGGAACGAGCATTGGTACAAGGCGGTGTGCCGCGTGGTGGTTCCGCATCAGATTACCCGCAAAGAGAAAGGTGCGTCGGGTGTCATTCTCTTTCAGGTGGAGAATGAGTTCAACCGCATCAAGTGGTTCCCTTCGGCAGACAAGAAAGACTATCTGGTCAAGCTGACGGAACTTACACGTAAATATGGCATCGATGTCCCCATCATCACTTGTTGGACTTCCGAGGCACGTAACGTGATGGAAGGCCCGCTGAACGGGGTAGTGGATATGGTGAACAGTTATCCCCGGTGGGAGATAGAGAAGAACTTCGGGCGGCTGATTAACCAGCAACTGAAAACCCAGCCGGGCAAGCCGCTTATCTCCGGTGAACTGCAAGGCGGGTGGTATAGCGATGTAGGCGGAAAGCTGAGCTGGGAACAGGACGGAGTGGACCCGGTGCAGACACAGAACATTACGCTTTATGCCCTTCAAAGGGGCTTTTGCGGCATCAGTTACTACATGACGGTGGGCGGCACCAACTTCGACGATTGGGCTTCGCGGCAGACGACAACCACTTACGATTTTGCCTCTGCCATTGCAGAAAATGGTTCGACCAACGAGCGTTATCGCCGTTTTCGTGGATTGTCGTATCTGCTGAAAGAACATGGCACCAGGATTGCCCGTGCCGACGTAACTTCAGTGGATTACACTACTACTGATCCGGATGTAAAATTGGTACTTCGGCAGGCCTCGAATGGAGATCGGTATTATTTTCTGAGAACGGAGGAACATACCCGCCATCATTTTGGCACTATACAAACTTCTGATCTTGCATTTGATTTTGCACTGGAACCGTTTGGCTCCATGATTTATTACCTGCCTGTAGGTGCAACTCAAGGCGATTGGTTACCTGAACTTCCCGGGACGGAATCACGTCCGGCAGTCAAAGCGGATACTATCAGGTTGGAGTGTAGCAAACGGATTGTTGATCCGCTTCCCGTTCATTGGAAGAAATTGAGAAAAGGAGAATATTTGGATAATGACGGTATCTACGGACGACATTTTGCGTACTACCGTACGTATGCTCCACAGGGAAAACTACTTGAAGTGGGCCGTATTGGTCATAAACTGATAAATGGTACGGATGCGGATGAAGTACTGGTGTCTGTTCAGGGAAAACTGCTACCTGTATTGAAAGAGGATGCATATAGCGCATCTTATCAATTGCCGGGTGATTCTGCTGTAAATGAAAAGGTAGAAGTAATCATGCTTTTTGAAAGTAAGGGGCTGCACCACCACACAAAGAAAATCGTGGAAGATTATTGGAACATGGGGATAGGCTATGTGAAATGTGGTGGCAAAGAGCTTGCTTTGGAATATGCGTATACAGAAGAAGAACGTGGAGTGAGTCTGTCCAAAGGAAATAATTTGCAGGGAAATGCAGTGGAGGGAAGCACTGATTTATATGAACCGCTTCTGTTATGGTATTCCTCTACGTTTATCTTGCCCGAACAGCCGCACGGAATATGGTATCCTTATCATCTTCGTTTGAAACATTCGGGAAATGGATTTATCTATGTAAACGGACATTGCATCGGCCGCTGTTGGGAAAAAGGCCCCCAGTATGAATACTATATTCCGGAATGTTGGCTGAATATTGGCGGTGAAAATCACCTGGCTGTCAGTCTGCGTCCTACGGCTAGTGGAGCGGATATACAAAAAGCGGAGATCGTACCCGTTACCCGGGTGGCGGAAAATAGGACAGCTGAGAGTCTGACTCACAATCTGCCTTATTCTGTTCCCGAAGAAAAACGGGTAAGAGTGATTGTCAGTACGGATGCGGCAAATGAAGTGGATGATGCTTATGCGATAGTACATGCTTTACTGACCCCCCAGTTTATAGTGAAAGGTATTGTTGCAGCGCATTTTAAAGACAGAGTGCCGCAATCAATGGAAAAGAGTTATGATGAAGTGGTGCGTATTGTAGAAAAATGTGACCTTTCGGACAAAGTGGCATTATTAAGAGGAGCTCCTAAGCCATTGGATGATTTAAAGACTCCAGTTATATCGGAAGGTGCTGAACTGATTATTCGTGAAGCTTTATCAGAAGATCCCCGACCATTATATGTGATATGCGGCGGACCGTTGACAGATGTCGCTTCTGCTTATTTAAAGAATCCTGAGATAGCATCGCGGATTACGGTTGTGTGGAGTGGCGGTGGCGCTTATCCTGATAATGCGAATGAATATAATTTGCGGAGCGACGTAAATTCTGTGAATGTGGTTTTTGGCTCATCAATAAATGTATGGCAAGTACCGTCTAATGTGTATAGTATGGTGAGGGTTGGTACAGCCGAAATAGCTTTAAAAGTTAGGCCGTGCGGACGTATTGGGGATTATTTGTATAAGACTTTATTGAAATTCAATGAAGATAGAAAAGATGTGAAAGGCTGGCCTCGTGGAGAGGATTGGACTTTGGGAGATTCTCCTGCTATCAGTTTGATACTGAACTCTAATCAGCATACGGATTATTATGATATGGTACCCGCTCCAAGGATTTCATCTGACTTAAAGTATGAAAAGGTGGATGGCAATCGTGAAATCAGGGTTTATAAGCATGTCAACGGACGTATTGTATTGGACGATTTCTTTGCCAAATTGCAATTGGCGTACGGTGGGAAATAAATAAAAAAGTGTTATGATGAGATTTAAATTATTCTTTTTGATGATTGGTGTTTTATGGGAAACCATAAGTGCCCAGCAGACAGGATTATGGGGTGACCAGGGAGATGGCACTTTCCGCAATCCTGTGATTGCGGCTGATTACAGTGATCCTGATCCGCTCAGGGTAGGCGATGATTATTATTTGGTAGCTTCTACATTTGAGAGCTATCCGGGTGTTACGGTTCTGCATTCCAAGGATTTGGTGAACTGGACAACAATAGGTGCAGCACTGACTGATTTAGTGTCGGTTGATTCTGCATACAGTGTAAAACGGATGGAGCGTTATAACGGTGGAGCTTATGCTCCAACTATCACTTATCATCGCAATAAATTTTATATTTATGTAAATCTATATACAGATGGTTTCTATGTGGCTACGGCTGATAATCCTGCGGGTCCTTGGAAAAGTCAGTTCGTAAAGGACAAATACGGTCGTCCTTTGCGGGTAACCCGGTGGTCTGACCCTTGCCCCTTTTGGGATGACGATGGAAAGGCTTATTTGGTGAGTAGCCACCCGGGAAGAGAGTATTGGTATAGTTATATTTTTCAGATGTCTGAGGATGGTACAACTTTGCTGGATGCAGATTCTACACATCTTGACCAGAAAAATATTTTGTATCAATATCCGGATGGTGGTACTGTGATTTCACCTTATCATTCCAGCGAAGGAAACCGGATTTTTAAGCGTAACGGTTATTACTATTTGCAACATATCGAATTTACGAATAAAGGAATGGGCGAGGGGACTTATATCTTCCGTTCCCGCAATTTGTTCGGAACGTTGCCGGATGGCACTCCCGGTGCTCCGGGGCATCCGGGAGAATATGAAATATTCACTGTAGAAAAAGTGAAAAGCAGAGATAATCTGCGTTTGCCCGGACAAGGTGGTTATGTAACTACTCCAGACGGGCGTTGGTTTTGGATGGGACAATTTACGCGGGATAGTGCCGAAGGACGTCCTCCTTGTCTGCTGCCCGTTACGTGGATTGACGATTGGCCTGTTATAGGAGTTGATATTCAGAATATGGAAGGGAAAATGGCTTATCAGTTACCTAAACCGGTTATGGGCTTTCCATTATCCGTGCCGCAATCGGGTGATGAGTTTTCTGAGCAAGAGCTGGATCCGAAATGGATGTGGAATCATGAACCGCGTAAAGACAAATGGTCTCTAAAAGAACGGAAAGGCTATTTGAGGTTACACGCCTTTCCTTCGGTTGATAAAAAAGGCTTTCTCAAAGCAGGAAATACGATAAACCAGCGATATATGCGTAGCGATACTACGGTGGTCACTACAAAAATAGAAATAGAAGGTATGGTAAGTGGACAAGAAGCGGGGTTGGCACATTTTAATGGTGGGAAGTCGTATGCTTCCGCTGCCGTTTGTTTGAATCAGGGAATAAAGAGGCTGAAGTATGAAATGAATGGTGAGATCATAGAGGGTGATTCTCTACCTGCTAATCAAAAGGTTGTCTATTTTCGCACTTGTGTTGGCTTTGATAATATGGCTTGTTTCCAATATAGTACAGATGGCACAGAGTTTAAAAAGTTTGGTGGAATATATCAGTTGAAACCTGCAAATTTTAGAGGGAACATGATAGGTGTTTACACCTATAATGATGAAAAAGAAGCCGGGTATATTGATGTTGATTGGTTTCATTATCAAATCATAAATAACCACTCGCGGTAATATGGATATTCAATATTCTCTAACTTTTGAATAAATCTGAAATAGAGAAGAGGTTGAGTAGAATGGGAAGTTGATCCGTACTTCATTATAAACATAGGAGTCTATGATGATGATATAATTGATATTTATAAAACAGATAAAATATGAAGAGACAATTTGTGATTTTGTTGACTATATTTGCGCTTTTGGGAGGGAATCTTATGGCGCAAAGTATTGATGTGACGAGTAAAGGTGAGCCTTTTATTCATTATTGGAGTGTGGGTGTAGGTGCCGGTCGTGCTAATGAAGGGCTTCGTGCCGGATGGCTGGAACACTTGAATTTGGTGAAAGAGCAGTGTGGTTTTCAATATGTGCGTATGCATGGAATCTTCCATGATGATATGTTCATCTATTTTCAGAAAGCGAATGGAGAGGTGGTGTATAACTGGCAGTACGTGGATGAACTGTATGACCGGATGCTGGATATGGGGGTAAAGCCTTTTGTGGAACTGGCTTTTTTCCCGAAGGATATGGCTTTGAAGGATAGTAAAACTCAGTTCTGGTGGAAAGCAAATGTATCTGTCGACCGTCATAATTTTGGCAAGTGGCATGATTTAGTGAAAGCCTTTACGCAGCATGTGGTAGACCGGTATGGGTTGGAAGAAGTAAGAACCTGGTACTTCGAAGTATGGAATGAACCGAACCTGACAGGAAACGGTGCTTTCTTTCATGGCACAAGAAGTGATTACTTCAGACTCTATAAAGAAGCAGCCCTGGCTGTGAAATCTGTAGATAAACAATTAAAGATTGGCGGTCCCGCTACCAGTAACTATGTGGCAGACAAACGCCATGAAGGAGAAGTAATGGATCATAAGAAATCGGTGTTCTACTCGCAGGAAGTAATCAATACGAAACAATGGAAAGGAGTATGGATTGAAGATTTCCTTAGATATTGTGAAAAAGAAGGATTACCCGTAGATTTTGTTTCTACACATCCGTATCCGACCGACTATGCTTTAGACCCGGAAACGAACCGTAGTAAAGATGCAATCCGGTATATTCATTCATTGAAGGATGATATAAACTGGTTACGGGAACAATTGGCAGAGAGCAAATACCCGAATGCGGAAATACATTTGACGGAATGGAGCACCAGTCCGAATAGTCGTGACCGTATGCATGATATATTGCCTCCTGCCGCATTTATCATCAAGTCGAACCTGGATTGCCTGGGATTGGCGAATTCATTGATGTATTGGACATTCACGGACGTGTTTGAAGAAAAAGGCGGTGGTGAAAGTATCTTTCACGGTGGTTTCGGTATGATTAATTTTCAGGGATTGGTGAAACCTTCTTTTCATGCTTATCGTATGCTTCACCAGTTAGGGGATGAAGAACTTTATTATAATGACCCGGTATTTGTGAGCCGTTCATCGAAAAGTGGTAAAGTGACGGCTATTGCTTTCAATTATCCTGAAGAGTATGAAGAAGCCGTTCCTTCAGCCAGGAATTTTAATAATTATATGAATGCTTCTTCCAAGAAAGTGGATTTAGTGCTGAAAGGCTTGGAGCCGGGAACTACTTTTACAATAGAAACATTGGATAAAGAGCATGGAAATATATATGATGATTATGTAGCCATCGGTGCTCCGCATTCACCTACACGTGAAGAAACAGCTTATTTGAAACAGAAAGCCTGGGGAACACATAAAGAGATGATCCGGGTGGCAGCCGACGGAACATTGACTTTCAGCAGAGACTTGTTGCCGTGGAGTTGTGTATTGATTAAAGAATTATAGTTTGAAACATAAAGGAGCATGGTTATGATTAAAAGGATATGGATCATTTTTTTGTTTCAGGTGATGGCAGGTTCTTTATGGGCTATACATCCCCATATTTATGTGTCTGATTCGGACAAGGCAGCTATAAAGGAAAAAATCTCCGGTCAGGCTTGGGCAAAGGAAGCTTTTGAACGTATAAAACATAAGATAGACCCCTATGTGGAGCGTCATCAGTCAGAACCGGAATGGATTGTTTCCCGGCTTGCAATGTATTGGAAAGAGGGAGAAAGATATACGCAATGTTATCTGAAAAAAGAAACGTGGGATTATGGGGAAGGCAATGCCCCTGTGCCTACTGTTCGTATGCCCGGAATGCGTACCTGGAATAAATATTATAATGTTCCTTTAGAAGAGCGTTCCCCTTATAATGAAACGGGAGACATGTGGGGAGTGAACCGTGCCGACCCGTCAGCTCCCAAAGTGCTGGTTCCGTATAAGGAATCCGGGCACATGATACGCTCCAACAATGTGGAGATTCTTACGCTGGCGGAGGAGGCTTCTTTTCTGTACTGGCTGACGGAAGAAGAAAAATATGCTCGTTTTGCAACGGATATTTTCAACGCTTGGTTGTTGGGAACTTACTATATGAATCCTATATTGGATCCCGGACAATCTTCCAAAGGGAAAGGGGGATATGAGCCGGGAGGAATCTGCGGATACTATGATTATGAGCAGATTCATGACGACTTGGCTCTGCACGCTGCTATGGTTTATGATTTTACGTACGACTATTTGCTTGCGCATCCACATCCTCATCTTCAAGCGATAGGAAAAGAAATGACTGAAGTTGCGGGAACGGTATTCAAGCGTTTTATCGATATAGGTTTTGTGCGGGGTGGAAAAACCGGAAACTGGAATGTGAACGGTTGGAATATGCTGTTGCGCCCTATATTGGCACTGGAAGAGAATGAGGCATATCCTGATGGAAAAGGACGTTCATATTATCTGCATTATCTTACTACGGAATCTACTCCTTATCACGATGCGATTCCCGATATTTTGAAAAGTTATGATTCTGTAACCGGATTGTGGCCGGAGTCACCCGGATATTCTTTCGGAACAATAAGTATGTTGCTTGACTTTGCTACTTTACTGAGAAGAAACGGGATTGATATCATTGCCGATAATCCGGTTTTGCAGAAAGCCGCACTTGCCGTTTTTCCCTGGATGGATGATAGAGCTAATATGATTGTCTTCGGAGACAGCCGGGGAGGACCAGCTAATTTCGGAACATTCGAACATTTACTAACCTATTATTTGCAAATGGGAGATACAGATAACGCTTCACGCGTAGCCGCTGCCCTGAACATGGGAATCTCTACTGGTAATTATCAACGTCATTCTGCCGACTGGACACATCTTTGCACTTATGTCGCTGCTATCCCGGAGAGTGGGAAGATTGATTCGGAGCGTACATCCTATTCGCCCCATCACCGGCTTATTACCATGAAGAGTGAACCGTCAGAGGAAAATCTTATGGCAGTTTTGCATGGTGGACGTAAGGGGTATCATCTCACTCCTAATGGCTTGGCTCTTCAATTGTATGGCTTTGGCTATGCATTGGCTCCGGATGCGGCCGGATATGAATCTTATTGGAGCAAAGATCAGGTGTATCATCAGTCTCCAACGGGCAGTAATACTATTTTGCCCGGCTATACGGAAGGGGAGGTAACTGTTCGCGCTATGGAGCCTCGTGTAAATGACGGGAGTTTTGTGAATGCTCAGTCGCTGAATCCATATATCAATATGGCAGATATGGAGGCGGCAGAGAAACGAAGGGTAGTAGCTATGATAAAAACAGCTCCGGACAAAGGGTACTATGTTGATATATTCCGTTCGGACCAGGCAGATAATGATTATTTGTTTCATAATGTCGGAAAGGCTTTGAGATTTGAAACTACCGCCGGACAATTACTTCCATTGACTTCGGTTGATCGTTTTGAAACTACTTATCATAGGGGGTATGACTGGTTCAAGAACTTGCGCAGGGTTTCCTGTACGAATGATTTCAAGGCAATTTGGGAAATCACTTCCGGTGAACAACCTATGTCGGTGCAAATGTGGATGTTGGGGGCAGATGGACGCGAACTTTATAGTATGGAAGCCCCTTACACGACTTTACAAAAAGGCTTAACCCCTGATGATGTGAGTATGGCACCTGCTTTTACTCCCACTTTGATGGTACGGCAAACTGATAATAATGCATGGGATTCGCCTTTTGCTGCTGTCTTTGAAGCTGCAAGAGGGAGCGCTTCAGTAATAGGAGTGGAGAAGTTGAAGATGGATAGAGCGGTAGCTGCACTTTGTGTGGAGTCGGAGGGTAAGCGCAAGGACTATATTCTTAGTGCTACATCTCCGGATGCAGTTTTCTCTTCAGGCAAGCATCTGGCTTTTCAGGGAACCTTTGGTCTTATAACAGAATGGCCGGATGGAATAGAGCAAATCTATATGATAGACGGGCGGAGAATAGAAAAGGGAAAGTATGCCATAGAGGCATCAAAACCTGTTTCTGTTTCTGTCTATCGGAAAGGGAACGAATGGTTCTATTCTTCTACCGGAAAAGCAACCATAAAATTAGGGAAGAAAGTATATTGGGTTGAGGCGGGATATCACCAGCCTTTGAAGTGATAATAAGAAAATAGTAGTGAGGTGTTTTTATGAGATATAGCAAAATCTTTTTCTTATTTATTGTAATGGTGTATTCGTTGGCTGTGTCTGCCGACGACTTGAAACTCTGGTATAGCCAGCCTGCCAAAACGTGGACTGAGGCATTACCGCTTGGCAACTCCCGTTTGGGAGTCATGGTATTTGGTGGCGCAGATAATGAGGAATTACAGTTAAACGAGGAAACCATCTGGGGAGGTGGCCCTCATCGGAATGATAATCCGAAAGCATTGCAGGTATTGCCTCAAATCAGGCAACTTGTTTTTGAAGGTCGTTACCAGGAAGCACAGGATTTAGTATCCCGGAATTTCGAGACTCCCCGGAATGGAATGCCTTATCAGACGATTGGCAGTCTGATGCTACACTTTCCGGAACATGAGTCTGCTACGGACTATTACCGGGATCTGGATATTGAGAAAGCTGTGGCTACTGTCCGCTATAAGGTGGGGGAGGTGACATATACCAGAGAAGTATTTTCTTCTTTTGTAGATGATGTGGTTGTTGTACGGCTTACGGCAGATAAACCGAAGAGCCTTTCATTTACAGCTTTGTTTCAGTCGCCTTTGGAACATGAGGTGAAAAGTTGGAACAAAAGACTGGTGCTGACAGCTAAAGGAAAAGAACATGAAGGTGTTCCGGGAGCTATTCGTACAGAAACGCAGGTTGAAGCAAAGAATGAAGGGGGGCGTGTCGTCGTAAAAGGAGAATCGCTTCGGGTGGAAGGTGCTGATGCGGTTACACTCTATATATCTTCCGCTACCAATTTTGTCAACTATAAGAATGTGAGTGGAAACGCTCATAAAAAGGCTGCGGCTTATTTGGATGCTGCCCGTAAGAAACCATATAAGCAAGCTAAAACAGAACATATTGCTTCTTACCGACAGCAGTTTGACAGGGTTAAACTGGATTTAGGTACTTCTGACACTGCAACTCAGGAAACACATATACGGGTTAAGCATTTCAATGAAGGAAATGATGTCTCTCTGGCTACTTTACTTTTTCAATATGGTCGTTATCTGCTTATTTCTTCTTCGCAACCCGGAGGGCAGCCTGCTAATTTGCAAGGCATCTGGAATAAGGACCTTTTGGCTCCGTGGGACGGCAAATATACGGTCAATATCAATCTGCAAATGAATTACTGGCCGGCAGAAGTCACTAATTTGAGTGAATGTCATTTGCCATTGATGCAGATGCTGAAAGAATTGTCGGAAAGTGGAAAAGAAACGGCTCATTCAATGTATGGTTGCAGAGGATGGGTGCTCCATCATAATACTGATATCTGGCGTTGTACGGGTATGGTTGATCGAGCCTTTTGGGGAATGTGGCCGAATGGTGGTGCCTGGCTATGTCAACACTTATGGCAGCATTATTTGTATACGGGAGATAAGGCTTTCTTAAAGGAGGTTTTCCCTGTCATGAAAGGTGCGGCTGATTTCTTCCTTGATTTTCTGGTGGTGCATCCCAAGTATGGCTGGATGGTGACTTGTCCTTCCAATTCTCCGGAACATGGTCCGGAAGGTGATGAGAAGACAAATGCTTCTTCTACTATTGCAGGTTGCACGATGGATAATCAGATTGTGTTCGATTTGTTTGCAAACACGTTAGAGGCTTGTCGGATATTGGAAAAAGAGGAGGTGTATGCGGATACTTTGCAGCAGATGATCGGGCGTTTGGCACCCATGCAGATAGGGCGATATAATCAGTTACAGGAATGGTTGGAAGATGTGGATAATCCGAATGACAAGCATCGCCATATTTCACATGCGTATGGTCTGTATCCCGGTAATCAGATTTCACCCTATGGGCACCCTTTGCTGTTTCAGGCGGTAAAAAACACATTATTACAACGTGGTGATGAGGCTACAGGCTGGTCGATAGGTTGGAAGATAAACCTGTGGGCACGTTTGTTGGATGGCAATCATGCGTTTAGAATCATTAATAATTTATTTCAGGGACGTATTTACCCTAACTTGTTCGATGCGCATCCACCTTTTCAGATAGACGGTAATTTTGGATATACGGCAGGGGTTGCTGAAATGTTATTGCAAAGTCATGATGGTGCGGTACATTTGCTACCAGCGTTGCCGGATGCATGGGCAAAAGGTTCGGTAGAGGGCTTGGTGGCTCGTGGAGGTTTTGTGGTAAATATGGACTGGGGTTCCGGACAGTTGTTGAAAGCCAGAATATCTTCTCGTCTGGGTGGAAATTTGAGATTGCGTTCTTATGTTCCGTTGAGGGGAGAGGGGCTGAAGCTTGCAGAAGGTGAGAATAAAAATGTCTTTTATCAGCCGGCAGATATAAAAGAACCTTTGGTGTCTGAGGAGATTCATGCGGAATATCCAATTCTTAATAAGGTATACGAATATGATTTGATGACAGAAGAAGGAGGTGAGTATTTTATTGTGAGAGGTATATGAGAAAACTTAGGAAGTAGATTGCTGTTTATTGACTCTTTGTAGAATAATCAGAAAATTCAAGATTCCTTGCATACAAGAAGTTAGGAGTTTGTCGACAAGAAGTTGATTCCTTGTCGGCAAACTCTTAACTTCTTGTTGACAGAAAATTACTGTTTTATAAGTGGTTGATTAATAGTGATATTCTTTTCTAAATGTAGAAATTCATTGTACGGAATTTACTTATTGTTATTTATGTTTATCTTTACGAAGATAGTATTTGCTTGGTAACGGTAAAGCAAATGAAGATGTACCGGAATTCGATTAAGCGGAGAACGGAAGAAGTTCTTTCAGCTTTCAGCCATCACTTGTCATCACGTGGTATTCTCTGTATAGATAGCTAAAAATAGCGTTTTGTATAGGGAAATCTTCCTGCCATAGAGTATGGTACACGGCGTTTTGAAAAAGACCGACTCCAGTTGTTCGATTGAACAACTGGAGTCGGTTGATTAACCCACTGGAGTCATTCAATCGAACAACTCCAGTGGGTTAATTGAATAATTAGGCTTTGCAGTTATTAATATATACCTTCAAGGTGTCAAGACACAAGCGTTAAGGTGTATTGTTCTCGTGGAATGCAATGGATAATGAAAGGAACAGCTAAGGATAATCCTGAAAGCACTTTCCTGCCCTTCAGGTGGAAGATTCAGCCGGAATACCTATGAACAGGGTGATGCTGAAAGATGAAAGAATGTTGAACCATACTCTTTGCCTTCTTATTTTTTAGCTTCCGCCTTGCACAATTTTTTCTTGTTTTATCAGTTCTTATATTGATGAGATACTGTTTTATCCTGAAATATACAATCTTGCTGTGCCTCTTCCTCTGCATGGCAGAAGTACGGGCACAGTTTGATGCGCGCTTTAGTCAATACTGGGCGGTGCCGGGCTATTATCATCCCGGCTGGGCAGGACAGACGGATAATAAACTGAACATCTATGGTTCGTACGGCATGCAACTGATGGGCTTCACCCGTGCTCCGCGGGTGATGTATTTCGGTGCGGATATGCCTTTTACCCTGTTCAAGAAACAGCAGGGTGCCGGTGTGGGCTTTTTTAATGAAGCTATCGGTCTGTTCCGCAACCAACGCTTCTGGGGACAGTATGCCTATCAGATGAAAATCCGTAAAGGTAAGCTGGGCATTGGCTTGCAGGTAGGTATGCTGAACATTTCTTTTGACCCTTCCGATATTAATCTTGGTGATGAAACAGACGATGAGGCTTTCCCCACTACGGCAGAGAGCGGTACGGCCGTGGATATCGGCCTGGGAGCTTATTATTCACATCCCAAATTTTATGCAGCCTTTTCCGCCCATCACCTGACGGCTCCCAGCATCTCCCTAGGAGAAAAAAGCCAAATTAAAATACATCCTATCGTTTATTTGACAGGTGGATACAATATTCAGACACGTAATCCGTTAATTTCCATACAGCCTTCGATACAATTGCAAAGTGATTTTACTTCTACACGGTTGGATGTAACAGGGCAGTTGTTTTATAGCTATCGTTCCAAAGTACTCAACGGGGGATTGACTTACTCGCCCGATACTTCGGTGACATTCAATATAGGATTGACTGTGCAAGGGGTAACGCTGGGATATGCCTATGAATGTTTCACTTCCAAGATAGGTGCAGCGAGCGGTAGCCACGATCTGGTGGTGAGGTATGCATTGGATTTGAATGTGTTTAAGAAAAACCGGAACTTGCATAAAAGCGTACGGATTTTGTAAGAGAATATACGAACAATGGGAAAGAATAAAGGAATGAAAACAATTCATGCGTGGTACGGGGCGGCTTTGTTGCTGTTCGGTTCGCTGATTTCGTGCATGGGAACAGTAGGTAACAGTTCCATGAGAGGTGGCGAGGTAATAGGAGCCAGTGCTGTAGCATGGAACGAACCTGCACCTTATGGCATGGTGTTGGTGAAACGCGGTTCGGTAAAAATGGGTCCCGATAAGCAAGATAGTTTGTGGGGAACAATCGTTCCTTCACGGGAAATTTCGGTAGAATCTTTCTGGATGGATGATACGGAAGTGACGATTGCTGAATATAAGCAGTTTGTCAACTGGGTGCGCGACTCCATTATCCGCGAGCGCCTGGCAGATCCTGCATATGGCGGCAATGAATTGTATAAGATAGAAGAAGACCGGGAAGGGAACCCAATCAAACCTTATTTGAATTGGTCGAAGCCTATCCCGTGGAAGCGGGCGACAGAGGATGAGCAGATGGCCATTGAAAGTGTATATAAGCATCATCCCATTGATGGTACGCTGATGCTGGATGGAGCACAACTGAATTATTATTATGAAATTTATGACTATACCGAGGCAGCTAAGCGTCGTAACCGTTTGAACCCTGTCAAGCGTGTCAAGAACACAGATGTCCAGGTGAATCCGGAAGAAGTAATCATGATAACAAAAGATACAGCATATATTGATGATGAAGGACGAATTGTAAATCGTACTATAACCCGTCCGTTATCCAGTGAATGGGACTTTCTGAACAGTTATATCGTGAATATTTATCCCGATACAACCTGCTGGGTGAATGATTTTCCCAATGCCAATAATGAACAATACATGCGTTTGTATTTCAATCATCCCAGCTATAACGAACATCCGGTAGTAGGTGTCAGTTGGGAACAGGCCAATGCATTCTGTGCATGGCGTACCAACTATTTACTTGCGGGACTGCGTGGACAGGCGAAGTATATTCAACGTTATCGCTTGCCGACTGAAGCGGAGTGGGAATTTGCCGCACGCGGAAGGGAAGACAATAAATATCCCTGGAAAGACAGCGAAGAAACCAAAGATGACCGTGGGTGTTACAATGCGAACTATAAACCCGGCAAGGGTAACTATACCAAGGACGGTAACCTGATTTCAACCCGGGTGGGGGCTTATTCTCCTAACTCAAACGGGCTCTACGATATGGCGGGTAATGTTGCAGAATGGACATCAACGGCATATACTGAGTCGGGAGTTCTGCAGGCAAACGATATCAATCCGGATATCCAGTATAATGCCGCACCGGAAGATCCGTATGCGTTGAAGAAAAAAGTGGTTCGTGGAGGTTCGTGGAAGGACGTGAATGCATTCATCCGTTCGGATGCCCGGGCGTCCGAATATCAGAATGAGCAACGTTCGTATATCGGTTTCCGTTGTGTGCGTACGCAGGTGGGATATAATAAGAAGGGGAAATGATAAGATGCTAAAATGGTAAAATGATGGAGAAAGATACTGTAAACAAGAAAAGGGACTTCGGGCAAAAGTTGCAGGACTTTATGGCGAGTTATCGTGGCAAGGTCATAATGAACTATGCCTATAGCTGGGGAGCTGCTATCGTTATTGCAGGTACCTTGTTTAAACTGACGCATTTGCCAGGTGCCAATCTGATGCTTTGGATCGGTATGGGAACAGAAGTGCTGGTGTTCTTTATTTCTGCATTCGACTTGCCAAACAGGCAGACTGGTACAGCTGCAGGCGGAGTGATAGTTGCTGGTGACGGAGGGACGGGTAGTGCAGATGTTAATCAGACTGTATCGCAAGAAAGAAGACAGGTTTCTGTTTCAGGGCAGCCTGTAGCGGTGACTGTAGGAGCTGCTAATAATTTATCCGGAACTCCTGCTCCGGCTTTTACTTCTGAAATGGAAGAAACCACACAGGCTTATATCGCTCAACTGAAAGAAATGACCGAAATGCTTTCGCACTTCACCGCACAAGCAGAGTCGTTGTCGCATGATGCCGAGCAAATGAGTGCACTGAACCGTAATCTTGCAGGCATCAATGCCATTTATGAAATGCAGCTTCGCAGTGCCAGCACTCAGATCAATACTATCGACCAAGTACATGAGCAGACCCGTAAGATGGCTCGTCAGATTGAAGAACTAAATGCAGTCTATGCACGTATGTTGCAGGCTGTACAAGTGAAGTGAAGGTGATAAGGTGTCCCCTTCGTCACGCCACCAAATTGTAATTTGTAATACGTAATTTGTAATTTATAAAAATGCATACTAATCCGGATTCTCCGCGTCAGAAGATGATAAACCTGATGTATATCGTCTTGATGGCGTTGTTGGCACTTAATGTTTCATCAGATGTGCTGAATGGCTTTTCATTGGTAGATGAAAGCCTTTCCCGTACAACGGCGAACTCGACTGTGCAAAACCAATCGTTATATGATGGGCTTGCGGGTGCCAATAAACGTAATCCGGAGAAAGTGGGACCCTGGTTTGAGAGAGCGGTACATGTGAAAAATATGTCTGATTCGCTCTATGCTTACGTTGATGAATTGAAATTGCGTATTGTGAAGGAAGCGGATGGAAAAGACGGTGATATTACCAATATATCCAATAGAGAAGATTTGGAAGCAGCTTCTTTCGTAATGCTTGCTCCCGGTAGAGGGCAAGGAAAAGAGCTGTTCAATCGAATTAATCAATATAGGAGTGAAATACTGGCTTTTGTTACTGATCCGGTGCAGCAGAAGATTATCCGTGATAACCTGAGTACTGAGGTTCCACATAAAGCATCGGCAGCTGGGAAGAACTGGCAGGAGTATATTTTTGAAAATACTCCGGTAGCTGCTGCTGTCACGTTATTAACCAAATTGCAAAGTGATGTACGTTATGCCGAAGGTGAAGTCTTGCACTTGCTGACACAGAATACCGATGTACAAGATGTGCGCGTAAACCAACTTCAGGCTTATGTGATTCCTACCTCTCAGAATGTGGTGCGTGGGGGGACGTATAGTGCGCGGGTTATTTTGGCCGCTGTAGATTCTACACAACGCCCGTCCATCTATATAGCCGGAAAGAAACAGCCGGATAATGCCGAAGGTTGGTTCGAAACTGTTTGTAATCGTACAGGGGAATTTTCTTTAGATGGTTATCTGGAATTGGCACAGGGTAATGGAGAAGTGCTTCGCAGAGAGTTTTCCCAAAAATATACGGTGGTGGAGCCTACTGCTACGGTATCTGCTACTATGATGAATGTGCTTTATGCCGGATATGATAATCCTATCAGCATCTCCGTTCCCGGGGTACCGGCAGGACAGGTGCAGGCAAGTATTGTAAGTGGGAATGGTACATTGGCCCGCACGGGTAGTGGATATATTGCTCACCCTACAGCTATAGGCAAGGATGTAGTGATTCGTGTGATGGCATCTGTGGGTGGACGTACGCAATCAATGGGAGATTACACTTACCGTGTACGCCAATTGCCTGATCCGTCACCCTTTATTGAGTATACGGAAGATGGGACGCCGAAGCGTTATCGTGGTGGCCGTGGATTGTCCAAGGCTATCTTGATGAATACTCCTGGTATTGTTGCTGCCATTGATGATGGGCTACTGAATATTAATTTCCGGGTATTGGGCTTTGAAGCTGTTTTCTTTGATAATATGGGGAATGCCGTGCCGGAAGTGTCTTCGGGAGCTTCGTTCTCTACACGTCAGAAGGATATGTTCCGTCGCTTGTCACGGGGTAAACGTTTCTATATTTCCCGGGTACGTGCAGTGGGACCGGATGGGGTAGAACGTCTACTGCCTACTACGTTAGAAGTAATTGTGAATTGAAATTAGAAATCGACTATAAAAGGTATAAGACTATGAAACTTTCCTTGAAACTCATAATAGCTGTCACTCTGTGTGTATCGAACCTCTCAGTAGGGTGGGCACAAAGGCAATATCCCGGTTCGCCGGGATTACCGGACGATGTGGTATGGATGCGTGAAATCTACCGTACGCTGGATTTGACGAAGGATACCAATGGTGCTTTGTACTATCCGGTGGAACCGCAGGGGAATAAAATGAATCTTTTCACAACGATGTTCCGTTTGCTGGCACAGAAGAAAATACCGGCTTATGAGTATCAGCTGGATGGTACGGAACGTTTTCAGAAAGATGCTGAGGTGACTTTTCGTGATGTGTTGGATCGTTTCCAGATCTATTATGAATTGAAGAAGGTGGCAAATCGCCGTGATAGCGTTGTATCTATCAGTAACAGTGACATACCTTCGGCAGATGTATTAAGCTATTTCATAAAAGAAGTCTGGTATTTTGATCAGCGCACTTCTACCTATGGTTCGGTGATAACGGCCATTTGTCCGGTATTGCATCGATCGGAAGAGTTCAGTTTGGAAAAGACTAAATTCCCTATGTTCTGGGTAAACTATCAAGATCTGGTTCCTCATTTAATGCAGTCTAAGATATCTGTTAGCAATTATAACAATGCAGCAAACAGTACTTGGGATGACTTCTTTGCAGCGCGTTTATATAAAGGTGATATTTATAAAACTACGAATTTGCAAAACCGTACCTTATCGCAATACTGTCCCACAGATAGTGCTATGGTGAAAGAGCAGAAAAGGATTGAAAAGGAACTGGCTGATTTTGAGAATTCATTGTACGGTAAGGATCTCGTAGAGGAGACAGATTCGGTTTCTGCAGTTTCGGGGACAAAAATTGTAAAGGCGAATTCCAAAAAGAAAGGACGTGACAATACTGTTACGATTAGAAGTAAATCTTCTTCCTCTTCTAAGGCTAAATCTTCTTCTGGTAAGTCTCAGTCGGTATCTAAGCGTGAGGCAGCTGCTCCAAAGGCATCAGTGCGACGACAACGTCGTTGAACAAAAATGAATCTATTTTGTTCTTTTTAAGAATTAATCCATATATTTGTTCCGATAATTTAAACAAAAAGAATTATGAAGAAGATTTTTAGTGCTTTCATTATAGCTGTATGCTGCATGTTTATGGCTATGCCTGCCCAGGCACAGCTCCTTAAATGGGGTGTAAAAGGTGGTGTGAACTTGACAAAGATAGACTGGGATGGAGGATTCAAAGGAAATAAAGATAACTCGACTGGTTTCTTTATTGGTCCGATGGCTGAAATCACAATTCCTATTGTAGGTCTGGGTGTTGATGGTGCTTTGCTATTCTCGCAAAGAGGTAAAAGTGACGTAAAACAAACCGGAGTGGAAGTTCCCGTTAATCTGAAATATACGATTGGATTGGGTAGCTTGCTGGGTATTTATTTTGCTGCCGGTCCTGATTTCTTTTTTGATTTCGACAAGAAAGATAATGTTGACCGGAAGAAAACTCAGGTAGGACTTAACTTGGGAGTCGGCGTGAAGCTGATTAAGCATTTACAGGTGGGTGTGAACTATCAGTTCCCGATGGGCGATAGTTTTACCTGGAAAAAAGCAGGCGATGCTATTGGTGCTAAAAACAAGACTTGGCAAGTATCTGCCGCTTATCTTTTCTAAGAAGAGAAATATTTATCATATAAATAGCGTTGCTGATTTTGATTGGCAACGCTATTTTTTTGTCGTATCTTTGCCGCCGCGATGAAGAAATTTGTAGATGTCATATTGCCTTTGCCTTTGCCCCGTTGCTTCACCTATTCGCTGCCTGAAGAATGGGCGGATGAGGTACAGATGGGCTGCCGGGTGGTAGTTCCGTTCGGACGAAAGAAATACTATACAGCAATAGTGCGTAATGTGCATTATTGTGAACCGATGGATTATGAGGTAAAAGAAGTCTCTACATTACTGGATGCCCGCCCGATTCTATTGCCGGAACAATTCAAGTTCTGGGAGTGGCTGGCTGATTACTATCTCTGTACACAAGGGGATGTTTATAAAGCTGCTTTGCCTTCCGGCTTGAAACTGGAAAGTGAGACGATGGTAGAGTACAATCCGGATTTCGAATCGGAGTTCCGTCTGCCGGAACGGGAACAGAAGATATTGGATTTACTTTCTGCAGAACCCGAACAGTGTGTCACCAAGTTGGAAAAAGACACTGGACTCAAGAATATACTTCCTGTTATCAAATCCTTGCTGGATAAGGAGGCTATCTTTGTGAAAGAAGAACTGCGCCGGACTTATAAACCCAAGACTGAAACGCGCGTAAGACTGACAGACGAGATGCGGAATGAAAAACGTCTGCAGGAACTCTTTGATGAACTGGCACGTGCTCCGAAGCAACTGGATTTACTGATGAAATACATTGAACTGTCCGGCATTCTGGGAGGGGATGGTCTGAAGAGCTTTCCTAAAGAAGTCACAAAGAAAGAGCTTTTGCTGCGGGCATCTGCTTCACCAGCAGTGTTTAATGGTTTGGTAGATAAGCATATCTTTGAAGTCTATCAGCAGGAAATAGGACGACTGCACGCTGTTGTGCGCGATACTCTTCCCATCAATCCGTTGAATGAACATCAACAGGCGGCACACGATGAGATTGTGCAATGCTTTCAATCCAAAAATGTATGCTTGCTGCATGGTGTGACTGCCAGTGGAAAAACAGAAATCTATATACACTTGATTGAAGAAGCCATCCGGCAAGGAAAACAGGTATTGTATCTTTTGCCGGAAATAGCTCTTACCACTCAGATTACAGAACGTCTGCAACGGGTGTTTGGAGATCGTTTGGGTATTTACCATTCTAAGTTTCCCGATGCAGAACGCGTAGAAATTTGGCAAAAGCAACTGATGGAAAAAGGATATGATATTATTCTGGGAGTCCGTTCCTCTGTTTTCTTGCCTTTCCGCAATCTGGGGTTGGTGATTGTGGATGAGGAACATGAGAATACCTATAAACAACAAGACCCTGCTCCCCGCTATCATGCCCGGAATGCAGCGATTATACTGGCATCCATGTATGGCGCCAAGACTTTGCTGGGTACGGCAACTCCCTCTATTGAGACGTGGCATAATGCTTCTTCCGGAAAGTATGGACTGGTGGAGCTGAAAGAACGATATAAAGAAATGCAGTTGCCTGAGATTATTCCGGTGGACATACACGAATTACATCGTAAAAAACGTATGAATGGGCCGTTTTCTCCATTACTACTTCAATATATTCATGAAACTCTGGCGCAGAAAGAACAGGTTATCTTGTTCCAGAACCGGCGTGGCTTTGCTCCGATGATTGAATGTAATACATGTGGATGGGTGCCGAAGTGCAAGAATTGTGATGTGAGCCTGACGTTTCATAAAGGATTGAACCAGTTGACTTGCCATTATTGCGGTTATACGTATCAGCTGCCTCGTATATGCCCTGCTTGTGAAGGGACCGACTTGCGCAATCGAGGGTTTGGAACAGAGAAGATAGAAGATGATATTAAAGCTTTGTTTCCGGAAGCTACTGTTGCACGCATGGATCTGGATACTACCCGTACCCGTTCAGCTTACGAACGTATCATTGCAGATTTCGAACAAGGGAAAACTGATATATTGATAGGCACGCAAATGGTTTCTAAAGGATTGGACTTCGACCATGTCAGCGTGGTAGGTATTCTGAATGCAGATACTATGTTGAATTATCCGGATTTCCGTTCGTACGAACGTGCTTTCCAACTGATGGCGCAGGTTTCCGGACGTGCCGGACGAAAGAATAAGCGGGGACGTGTTATTTTGCAGACGAAGAGTATCGATCACCCTATTATAGATCAGGTCATTCACAATGACTTTGAACAAATGGTAGCCGGACAACTTGCTGAGCGGCAGATATTTCACTATCCACCATATTACCGCCTGGTGTATGTTTATCTGAAAAACCGCAACGAGCAACTGCTTGACTTGATGGCACAGACCATGTCAGGCAAGTTGCGTGCAGTCTTTGGTAACCGTGTGCTGGGTCCGGATAAACCGCCTGTTGCCCGGATACAAACCTTATTTATCCGGAAGATTATTGTCAAGATAGAGTATAATGCTCCGATGGCTCGCGCCCGTGAACTGTTGGTACAGGTTCAGAAAGAGATGGTGTCGGAGGATCGTTTTAAATCTTTGATTGTCTATTATGATGTAGATCCGATGTAGCGGGGAAATATTTTTCCCCAGTTGGAAAAAACATTTTTCCAGTTGGGAAAATAAAACACCCATTTGTACCAAGTTTAATGATTACTAAATAATGTGTTTATGAAACCTTGTAAAATACTGTTTGTTTGCCTCGGTAATATTTGCCGTTCTTCCTCTGCAGAAGGTGTGATGAAACATTTGTTGGAAGAATCCGGACTGGGGAATGAGTTTGTGGTAGACTCTGCCGGTATCTCCTCTTATCATCAGGGTGAATTACCTGATAGCCGGATGCGTGCCCATGCTATTCGTCGCGGTTACGAGCTCACACATCGTTCGCGCTCCGTGCGAACGGAAGATTTCTATAATTTCGATTTGATTATCGGGATGGACGACCGAAATATTGATGACTTGAAAGATCGTGCCCCTTCTCCGGAAGAATGGAAGAAGATACACCTTATGACGGAATACTGTACCCGCTTTACGCATGCCGACCACGTGCCCGATCCATATTATGGTGGAGCCGAAGGGTTTGAGTATGTGCTCGATCTATTGGAGGATGCTTGCGCAGGATTGTTGGAGCGTATTTCGCAAAGTAACTAATACTAATTCTTTTCTTAGTAATAGATAGATGCCGGAGCTGTGGATGCTAATTCGTTCCGAGTGTAATCCATAGCGCTTACTTAGTGAAAAATCTGTTTATCCTGATAGAATCTCTTATCTTCATTCAGGCTACATGTGGCATCTACACCTGCACTTTGCAGAGTCTCAGCAATGTCATTCAGTGTTCGCCGGGATACCCTGCCTATGTAGTAAAGACGATAGTGATAATCTTTATCCAATATTTCCATCACATGCGTGAAAGCCTGTTCACGTGCAAAGTCAAAGTTGACTTTAAGTATCTTTTCGTAGGGATACACTATTTCACGCCCTACACTATATATTCTGAGACTTTTATTGTCTACCTTCAGATAGCAAAAGCGTGTCATCAACATGTGCATGAAATAGATACTCAGACCGAACGAAATGATGCCCAGAAAATATGCCCACCAGCTTCCGAATGCAATAGCCTGATATCCCAATATCATGAACGTGATGAAAAGCACTAAGAAATAAAACATATAGAGTGACGGGCGCTGATAGGTAGTCGCCGGAATTTCCGCCGCTGTCCGTTCCCGCGAGATAGAATTATCAAAAGGTATGTTTTGCGAAACCAGATAGCGGATAATAGATGATGGCTTCTGGAACGGGCGAACATAAAAAGCCTTTTGGTTACCCTGTTTCAGGTGTAATGTCAAGATGCCCGCACCATATTTATCTTTGACCTTCAGGTCGTTTTTGCGTGGAACCTCGCGAAAACGCTTCATGAAACTGAAACTCTGGATGTCATGCAGCCGGACGCCTTTGTGTTGCAGAAGGCTTTCGGTACGTTTTTGGTCTTGGGCAGTTGCTTTCATATTTCTTATTTTTTAAGTTCGGGATAGCTGATACGGGTATGGTAAATCGTTTTCAATTTCTCTTTGAAAACTGATTTTACGGTGGCGATATCCTTGAAGGTGATAGGGCATTCTTTGAAGTAACCTTCTTCTACTTGCGAATCAATAATCTTGTCCACCAGGTTATTGATACTATCTTCCGTATATTCGGGCAAACTGCGGGAGGCGGCTTCCACAGCATCTGCCATCATTAAGATAGCTGTTTCACGAGTGAATGGATTCGGACCTGGGTAAGTGAATAATTCTTCATTCGGTTCTTCGTCCGGGTGTTCATTTTTCCAGGAAATATAAAAATACTTTGTTTTTCCCCTGCCATGGTGAGTACTGATAAAGTCTTTTATCACTTTAGGCAGGTTGTTCTTCTCAGCCAGTTTCAGTCCGTCCGTCACATGGCTGATGATGACCTGTGCACTTTGTTCATAACTGAGATTTTTGTGCGGATTGACACCTCCCGATTGGTTCTCAGTAAAGAATACTGGATTCTCCATCTTGCCAATGTCATGATATAAAGCACCAGTACGTACTAACTGGCTCTTTGCCCCAATACGGTTGGCAGCTTCTGCTGCAAGGTTGGCCACTTGCATGGAGTGCTGGAAAGTACCTGGAACTGTTTCGGACAAGCGACGCAGCAACGGACTGTTGATATTGGAAAGTTCTACCAGGGTAACGTTGGAAGTAAATCCGAAAGTCTTCTCCAATAAGAATAAAAGCGGATAAGTAAACAATAGAAGTACTCCATTCACTGTGAAGTAGGTATACATGCTTCCATTCAGTTTTGACAAGTCGTTTTCAGTAATCAACTCAAATGAGAAATAAAGTGCAGCATAAGTAAGTATTACCAGCAGGGCTGTGCGGAAAAGTTGCGAACGCTGTGATAATTCCCGCAGGCTGAATATCGCAACCAGACCGGCGGCCAGTTGCAGGAGTATGAACTCATGCGGATAGCGTAAACAAATGGAGCATATCAGTATAGTGACTACCTGTGTGAGGAATGCCGTACGTGAGTCGAGGAATACACGGATAATGACCGGCAGCATCGCATAGGGAATGATGTAAACATTGTAGATGTTATTTGCCACCATAAGGGCCGTCACCACACAATAAAACATGATTAGTGTAAAGAGTAGGGACAGGCTGCCTTTACGTTCATAATAGTCTTTACGGAACAAATCGAGATAAAGCATGAAGCAAAGAATAAAGATACCGACAAATAGTGTTTGTCCTGTTAGTATCAGGCGTTTCTGTCCCAATGACTCACTGCGCTGAATAGATTCTTTCCGTAGACTTTCAAGAATATTATAAGTTTCCTGATCTATAATTTCTCCCCGGTCTATGATCTTCTGTCCGCTTACAACTATGCCATTTGCCCAAGCATAATTATCGAGGGTCTCTTTCTTGGCTGTTTCTGTACGCTGTTCGTCGTATGACAGATTCGGATACAGATATTCGTTGAGAGAACACTGTCGTAAAATGAAAGGTGAATAGTGCGCAGTGTCCGCAGTAAGCAGATAGTTATAGGCATCTTTTACGGAAAACAGTTGTTCGGTGCTTCGTTGGTTGGCAAGTTTATCATCAATTACCATAATGGCAGTGGTGCTGTCTTTCTGTAGTTGGTCGAGTCCCTCCGTAGAAAGTATGCCCGCCTTATAAATTTCCGACAATCTTTTTTCCAGGTAACGCATGTAGTCGGAAGAGGGGACAATGTCACGCAGATGGCTTTGATAATCTGTTTTCAACTTATTGATGGCAGTCTTTTCTATGCTTTTATCTAATTGATAATAAGGCTGGAAAGCAGCAAAAATACTGTCCTGCTCCCGTTTCACGACTGCATCGTCCTTATAGATGGGGAAATCGAATGTAGCCATAAGTTGTCCATATTTCCACGGCTTATCAATATCGAACTGATAATTAAATTTGCCGTCACGCGGCAGGAAGTATACAATAATAGCTACCGTGCCGATAAATATGAGTACTTTATACAGCAAATCTCTATAAGAAAAGCTTTTTTTAGTCTTGGTTTTATTCATATCGGTTGAATTTTTTGCGAAAAGTACAAAAAAAAACATTAGTGTGGAAAAAAAGGTTTAATTTTGCCGTCTAATTATCTCATAAGTAATGCAAAATATGACAGAAAGAAGAGTCAGAGTTCGATTTGCCCCAAGTCCTACAGGGGCGTTGCACATTGGTGGTGTGCGTACAGCATTATACAATTATCTTTTTGCACGCCAACATGGAGGTGATATGATTTTCCGTATCGAAGATACTGATAGTAACCGTTTTGTGCCGGGTGCAGAAGAATATATATTGGAATCTTTCAAATGGTTGGGTATCCCGTTCGATGAGGGAGTCAGCTTTGGTGGAGAGCATGGACCGTACCGCCAGTCCGAACGCCGTGAAATATACAAGAAGTATGTGAAAGTATTATTGGATGCAGGTAAGGCTTATATTGCTTTTGATACTCCCGAGGAGTTGGAAGCAAAGCGCACTGAAATAGCCAATTTCCAATATGATGCTTCTACCCGTATGCAAATGCGTAATTCACTGACACTTTCTAAAGAAGAAGTAGATGCATTGATTGCCGAGGGTAAGCAGTACGTGGTTCGTTTTAAGATAGAACCCAATGAAGACGTGCATGTAAACGACCTGATCCGGGGTGAGGTGATAATTAATTCTTCTATTCTGGATGATAAGGTACTTTATAAATCAGCAGATGAGCTTCCGACCTATCATTTGGCAAATATTGTAGACGACCATTTGATGGAGGTTTCCCATGTGATTCGTGGTGAAGAATGGTTGCCTTCTGCACCGTTGCACGTGTTGTTGTACCGTGCTTTTGGTTGGGAAGATACGATGCCGTCTTTTGCCCACCTGCCTTTGCTGCTGAAGCCGGAAGGTAACGGTAAGTTGAGCAAGCGTGACGGTGACCGTCTTGGTTTTCCCGTATTCCCATTGGAATGGCATGATCCCAAAACCGGTGAAGTGTCTTCCGGATATCGTGAATCGGGTTATCTGCCTGAGGCAGTGATTAATTTCCTGGCTTTGCTGGGCTGGAATCCGGGTAACGATCAGGAACTCATGTCTATGGATGAATTGATAAAATTGTTCGACCTGAGTCATTGCAGTAAATCTGGTGCTAAGTTCGATTACAAGAAAGGAATCTGGTTCAACCATGAATATATATTGTTGAAGCCGGATACGGAAATAGCAGAACTTTTTGTTCCGGTTCTGAAAGAACAGGGCGTGGAAGCTCCGTTTGAGAAAGTGGTAACTGTAGTAGGTATGATGAAGAATCGCGTAAGCTTTGTGCGCGAACTTTGGGAAGCATCCAGTTTCTTCTTTGTAGCTCCCACCGAATATGACGAAAAGACTGTGAAGAAACGCTGGAAAGAAGATTCTGCCCAGTGCATGACTGAATTAATGGAAGTACTGGCAGGTATCGAGGACTTCGGCATCGAAAATCAGGAAAAGATTGTAATGGACTGGATTGCAGAAAAAGGATACCATACCGGAAATATAATGAATGCTTTTCGCCTGACGCTGGTAGGCGAGGGGAAAGGCCCGCATATGTTCGACATCTCCTGGGTGCTGGGCAAAGAAGAGACACTGGCGCGTATGAAACGAGCAATTGAAGTACTGAAATAAAATTGAAATCCAAGCTGAAGAAAGTATGTTTTATGACCTTGCGATAGGTATCTATGACCTTCTGGTGCATCTGGCGGCTCCTTTTAGCCGTAAACCCCGTAAAATGATGAAAGGGCATTGGGTGGTGTATGAACTTCTCAGACAGCAATTGGAAAAGGATGTGCGTTACATCTGGTTTCATGCGGCTTCCTTGGGCGAGTTTGAACAAGGGCGTCCTCTGATAGAGAAAATTCGTGCCAAATATCCTGATTATGGTATATTGCTGACATTCTTCTCTCCTTCCGGATATGAAGTACGTAAGAATTATCGTGGGGCGGATGTGGTATGTTACCTGCCGTTTGATAAACCCCGGAATGTGAAGAAATTCCTGGATATAGCGAATCCTTGCATGGCTTTCTTCATCAAATATGAGTTCTGGAAGAATTATCTGGATGAATTGCATAAACGTCGTATCCCGGTGTATAGTGTTTCGTCTATATTCCGTCGCGGACAGGTTTTCTTTAAGTGGTATGGAGGAACTTATCGCCACGTATTACGTAATTTTGATCATTTGTTTGTGCAGAATGAACGTTCTAAACGCTATTTGGGTAAGATCGGCATCAATCGCGTGACGGTAGTTGGTGATACACGCTTCGACAGGGTTTTGCAGATACGTGAAGAAGCCAAAGAATTGCCTTTGGTAAAGCTCTTTAAGAATGATACGATGACTTTTGTTGCCGGTAGTTCCTGGCAACCGGATGAAGATCTGTTTATCGAATATTTCAATAATCACCCGGAAGTAAAACTTATAATAGCTCCGCATGTGATAGATGAAAATCACCTGGTAGAGATAATCCGGAAATTGAAACGCCCGTATGTGCGCTATACCCGTGCGGACGAAAAGAATGTGCTGAAAGCTGATTGCCTGATTATCGATTGCTTCGGTTTATTATCCTCTATTTATCGATATGGTGAGATAGCATATGTAGGTGGCGGTTTCGGAGTGGGTATTCATAACACATTAGAAGCGGCTGTCTATGGAATTCCGGTTATATTCGGACCTAAATACCAGAAATTTATGGAAGCCATACAGTTGATAGAAGCTAAGGGTGCTTTCTCCATTAAGAATTATGAGGAATTGAAAGAATTGCTCGACCGGATGCTGACAGATGATATATTCTTGCGTGAGACAGGAACAAATGCCGGATATTATGTCACTAGTAACGCTGGAGCTACGGATAAAATATTGAGTATGATTAATTTCTAAGAGATATGTATAAATAGAAAGGGGGCAGATCGTAGTTTATCTGCCCCCTTTCTATTTATACATATCCGTCAGCTTATCATTCCTTATACCAATTGGAATACATCAGATAGTTGTGTGCAATCTTCTGATTCAATTCTTTAGCCTGTGCCGGATCTACTTTTTTGATGAATTTTGCAGGGACACCACCCCAGATGCTTCCCGGTTCAATGACCGTGTTGCTCAAAACCAGTGAGCCGGCAGCAACAATAGCGCCTTCACCCACAATAGCGTGGTCGAGAATGGTAGAGCCCATGCCTACCAATGCATAATCTTTAATGGTAGCTCCATGAATGGTGACGTTGTGCCCTACAGAAACGTGATCGCCTATTTCAATGGTTGATTTTTCATATAAGGTGTGCAGCACGCTTCCGTCTTGTATATTGACCCCGTTTCCGATGCGGATGGAGTTTACGTCTCCGCGCAGTACGGTGCTGAACCAAATGCTGCAATCACGTCCCATTTTTACATCTCCGATGATGGCTGCATTGTCTGCTAAAAAACAGTTCTCTCCAAATTCAGGAGTGAAACCTCTGACTGATTTGATTAATGCCATTTTGTATACTGATTACTATTTAGTGGTTATAACTTACTTGTTGCTTCCTTCAACCATGCCTGTTCCTCTTTGTTCAGGCTTGGCGATAATTTCTCATATACAGTTTGATGATAGCTGTTGAGCCATTCGATTTCTTCTGTAGTGAGCAGTTCTTTAATAATTCCTTTTTTGCAGATAGGGCAGAGGGTTACAGTCTCGAATTGCAGATAGTTGCCGAACATTCCTTCTCCGGCAGGAACTACCAGAACCAGATTTTCCGTCCGGATTCCATGACTTCCTGCTTTGTATACGCCCGGTTCGTTGGATGTCAGCATACCCAGTTGCAGGGGTATCGGGTTTTCGTTCATCCGGATACTCTGAGGTCCTTCGTGTACATTCAGGAAATGGCCTACGCCATGTCCTGTACCATGCAGGAAGTTCATTCCCCGTTGCCATATCGGCATACGCGCCAGTACATCCAGTTGTGCTCCGCGTGTACCAACAGGAAATTTGGCCATTGCCAGTGCGATGTGCCCTTTTAATATTAATGTATAGTCTGTTTTCTCTTCTTTGGTTAGTTTACCTAAGGCAATCGTACGTGTAATATCTGTAGTTCCGTCCAGATATTGTGCGCCGGAATCTAATAGCAGAAAACCTTCAGGCTTTAGAGGGACATCTGTTTCGGGAGTTGCTTCGTAATGTACGATTGCCCCATGTTCTTTGTACCCTGCAATGGTGTCAAAGCTTTCTCCCTTGTATAAATCCTGTTCGGCGCGGAAGTTGTGCAGTTTTTTGTCTACACTTATCTCGGTCTCTCTGCCGGTGGGGACTGCCTCTTCCAGCCACTTCAGGAATTTGACCAGAGCTACTCCGTCCCGTTGCATTGCTGCGTGTATTCCGGCTATTTCCTGTTCGTTACGAATTGCTTTCAGCAGAGTAACCGGGGAAGCTCCATGAATGATTCTGCAATTGGGGTTGACGGCCGAATACATGGCGTAATTTGTTTTAGCCGGGTTAATGAGCAGGCTATCCACATTTATCCGGTTGAGGTATGTTTCCACTTCCTCATAAGGGTGCAGGCTTACTCCTATTCCTTTTAGATAGTTGGCAACCACAGGGGTAATCTTTTGTGGTTGGATGAAAAAGTGTGTATGTTGTTCTTCAATCAATAGGTAGCTGACAACTACAGGATTGCAATGTACATCACTGCCGCGCAGGTTGAGTGTCCATGCAATTTCGTCCAGAGCCGACAGGAATAATGCTTTGGCATTGCACTTTTTCAACTCTTCCCGGATAATGGAAATTTTTTCTGTGCTGCTTTTTCCTGCATATTTCGTTTCATGGATAAATGCTGGACCTTCCGGCATTGGTGGTCGATCAGTCCATAATTGATCTAACGGATCTGAAATACTTTTCAGCCGTATCCGCTGTTTCTGTAATTTAACTCTCATGTTTTCCACAGCTTCTGCAGAAAACATTTTCCCATCAATACCTACGGTGTCACCGGGAGCTAATTGCATACTTAAAAACGTGGAGATACTGGGTGTTTCAGGAAGCATTTCTTTGTATAACTCTATTTCAGTACCTTCCAACTGTTGGGCAGCTTGGAGGAAATAGCGGGAATCAGTCCATAATCCTGCCTTAGTGGTAGTTACGACAACGGTTCCTGCGGAACCTGTAAAACCGGAAATCCATTCCCGGGATTTCCAGTGAGGAGCAACATATTCACTCAGATGCGGGTCTGTACTCGGAATAATAAAGGCCTGTATGCCATCTTGACTGAACAAAGCCCGTAAGGCTTGTATCCGATTGTTTATTGTCTGGCTCATATACTATTTATATATAGGTATAACATTCATCCCTCAAAGATACTCACTTTCTTTGAATATCTTTTGCCGATTACTGTACTTTGTCCGTTGGCAGCAGGTAATCAATGCTTTTATCAATGTATGAACAATACCAACTCCCTGGCTGAACCCGACCTGTCCCCGACTTGCTCCGTACATTCTGCGGTCAGAGGTACCTCTGAATGGAGAGAATGCGGAGTTGGTACGGAGCAGGTATTATGTTAGTTGGCTTCTTTTTTCGGCAAATGTCCTATTTGCCTGCTTATTCTATTGGGGCTGAGAATTTTTTGTTGTGGCATTCTTTCTTCTTTTTGCAGATTTTTTGGCGGAAAGTTTTGTGGATAAAGAAACTATGTGTAATTTTGCCGCTCAATTTAATCGTGAGATTTTTAAACCATTAACATTTTAATAAAAAGAAAATGATTGTAGTACCTGTAAAAGAAGGCGAAAACATTGAGAAAGCGCTGAAGAAATTTAAAAGAAAATTCGAAAAAACTGGTATCGTTAAGGAATTAAGAAGCAGACAGCAGTTTGACAAACCGTCTGTGGTAAACAGACTTAAGAAAGAACGTGCAGTTTACGTACAAAAACTTCAGCAAGTAGAAGATTAATAATTCGTAATTTCCTTTGAATTATTGAATTCTTTTCATACATTCGTTGCATGATTTTTGATGTAGCGATATATGTGGTTGACAGACTCTTTTCTTGACTATCTTCAGTACGAACGGAATTACTCCGAAGAGACTATAAAGTCTTATCGGGAAGATTTGCGTCAGTTTGAAGAGTTTGCGAGAGGAGAAATTGGAGATTCGGCTCCATCGGAAGTAAAGGCTGAACTTGTTCGCGAATGGATTGTTTCCTTAATGGACAGGGGATATACTTCTACTTCAATAAACCGGAAGCTAAGTTCGCTTAGGTCATTTTATAAATTCCTTTTAAGGAAGGGTGAGGTGGCTGTGAATCCATTGCAAAAGATAACGGGACCTAAAAATAAGAAACCGTTACCTGCTTTTCTTCGGGAGAGTGATATGGATAGGTTGTTGGATGAGGTGGATTTCGGTGAAGGCTTTAAGGGATGTCGTGATCATATGATTATTGAGATGTTTTATGCCACGGGCGTGAGGCTTTCTGAATTGATAGGATTGGACAATAAAGATGTAGATTTCTCTTCTTCACTTATCAAAGTGACGGGGAAACGAAATAAACAGCGTTTGATACCTTTTGGCGAGGAGCTGAAAAATGCAATGACGGAGTATGTCGATGTTAGAAATGAAGCAGTCCCGGTTCGGACGGATGCGTTTTTTGTCCGGGAGAATGGGGCGCGTCTTTCTCGCAGTATTGTTGAAAATATAGTGAAACGAAACCTGTCAAAGGTAGTAACGTTGAAGAAACGTAGTCCTCATGTGTTGAGGCATACTTTTGCTACGACTATGCTGAATCATGATGCAGAGCTCGGAGCTATAAAAGAACTTCTCGGTCACGAGAGTTTGGCGACTACGGAGGTTTATACGCATACTACTTTTGAAGAACTTAAAAAAGTGTATAACCTGGCTCATCCTCGGGCCTAAAAGTAAGGAGGTAAGTATGGAAGTAAGAATTCAATCAATTCACTTTGACGCGTCAGAGCAATTGCAAGTCTTTATTCAGAAGAAAGTTGCAAAGTTGGAGAAGTATTACGATGATATAAAGAAAGTAGAGGTGTCATTAAAGGTAGTTAAACCAGAAACCGCAGAAAATAAAGAAGCCGGCGTAAAAGTGATTGTGCCTAGCGGCGATTTTTACGCAAGCAAGATCTGTGATACGTTTGAAGAGGCAATCGATTTAAGTGTTGAAGCCATAGAGAAACAGCTGGTTAAGTACAAGGAAAAACAACGGAGCAAATAAAATTTCGCTAAAATTTTGCGGAAAAGAAATAAATGCCTAAATTTGCAGCCGTTTCGCTCGCACTAGAACGTAACGGTTGCATTTTTTGAGTAATTGCCTCTTTAGCTCAGCTGGCCAGAGCACGTGATTTGTAATCTCGGGGTCGTTGGTTCGAATCCGACAAGAGGCTCAAAAAAAACAATAAGGAAAAAAGAGTTCTTTATTTAACTGTAAGGGCAAATACCAGAGTGGCCAAATGGGGCAGACTGTAAATCTGCTGGCTTACGCCTTCGGTGGTTCGAATCCATCTTTGCCCACACCTCTTTTTCTCCTTGCTGTTATAGCTCAGCGGTAGAGCACTTCCTTGGTAAGGAAGAGGTCCCGGGTTCAAGTCCCGGTAACAGCTCATAAATATGTAAATGCTGATTATTAATCAAATAAATAACAAGTAAAGCTATGGCTAAAGAGAAATTCGAACGTAAAAAACCGCACGTAAACATCGGTACAATCGGTCACGTTGACCACGGTAAAACCACGTTAACAGCTGCTATCACTACAGTGTTGGCAAAGAAAGGTCTTTCAGAAGTTAAATCTTTCGATCAGATCGATAATGCTCCTGAAGAAAAAGAAAGAGGTATTACTATCAATACTTCACACGTAGAGTATGAAACTGCTAACCGTCACTATGCTCACGTAGACTGTCCGGGTCACGCCGACTACGTAAAGAACATGGTAACTGGTGCTGCTCAGATGGACGGTGCTATCATCGTAGTTGCTGCTACTGATGGTCCGATGCCTCAGACTCGTGAGCACATCCTGCTGGCTCGTCAGGTAAACGTACCGAAGCTTGTTGTATTTATGAACAAGTGCGATATGGTTGATGACGAAGAAATGTTGGAACTCGTTGAAATGGAAATGCGCGAACTGTTGGCTGCATACGAATTTGACGGTGACAATACTCCTATCATCCGTGGTTCTGCTCTTGGTGCATTGAATGGCGTAGAAAAATGGGAAGATAAAGTTATGGAGCTGATGGATGCTGTTGATACTTGGATTCCGCTGCCTCCGCGTGATGTTGATAAACCGTTCTTGATGCCGGTTGAAGACGTATTCTCTATTACTGGTCGTGGTACTGTTGCTACTGGTCGTATCGAAACTGGTGTTATTCACGTAGGTGATGAAGTTGAGATCCTCGGCTTGGGTGAAGATAAGAAATCAGTTGTAACTGGCGTTGAAATGTTCCGCAAATTGTTGGATCAGGGTGAAGCTGGTGACAATGTTGGTTTGTTGCTTCGTGGTATTGATAAGAACGAAATCAAACGTGGTATGGTTCTTTGTAAACCGGGTCAGATTAAGCCTCACTCTAAGTTCAAAGCTTCTATCTATGTTTTGAAGAAAGAAGAAGGTGGTCGTCATACTCCGTTCCACAACAAATATCGTCCTCAATTCTATCTGCGTACTATGGACTGTACAGGTGAAATCACTCTTCCGGAAGGAACTGAAATGGTAATGCCTGGTGATAACGTAGAAATCAACGTAGAATTGATCTATCCGGTAGCCCTGAACGTAGGTTTGCGTTTTGCTATCCGCGAAGGTGGTCGTACGGTAGGTTCAGGTCAGATTACTGAAATTCTTGACTAATTACCAAATATTTTAATCAGTTCCCGGTGTATATCGGGAACTGATTATGTTCACACGGGAGTAGCTCAGTTGGTAGAGCACCGGTCTCCAAAACCGGGTGTCGGGAGTTCGAGCCTCTCCTCCCGTGCTAATATTTTTGAAATGAAGAAGATTGTAGCTTATATTAAAGAAACTTACGACGAACTTGTACATAAAGTATCGTGGCCTACGTATTCTGAACTTACTAACAGTGCAGTAGTTGTTTTATATGCTTCCCTGCTTATTGCATTGGTAGTATTTGCGATGGACTTCTGTTTCCAGAACGTAATGGAGAAAATTATTTATCCACACTAAAAAACGAGGGAAATGTCTGAGATTGAAAAGAAATGGTACGTTCTGCGTGCTATTAGCGGAAAAGAAGCTAAGGTGAAGGAATACCTTGAAGCTGATATTAAAAACAGCGACCTTGGTGATTATGTATCTCAGGTATTGATTCCTACCGAAAAGGTTTATCAGGTTCGCAATGGAAAGAAAATTGTGAAAGAGAGAAGTTATCTCCCTGGTTACGTTTTGGTGGAGGCAGCTCTGGTTGGTGAGGTAGCTCACCACTTGAGAAATACTCCTAATGTGATTGGATTCTTAGGTGGATCGGATAAACCTGTTCCCCTGAGACAATCGGAAGTGAATCGTATACTTGGTACGGTGGACGAGCTGCAGGATGCTACTGAAGAGCTTAGCATCCCGTATGTAGTCGGTGAAACTGTGAAAGTAAATTACGGCCCGTTCAGTGGATTCAGTGGAATCATTGAAGAAGTGAACACCGAGAAGAAGAAACTCAAGGTTATGGTAAAGATATTCGGACGGAAAACTCCGCTTGAATTAGGCTTTATGCAAGTTGAAAAAGAATAATACAGGTGTTACGCTGTAGTGTTCTTTGATTAATGTTTATATATAAATCAATAAAAAAAATGGCTAAAGAAGTTGCTGGACTAATCAAATTACAGATTAAAGGAGGCGCGGCAAATCCATCACCTCCCGTAGGACCTGCTTTGGGTTCAAAGGGTATTAACATCATGGAGTTTTGCAAGCAATTCAACGCCAGAACCCAAGACAAAGCAGGAAAAATTCTTCCTGTGATTATCACTTACTACGCAGATAAGTCTTTCGATTTTGTAATCAAGACTCCTCCCGTTGCTATTCAATTGCTTGAAGTAGCTAAGGTAAAGAGTGGTTCTGCTGAGCCTAACCGTAAGAAAGTTGCCGAGATTACTTGGGAACAGGTTCGTACGATTGCTCAGGACAAATTGGTGGACTTGAACTGTTTCACTGTAGAAGCTGCCATGACAATGGTTGCTGGTACAGCTAGAAGTATGGGTATCACTGTAAAAGGGGAGTTCCCGGTTAATAACTAATAAACTTCAATTAGAATGGGTAAACTGACAAAAAAACAAAAGTTGGCTGCAGAAAAAATTGAAGCAGGGAAAGCATACTCACTGAAAGAAGCTGCATCTTTGGTAAAGGAAATCACCTATACTAAGTTTGATGCTTCACTGGATATCGACGTGCGTTTGGGCGTTGACCCGCGTAAGGCGAACCAGATGGTGAGAGGTGTTGTATCACTTCCTCACGGTACTGGTAAAGTTGTACGCGTTTTGGTGCTTTGTACACCGGATGCTGAAGCTGCTGCAAAAGAAGCCGGAGCTGACTACGTTGGTCTTGACGAATATATTGAAAAGATCAAAGGTGGATGGACAGATGTGGATGTAATCATCACTATGCCGTCTATCATGGGTAAAATTGGTGCACTCGGTCGTGTGCTCGGTCCTCGTGGATTGATGCCTAACCCGAAGAGTGGTACTGTAACTATGGATGTTGCTAAAGCTGTAAGAGAAGTAAAACAAGGTAAGATCGACTTCAAAGTTGATAAGAGTGGTATTGTTCATACTTCTATCGGTAAAGTTTCATTTGGCGTTGATCAAATTCGTGATAATGCGAAGGAATTCATCTCTACTTTGAATAAATTGAAACCGACTGCAGCCAAGGGTACATATATTAAGAGTATTTATCTTTCTAGCACAATGAGTGCAGGTATCAAGATTGACCCGAAATCAGTAGAAGAAATCTAATAAAACGGAGTAATAATGAGAAAGGAAGATAAAAGTACGATTATTGAGCAGATTGCTGCTACAGTAAAGGAATATAGTCACTTCTATTTGATAGACATCACTGCGATGAACGCTGCTGCTACAAGCGCGTTGAGAAGAGAATGTTTCAAATCGGACATCAAATTGATGCTGATTAAGAATACATTGCTTCACAAAGCATTGGAAAGTCTGGAAGAAGATTATTCTCCGCTTTATGGTTGCTTGAAAGGTACTACAGCTATTATGTTCTGTAATACTGCCAACTTACCTGCTAAGTTGATCAAAGCAAAAGCTAAAGACGGTATTCCCGGACTGAAAGCTGCATATGCAGAAGAAAGCTTCTATGTTGGTGCTGACCAGTTGGATGCTCTCGTTAGTATTAAGAGTAAGAATGAAGTTATTGCCGATATCGTTGCTTTGCTGCAGTCACCGGCCAAGAATGTTATTTCTGCTCTCCAATCAGGTGGAAACACCATTCACGGAGTTCTCAAAACTCTTGGTGAACGTCCCGAATAAATTTTTCATAAACAAATTAGTAATTAAACAATTAAAATCATACAAAAATGGCAGATTTGAAAGCTTTTGCAGAACAATTAGTTAACTTGACAGTAAAAGAAGTTAATGAACTTGCAACTATCCTTAAAGAAGAATATGGTATTGAACCTGCTGCTGCAGCTGTAGCTGTTGCTGCTGGTCCTGCAGCTGGTGGTGCTGCTGCCGCTGAAGAAAAGACTTCTTTTGATGTAGTATTGAAGAGCGCTGGTGCAGCTAAACTTCAGGTTGTTAAGGCCGTGAAGGAAGCTTGTGGTCTTGGCTTGAAAGAAGCTAAGGACATGGTAGACGGTGCTCCTAGCGTAGTTAAAGAAGGTTTGGCTAAAGACGAAGCAGAATCATTGAAGAAAACATTGGAAGAAGCTGGAGCTGAAGTTGAACTTAAATAACATTAGCCTGTAAATCAGGTAATTCGGTTAAGAACCCTTCTGAAGAGGGTTCTTAACCTTTTTGTGTATATATTTAAAATTAAGTTCTACAAATCCATTAACAGATGTCTTCAAATACTGTAAACCAAAGAATTAATTTTGCTTCGACTAAAAATCCACTTGAATATCCGGATTTTTTGGAAGTACAATTGAAGTCATTCAAAGACTTTTTACAACTGGATACCCCACCCGAAAAGCGTAAGAACGAGGGACTGTATAAAGTATTTGCTGAAAACTTCCCCATTGCTGATACAAGAAACAATTTTGTTCTTGAGTTTTTGGACTACTATATTGATCCGCCGCGTTATACAATCGATGATTGTATAGAGCGAGGGCTTACTTATAGTGTGCCTTTGAAAGCAAAATTGAAATTATACTGTACAGATCCCGATCATGAGGATTTTGATACCGTTATTCAGGACGTATTCCTTGGTCCTATTCCTTATATGACGGATAAGGCGACTTTCGTCATAAACGGTGCGGAACGTGTGGTTGTATCTCAGCTTCACCGTTCTCCAGGCGTATTCTTCGGTCAGAGCGTACATGCTAATGGTACCAAACTTTATTCTGCCCGTATCATTCCGTTTAAAGGTTCATGGATTGAGTTTGCTACTGATATTAACAATGTCATGTATGCGTACATTGACCGTAAGAAGAAGTTACCCGTTACTACTTTGCTGAGAGCTATCGGTTTTGAGAATGATAAGGATATTCTTGAAATTTTCAATTTGGCCGAAGACATTAAAGTCAATAAGACGAATCTCAAAAGAGTGCTGGGACGTAAGTTAGCGGCTCGTGTATTGAAAACATGGATTGAGGATTTTGTAGACGAAGATACCGGTGAAGTTGTTTCTATTGAGCGTAATGAGGTTGTTATAGACCGTGAAACAGTTATCGAACCGGAACATGTTGATATTATTTTAGAGTCAGGCGTTCAAAACATTCTTGTGCACAAGGAAGAACCGAATCAATCTGACTACTCTATCATATATAATACGCTTCAGAAAGACCCGAGTAACTCAGAAAAAGAAGCAGTACTGTATATCTATCGTCAGTTGCGTAATGCAGACCCAGCCGATGATGCCAGTGCACGTGAAGTTATCAACAATCTGTTCTTCTCTGAAAAGAGATATGACTTGGGTGATGTAGGCCGTTACAGAATCAACAAGAAGTTGAACCTGACGACTGATATGGACGTGCGCGTTCTGACCAAGGAAGATATCATTGAGATTATCAAGTATCTGATTGAGTTGATTAACTCAAAAGCTGATGTGGATGATATTGACCACTTGAGTAACCGTCGTGTGCGTACTGTAGGTGAGCAATTGTCTAACCAGTTTGCAATAGGTTTGGCTCGTATGTCACGTACGATCCGTGAGCGTATGAATGTGCGCGATAATGAAGTGTTTACTCCGATTGACTTAATTAATGCCAAGACTATTTCTTCCGTGATCAACTCATTCTTCGGAACGAATGCTTTGTCCCAGTTTATGGACCAGACGAATCCGTTGGCTGAAATTACGCATAAACGTCGTATGTCTGCCCTTGGTCCTGGTGGTTTGTCGCGTGAGCGTGCCGGATTTGAGGTACGCGACGTTCACTATACTCACTATGGTCGTCTTTGTCCGATTGAAACACCGGAAGGACCGAACATTGGTTTGATCTCTTCTTTGTGTGTGTTCGCTAAGATTAATGTGCTTGGTTTCATTGAAACTCCGTATCGTAAGGTTGAAAATGGTAAGGTAGACCTTTCTGATGCAGGTTTGGCATATTTGACTGCGGAAGAAGAAGAAGGCAAGATTATTGCTCAGGGTAATGCTCCTTTGAATGATGATGGTACTTTCATTCGTGATAAAGTAAAGGCCCGCCAAGATGCTGACTATCCGGTTGTAACTCCGGATGAAGTGGAATTGATGGACGTTTCTCCTCAGCAGATTGCTTCTATTGCTGCATCTTTGATTCCTTTCTTGGAACATGATGATGCTAACCGTGCGTTGATGGGGTCAAACATGATGCGTCAGGCAGTTCCTTTGTTGAAGAGTGAAGCTCCTATTGTTGGTACAGGTATCGAACGTCAGTTGGTACGCGATTCTCGGACGCAGATTACTGCTGAAGGTGATGGTGTAATAGACTTTGTGGATGCTACTACTATTCGTATTTTGTACGATCGTACGGAAGACGAAGAATTTGTAAGTTTCGAACCGGCTTTGAAAGAATACCGTATTCCGAAATGGCGTCGTACAAACCAGAATATGACGATTGACCTTCGTCCTATTTGTGAAATTGGCCAGCGTGTAACGAAGGGGCAGATTTTGACAGAGGGTTATTCTACGGAAAAAGGTGAGTTGGCTTTGGGTAAGAATTTGTTAGTAGCTTACATGCCGTGGAAGGGTTATAACTATGAGGATGCTATCGTATTGAATGAACGCGTAGTTCGTGAAGATATATTGACTTCAATTCATGTAGAAGAATATTCACTGGAGGTTCGTGAAACGAAACGCGGTATGGAAGAATTGACTTCCGATATTCCGAATGTGAGTGAAGAAGCTACTAAAGATTTGGACGAGAATGGTATCGTACGTGTGGGTGCTCGCATCCAACCGGGTGATATTTTGATTGGTAAGATTACACCGAAAGGTGAGTCTGATCCGTCACCGGAAGAAAAATTGCTTCGTGCAATTTTCGGTGATAAAGCAGGTGATGTGAAAGATGCTTCGTTGAAAGCTTCTCCTTCTTTGAAAGGTGTTGTTATCGACAAGCGTTTGTTCTCCCGTGTAATCAAGAGCCGTAGTTCCAAATTGGCAGATAAGGCTTTATTGCCGAAGATTGATGATGAATTCGATGCAAAAGTTGCTGATTTAAGAGGTGTCTTGATCAGAAAGCTGTTGAAGTTGACAGAAAATTATGTATCGGAGGGTGTGAAAGATTATATGGGCGCTGATATTATTTCAAAAGGTGCCAAATTCTCTCCTTCTGATTTCGGTGATCTGGACTTTACTTCAATTCAGTTGAGTAACTGGACGAATGACGACCGTATCAACGGTATGATTCGTGATTTGGTGATGAACTTCATCAAGAAATATAAGGAACTGGATGCAGAACTGAAACGTAAGAAGTTTGCTATTACCATTGGTGATGAACTTCCTGCTGGTATCATTCAGATGGCGAAAGTGTATATCGCTAAGAAACGCAAGATTGGTGTAGGTGATAAGATGGCTGGTCGTCACGGTAACAAGGGTATTGTTTCTCGTGTTGTCCGTCAGGAAGATATGCCGTTCCTCGCTGATGGTACTCCGGTAGATATTGTATTGAATCCGTTGGGTGTGCCTTCTCGTATGAACATCGGTCAGATATTCGAGGCTGTATTAGGTCGTGCCGGTAAGAATTTGGGTGTTAAGTTTGCAACTCCTATTTTTGACGGTGCTACATTGGATGACTTGAATGAGTGGACTGACAAGGCTGGTTTGCCACGTTATGGTAAGACAAAATTGTATGATGGTGGTACGGGTGAGCCGTTTGATCAGCATGCTACGGTTGGTGTTACCTATATGTTGAAGTTGGGCCACATGGTTGAAGATAAGATGCACGCGCGTTCTATCGGTCCGTACTCTCTGATTACTCAACAGCCGTTGGGTGGTAAGGCACAGTTCGGTGGTCAGCGTTTCGGAGAAATGGAAGTTTGGGCGCTTGAAGCATTCGGTGCTGCGCACATTCTGCAGGAAATTTTGACTATCAAATCCGATGACGTTGTAGGCCGTTCTAAAGCTTATGAAGCAATTGTGAAGGGTGAACCGATGCCGCAACCTGGTATTCCAGAATCACTCAATGTATTGTTGCATGAGTTGAGAGGTCTGGGTCTTAGCATCAATCTGGAATAAATCTATAATTAGTAGTTGGGAGTGATAATCTATTTGCTCTCAACTATTAATTCTCAATATTCAATTGTCAATTTTCAATTATATATAATAAAGTATGGCTTTTAGAAAAGATAACAAGATAAAGAGTAATTTCTCGAAGATCTCTATTGGTTTGGCTTCTCCGGAAGAAATCCTTGAGAATTCGAGTGGTGAAGTTTTAAAGCCTGAAACTATCAACTATCGTACGTATAAGCCTGAACGTGACGGTTTGTTCTGTGAGCGCATTTTTGGTCCTATCAAGGATTATGAATGTCATTGCGGTAAGTACAAACGTATCCGTTACAAAGGTATTGTCTGCGACCGTTGTGGTGTGGAAGTGACAGAGAAAAAAGTACGTCGTGAGCGTATGGGACACATTCAGTTGGTTGTGCCGGTAGCTCATATCTGGTATTTCCGTTCGCTTCCTAATAAGATTGGTTATTTGTTGGGTTTGCCTACAAAGAAACTTGATTCTATTATCTATTATGAGCGTTATGTGGTAATCCAGGCTGGTGTGATGTCAGGTGAGATTGCTGAATATGATTTGCTCTCGGAAGAAGAATATCTGGATTTGATGGAGAAGTTGCCGAAAGACAATCAATTCCTGGAAGATTCAGACCCTAATAAATTCATAGCTAAGATGGGTGCCGAAGCCATTTATGACTTGCTGGCCCGTTTGGATTTGGATGCATTGTCTTATGAATTGCGTCACCGTGCTGGTAACGACGCTTCTCAACAACGTAAGAATGAGGCTTTGAAGCGTCTTCAGGTTGTTGAATCATTCCGTGCATCTCGTGGACGTAACAAGCCGGAATGGATGATCGTACGTATTGTACCGGTTATTCCACCCGAACTTCGTCCGTTGGTTCCGTTGGATGGTGGTCGTTTTGCTACTTCTGACTTGAATGACCTTTATCGTCGTGTAATTATTCGTAATAATCGTCTGAAGAGACTCATTGAGATCAAAGCTCCTGAAGTAATTTTGCGTAATGAAAAACGTATGTTACAGGAAGCTGTTGATTCTTTGTTCGATAACTCACGTAAATCCAGTGCAGTAAAAACGGATGCTAACCGCCCTTTGAAATCTCTTTCTGATAGTTTGAAAGGTAAGCAAGGTCGTTTCCGTCAGAACCTGTTGGGTAAACGTGTTGACTACTCTGCACGTTCGGTAATCGTTGTTGGTCCGGAATTAAGAATGGGTGAATGTGGTATTCCTAAATTGATGGCAGCTGAACTGTACAAACCGTTCATTATACGTAAGTTGATTGAACGTGGTATTGTGAAGACCGTGAAGAGTGCCAAGAAGATTGTAGATCGTAAAGAAGCTGTTATCTGGGATATTCTGGAACATGTAATGAAAGGTCATCCGGTACTGTTGAACCGTGCACCGACATTGCACCGTTTGGGTATTCAGGCGTTTCAGCCTAAGATGATTGAAGGAAAAGCTATTCAGCTGCACCCATTGGCATGTACGGCTTTCAATGCTGACTTTGACGGTGACCAGATGGCTGTTCACTTGCCGTTGAGTAATGAAGCTGTTCTGGAGGCTCAGATGTTGATGCTTCAATCTCATAATATCTTGAACCCGGCGAATGGTGCTCCTATTACTGTACCTTCTCAGGATATGGTGCTTGGTTTGTACTACATTACTAAATTACGTAAGGGTGCAAAAGGCGAAGGCTTGATATTCTATGGTCCGGAAGAAGCTTTGATTGCTTACAATGAGGGTAAAGTTGATATTCATGCTCCGATCAGCGTTGTTGTGAAGGATGTGGACGAGAATGGAAACGTTGTTGACGTAATGATGCATGACACTTCTGTAGGTCGTGTAATTGTTAACGAAATTGTTCCCCCTGAAGCTGGTTATATCAATACCATTATTTCTAAGAAATCACTTCGTGATATTATTAGTGATGTAATTAAGGTATGTGGTGTGGCTAAAGCTGCCGACTTCCTTGATGGTATAAAGAATTTAGGTTATCAAATGGCCTTTAAGGGTGGTTTGTCATTCAACTTGGGTGATATTATCATTCCGGAACAAAAAGAGGCATTGGTGCAGAAAGGATATGATGAAGTTGAGCAGGTTATCAACAACTATAACATGGGCTTCATTACCAATAATGAACGTTACAACCAGGTGATCGATATTTGGACACATGTTAATTCAGAGTTGTCTAATATATTGATGAAGACCATTTCGAGTGATGACCAAGGATTCAATGCTGTATATATGATGCTGGATTCCGGTGCTCGTGGTTCTAAAGAACAGATTCGTCAGTTGTCCGGTATGCGTGGTTTGATGGCAAAACCGCAGAAGGCAGGTGCAGAGGGTGGTCAGATTATTGAAAACCCGATTCTTTCAAACTTTAAGGAAGGTCTTTCGGTGTTGGAGTATTTTATCTCTACCCACGGTGCTCGTAAAGGTTTGGCGGATACGGCGTTGAAAACGGCTGATGCCGGATATCTGACTCGTCGTCTGGTTGACGTATCTCATGATGTGATTATTAATGAAGAAGACTGCGGTACGCTCCGTGGATTGGTTTGTACAGACTTGAAGAACAATGATGAAATCATTGCTACACTGTATGAGCGTATCCTTGGTCGTGTATCTGTACATGATATTGTTCATCCTACAACGGGTGAATTACTTGTTGCAGGTGGTGAAGAAATAACCGAAGAAGTTGCTAAGAAGATTCAGGATTCTCCGATTGAAAGTGTTGAAATACGTTCTGTATTGACCTGCGAATCGAAGAAGGGTGTTTGTGCAAAATGTTATGGACGTAATCTTGCAACGAGCCAGATGGTTCAGAGAGGTGAGGCTGTTGGTGTAATTGCTGCACAGTCTATCGGTGAGCCGGGTACACAGTTGACGTTGCGTACTTTCCATGCCGGTGGTACGGCTGCCAATATTGCAGCCAATGCAAGTATCACAGCTAAGAATCCGGCACGTTTGGAATTTGAAGAACTTCGTACTGTAGATGTTGTAGATGAAGCTGGTGAACCGGCAAAGGTGGTAGTAGGTCGTTTGGCTGAAGTACGCTTTGTGGATGTGAATACTGGTATTGTTCTTTCTACTCATAATGTACCTTATGGTTCTACTCTTTATGCAGCTGATGGTGAGGTCGTAGAAAAAGGTAAGATGATTGCCCGCTGGGATCCGTTCAACGCTGTTATTATAACGGAAGCTACAGGTAGGATTGAGTTTGAAGGTGTTATCGAGAATGTCACCTATAAGGTGGAATCTGATGAGTCTACCGGTCTGCGCGAAATTATCATCATTGAGTCTAAGGATAAGACGAAAGTTCCGACAGCTCACATTATGACAGAAGACGGTGACTTGATTCGTACATATAACCTCCCTGTGGGTGGTCACGTTGTTGTCGAAAACAAGCAAAAGGTAAAAGCCGGTGAAGTTATCGTGAAAATACCTCGTGCAGTTGGTAAGGCTGGTGATATCACGGGTGGTCTTCCACGTGTAACAGAGTTGTTTGAGGCTCGTAATCCGTCTAATCCTGCTGTTGTTTCTGAAATTGATGGTGAGGTTACAATGGGTAAGGTTAAACGTGGTAATCGTGAAATAGTCGTAACTTCTAAGACTGGTGAAGTTAAGAAGTATCTGGTACCGTTGTCAAAACAGATTCTGGTACAAGAGAACGACTATGTACGCGCTGGAACTCCATTGTCTGACGGTGCTACAACTCCTGCTGATATTTTGGCTATTAAAGGTCCTACGGCTGTACAGGAATATATTGTGAATGAAGTACAGGATGTATATCGTCTGCAGGGTGTGAAGATTAATGATAAGCACTTTGAAATTATAGTTCGCCAGATGATGCGTAAAGTTGAAATTGATGAACCGGGCGATACCCGCTTCCTGGAACAACAGGTAGTGGATAAGTTGGAGTTCATGGAAGAAAATGATCGTATCTGGGGTAAGAAGGTCGTTGTTGATGCTGGTGATTCTCAGAATTTGCAGCCGGGACAGATTGTTACTGCTCGCAAATTACGTGATGAAAACAGTATGCTGAAACGCCGTGACTTGAAACCAGTTGAAGTACGTGATGCTGTTCCTGCAACTTCTACTCAGATTCTTCAGGGTATAACTCGTGCTGCTCTGCAAACTTCAAGCTTCATGTCAGCTGCTTCATTCCAGGAAACTACAAAGGTTTTGAACGAAGCTGCCATCAATGGTAAGATTGATAAGTTGGAAGGTATGAAAGAGAACGTTATCTGCGGTCACTTGATACCTGCCGGTACTGGTCAGCGTGAATATGAAAAGATAATTGTTGGCTCCAAAGAGGAATATGACCGTATCCTTGCAAATAAGAAAACGGTTCTTGATTATAACTCAATGGATGTTGAAGAATAAGATGTAATAAATACAGTCAATTGATTATTAAATAGGAAAGAGGAGATGTCTTTAAAAGGATGTCTCCTCTTTTGTTTTTGGAATAAAATATTATTCTTACCTTTGAATATTTAAATTCTAAACATAAAGCGAAAATGGAAAATCAGGAAATGAATAATCAATTACAAATTGAACTGAAAGAAGATATTGCGCAGGGGATATATGCCAATTTAGCTGTGATTACACACTCCAGCTCTGAGTTTATTGTTGATTTTGTACGGGTGATGCCGGGAATACCTAAAGCTGGTGTAAAATCCCGTATTGTGTTGGCACCGGAACATACTAAGAGACTATTGCGTGCTTTGGAAGAAAATATCGGTAAATATGAACGCACATTTGGTCCTATCAGGTTGTTGGATGAACAGCCAATTCCGCCTATGACGAATGTCAAAGGGGAAGCTTAAAATTAAAAAAAAACTTGTAGTGCATTGATTATTCAAATATTATTCGTATTTTTGCAGCCCAAAAGTGTATAGCTACGAAATTAATATAATAATAATATATAATTAAAAACAATTAAAATGCCTACAATTCAGCAATTAGTAAGAAAAGGACGCGAGGTGTTGGTGGAGAAAAGTAAATCACCGGCTCTTGATTCATGTCCTCAAAGACGTGGCGTTTGCGTGAGAGTGTATACAACCACTCCGAAAAAACCGAATTCTGCAATGCGTAAAGTTGCACGTGTACGTTTGACCAATGGTAAAGAGGTGAACTCTTACATTCCGGGAGAAGGACACAACTTGCAGGAGCACTCTATTGTATTAGTACGTGGTGGTCGTGTTAAAGACCTTCCGGGTGTACGTTATCACATTGTCCGTGGTACATTGGATACTGCAGGTGTTGCAGGTCGTACTCAAAGACGTTCTAAATACGGAACTAAGCGTCCGAAACCAGGACAGCAAGCTGCACCGGGTAAGAAAAAATAATAGATAGCCCTACACTGTAAACAGTTAAATTAAAAGTAATAACTTACGTTTTAGTTTATTGGAAATGCTAAAGGTTGAGTAAATTCTCCGGAGGGGGAGTTGAAGAAGTCAAGAAGTAAACAACCAAAAACGAAAAACATTATTCTTTCAAACAAATGAGAAAAGCAAAACCAAAAAAACGCGTTATCCTGCCGGATCCCGTGTTTAATGATCAAAAGGTTTCAAAATTCGTAAACCATCTGATGTATGACGGAAAGAAGAACACCTCTTATGAAATCTTCTACGCCGCTTTGGAAACAGTAAAAGCAAAACTTCCTAACGAAGAAAAGTCTGCCCTTGAAATTTGGAAAAAGGCTTTGGATAATGTGACTCCGCAAGTTGAGGTTAAATCTCGTCGTGTAGGTGGTGCTACATTTCAGGTTCCGACTGAAATACGTCCGGATCGTAAGGAGTCAGTATCAATGAAGAACTTGATTATTTTTGCTCGCAAGCGTGGTGGTAAATCAATGGCTGATAAGTTAGCTGCTGAGATCATGGATGCGTATAATGAACAAGGTGGTGCTTACAAACGTAAAGAAGATATGCATAGAATGGCTGAAGCTAACCGTGCATTTGCTCATTTTAGATTCTAATACTATAAGAATAACCGATAGATTAAAAACTTAAAGTAAAAGGAATTAAAAAAATGGCTAAGCAAGATTTACATTTGACGCGTAATATTGGTATCATGGCTCACATCGATGCCGGAAAAACAACTACCTCTGAACGTATCCTGTTCTATACGGGTTTGACTCACAAAATTGGAGAAGTGCATGATGGTGCTGCTACAATGGACTGGATGGCACAGGAGCAAGAACGTGGTATTACTATCACCTCTGCTGCTACTACAACTCGTTGGAAATATGCAGGTGATACTTATAAAATCAACTTGATTGATACTCCGGGACACGTTGACTTCACTGCTGAAGTAGAGCGTTCTTTGCGTATCTTGGATGGTGCTGTTGCTGCATATTGTGCAGTAGGTGGAGTTGAACCGCAGTCTGAGACTGTATGGCGCCAGGCTGATAAATATAATGTGCCACGTATTGCTTATGTGAATAAGATGGACCGTTCAGGTGCTGACTTCTTTGAGGTTGTGCGCCAGATGAAGGCTGTTTTGGGAGCTAATCCGTGTCCGATAGTTATTCCTATTGGTGCTGAGGAATCTTTTAAAGGTCTGGTGGATCTTATTAAGATGAAAGCTATCTATTGGCATGATGAAACAATGGGTGCTGACTATACAGTAGAAGAAATCCCTGCTAATCTGGTAGACGAGGCTAACGAGTGGAGAGACAAAATGCTTGAAAAAGTGGCGGAGTTTGACGATGCTTTGATGGAAAAATATTTCGATGATCCTTCTACTATTACAGAAGAAGAAGTATTGAGAGCTCTTCGCAATGCTACAGTGCAGATGGCGGTTGTTCCGATGTTGTGTGGTTCATCATTCAAGAATAAGGGCGTACAGACTTTGCTTGACTATGTTTGTGCATTCTTGCCGTCTCCATTGGATACTGAAAATGTAATTGGTACAAATCCTGAAACAGGAGCTGAAGAAGATCGTAAGCCTAGTGATGACGAAAAGACTTCTGCTTTAGCATTTAAGATTGCAACTGACCCCTATGTAGGTCGTTTGACTTTCTTCCGTGTTTATTCGGGTAAAATAGAAGCTGGTTCTTATATTTACAACTCTCGTTCTGGTAAGAAAGAACGTGTATCTCGTTTGTTCCAGATGCACTCAAATAAGCAGAACCCGGTTGAGGTTATTGGTGCTGGTGATATTGGTGCAGGTGTTGGTTTTAAAGATATTCATACTGGTGATACCTTGTGTGATGAAGATGCACCGATTGTATTGGAATCTATGGATTTCCCGGAACCGGTTATTGGTATTGCAGTAGAACCAAAGACTCAGAAAGATATGGACAAGCTGTCTAACGGTTTGGCTAAATTGGCTGAAGAAGATCCGACGTTTACTGTGAAGACTGATGAGCAGACTGGCCAGACGGTTATTTCTGGTATGGGTGAGCTTCACTTGGATATTATTATTGACCGTCTGAAACGTGAGTTTAAGGTAGAATGTAATCAAGGTAAACCTCAGGTTAATTACAAGGAAGCTATTACGAAGACAGTTAACTTACGTGAAGTTTATAAGAAACAGTCTGGTGGTCGTGGTAAGTTTGCGGATATTATCGTGAATATTGGCCCGGTTGATGAAGACTTTACTCAAGGCGGTTTGCAGTTTATTGACGAAGTGAAAGGTGGTAATATTCCTAAGGAATTTATTCCATCTGTACAGAAAGGTTTCACTACTGCAATGAAAAACGGCGTTTTGGCCGGCTATCCGTTGGATTCACTGAAGGTGACTCTGCTTGATGGTTCATTCCACCCGGTTGACTCTGACCAGTTGTCTTTTGAGATTTGTGCTATTCAGGCGTATAAGAATGCTTGCGCTAAGGCGGGTCCCGTGCTGATGGAACCTATTATGAAGCTGGAGGTTGTAACTCCGGAAGAGAATATGGGTGATGTTATCGGTGACTTGAACAAACGTCGTGGTCAGGTAGAAGGCATGGAATCTAGTCGTTCGGGTGCTCGTATTGTGAAGGCTATGGTTCCGTTGGCTGAAATGTTTGGCTATGTAACTGCATTACGTACTATTACTTCCGGTCGTGCTACTTCATCAATGGTATATTCTCATCACGCCCAGCTTTCCAACTCTATTGCTAAGGCAGTATTGGAAGAGGTAAAAGGACGTGCTGATTTGATCTAAAAAACTTAAAAGTCCGTAGGCTAGCGAATGACTCTTAGCCTGCGGAATTTTATCTTATTATAACTTTAATAATTAATAAAACTAATGAGTCAAAAAATTAGAATTAAATTGAAATCTTACGACCACAACTTGGTTGACAAGTCAGCTGAGAAGATTGTAAGAACGGTGAAGGCAACGGGCGCCATCGTTAGCGGTCCGATTCCTCTCCCTACGCATAAGCGTATCTTTACTGTGAACCGTTCGACTTTCGTAAACAAGAAGTCACGTGAACAGTTTGAACTCTCTTCTTATAAGAGACTGATCGACATTTATAGCTCAACAGCTAAGACTGTAGACGCTCTGATGAAGTTGGAGTTACCGAGTGGTGTGGAAGTAGAAATCAAAGTTTAGTATTTAAATTTTAAGTGAAATGCCAGGATTATTAGGAAAAAAAATCGGAATGACATCCGTTTTCAGTGCCGAGGGTAAGAATGTACCATGCACTGTTATCGAAGCAGGTCCTTGTGTTGTTACTCAAGTTAAGAGTGTTGAAAAAGATGGCTATGCAGCTGTTCAGTTGGGCTTCCAGGATAAAAAGGAAAAGCATACAACTAAGCCGTTGATGGGGCATTTTAAGAAGGCTGGAGTAACTCCCAAGAAACACTTGGCTGAGTTCAAAGAATTTGAAACAGAGTTAAATCTGGGTGATACTGTTACCGTAGAATTGTTTAATGATGCAACTTTCGTTGATGTTATCGGAACTTCTAAAGGTAAGGGTTTTCAAGGTGTAGTTAAAAGACATGGTTTTGGTGGCGTAGGTCAGACTACTCACGGTCAGCACAACCGTGCTCGTAAGCCGGGTTCTATCGGTGCTTGTTCATACCCTGCAAAAGTATTTAAAGGAATGCGCATGGGTGGTCAACTTGGCGGTGATAGAGTGACTGTTCAAAACTTACAGGTATTAAAGGTTCTTCCGGATCACAACCTTCTTTTGATTAAGGGGTCTGTTCCCGGTTGCAAAGGTTCAATCGTAATAATTGAGAAATAATGGAAGTTAACGTATATAACATTAAAGGTGAAGACACTGGGAGAAAGATTACGTTAAACGAATCTATCTTCGGAATTGAGCCCAACGACCATGCTATCTATTTGGACGTAAAGCAATTTATGGCTAATCAGCGTCAGGGTACACATAAATCAAAAGAAAGAAGCGAGATTAGTGGCTCTACTCGCAAGATTGGTCGTCAAAAAGGCGGCGGTGGTGCACGTCGTGGTGACATGAACTCACCAGTACTTGTTGGTGGTGCTCGTGTTTTCGGTCCTAAACCGAGAGATTACTACTTCAAGTTAAATAAAAAAGTAAAGACATTAGCTCGTAAGTCAGCTTTAGCATATAAAGCACAGAATAATGCGGTTGTTGTTGTAGAAGACTTCAATTTCGAAGCTCCGAAAACGAAAGATTTTGTTGCAATGACAAAAAATCTTAAAGTTTCTGATAAAAAGCTGCTTGTGATTTTACCAGAAGCAAATAAAAATGTATATTTGTCGGCTCGTAACGTGGAAAGTGCAAATGTACAGACTATCTCAGGATTAAATACTTACAGAGTGTTGAATGCTGGGGTTGTTGTGTTTACTGAAAGCGCTCTTTCGGCTATTGGCAATATCTTAATGTAAAAAGGAGGCTTAAATAATGGGAATTATTATTAAACCGTTAGTAACAGAGAAAATGACAGCAATTACAGATAAGACGAATAACCGTTTCGGCTTTATTGTACGTCCTGATGCTAACAAATTGGAAATTAAGAGTGAAGTTGAAGCCTTATATAACGTTACGGTAGTTGATGTAAATACAGTTAAGTATGCCGGTAAAAACAAAAGCCGTTATACAAAAGCAGGTATCATCAATGGTCGTACGAATGCGTATAAAAAAGCAATCGTTACGTTGAAAGAAGGAGATACTATTGATTTTTATAGCAATATTTAAAAGAAATGGCAGTACGTAAATTTAAGCCCACAACACCGGGGCAAAGACATAAAATTATTGGTACCTTTGAGGAAATTACTGCGCGGGTACCAGAAAAATCTCTTGTTTTTGGCAAGAAATCTTCAGGTGGTCGTAATAGCGAAGGTAAGATGACTATGCGCTATATTGGTGGTGGTCATAAGAAGATTATTAGAATTGTAGATTTCAAGAGAAATAAGGACGGTGTACCTGCAGTGGTTAAAACAATTGAATATGATCCGAATCGCTCGGCTCGTATCGCTTTGTTGTTTTATGCAGATGGAGAAAAAAGATATATAATTGCTCCCAATGGATTGCAAGTAGGTGCGACTTTAATGTCAGGTGAGAGTGCTGCTCCGGAAATCGGTAATGCACTTCCTCTTCAGAATATTCCGGTTGGTACTGTAATTCATAACATTGAATTACGTCCGGGTCAAGGTGCAGCTTTGGTTCGTTCAGCTGGTAATTTTGCTCAGTTGACTTCAAGAGAAGGTAAATATTGTGTTATCAAATTACCTTCAGGCGAAGTTAGACAAATACTTAGCACTTGTAAAGCTACTATCGGTAGTGTTGGTAACTCAGATCATGGATTGGAAAGTTCAGGTAAAGCTGGACGCTCTCGTTGGATGGGTCGTCGCCCGCGTAACCGTGGTGTTGTTATGAACCCGGTTGATCACCCGATGGGTGGTGGTGAAGGACGTGCTTCAGGAGGACACCCAAGATCTCGTAAGGGATTGTACGCTAAGGGACTTAAGACAAGAGCTCCGAAGAAACAATCGTCTAAGTATATTATTGAGAGAAGAAAGAAGTAATCTGATTAATTGAGTAAACTATGAGTCGTTCATTAAAAAAAGGTCCGTATATTAACGTTAAGCTTGAGAAGAAAGTTCTTGCTATGAATGAATCAGGCAAGAAAGTTGTTGTTAAGACTTGGGCCAGAGCTTCAATGATTTCGCCTGATTTCGTAGGCCATACAGTTGCAGTTCATAACGGAAATAAATTTATTCCTGTATACGTTACCGAAAATATGGTAGGTCATAAGTTGGGCGAATTTGCTCCAACTCGTACTTTCAGAGGACACGCTGGTAACAAGAAAAAATAACAGGATTTATCTGAAATAATAAAGTATAAATATAATGGGAGCAAGAAAAAAAATATCGGCTGAAAAAAGAAAAGAAGCCCTTAAGACCATGTATTTTGCAAAGTTGCAGAATGTTCCTACTTCCCCTCGCAAAATGCGTCTCGTGGCTGACATGATTCGCGGGATGGAAGTGAACAGAGCACTTGGCGTTTTGAAGTTTTCTTCAAAAGAAGCAGCTGCCAGAGTTGAGAAATTACTGCGCTCTGCAATTGCTAACTGGGAGCAGAAAAACGAACGTAAAGCTGAAAGTGGCGAGTTATTCGTAACAAAGATTTTTGTTGATGGTGGTGCTACACTCAAGAGAATGAGACCGGCTCCGCAGGGTAGAGGTTACAGAATTCGTAAGCGTTCAAATCACGTAACGTTGTTCGTTGGTTCTAAAAGTAATAACGAAGATCAAAATTAAGGTAAATGGGACAAAAAGTTAATCCAATAAGCAACCGTTTAGGAATTATCAGAGGATGGGATTCCAATTGGTATGGTGGAAATAATTACGGCGATTCTCTGCTGGAAGATAGCAAGATTCGTAAATATTTGAACGCTAGACTTGCAAAAGCTAGTGTATCAAGAATCGTAATTGAACGTACACTGAAACTCGTGACTATTACCGTTTGTACTGCACGTCCGGGTATTATTATCGGTAAAGGTGGCCAAGAAGTTGATAAGTTGAAAGAAGAGTTGAAGAAGGTTACCGATAAGGATATTCAGATCAATATCTTCGAAGTGAAAAGACCTGAGTTGGATGCTGTTATTGTTGCTAATAACATCGCCCGTCAGGTAGAGGGAAAGATTGCCTATCGCCGTGCCATTAAAATGGCTATCGCCAATACTATGCGTATGGGTGCTGAAGGTATCAAAATTCAGATTTCAGGACGTTTGAATGGAGCTGAAATGGCCCGTTCTGAAATGTATAAGGAAGGAAGAACTCCGTTGCACACTTTCAGAGCAGATATCGACTACTGTCATGCAGAAGCATTGACGAAAGTTGGTCTTCTCGGTATTAAAGTTTGGATCTGTAGAGGTGAAGTTTTTGGTAAGAGAGAATTAGCTCCGAACTTTACGCAAAGCAAAGAAAGTGGTCGTGGAAGCAATAGCGGAAACAATGGCGGAAAGAACTTCAAAAGAAAGAAAAATAATCGCTAAACGAATTTGAATTTTTAGGAATTATGTTACAACCGAAAAAGACAAAATTCAGAAGACAACAAAAAGGCCGTCAAAAAGGTATTGCCCAAAGAGGTAATCAGTTGGCTTTCGGTTCTTTTGGAATTAAGGCTTTGGAAACAAAATGGATTACAGGCCGTCAGATTGAAGCTGCTCGTATTGCAGTGACAAGATATATGCAACGTCAAGGACAAATTTGGATTCGTATTTTTCCGGATAAACCTATTACCAGAAAACCTGCAGATGTACGTATGGGTAAAGGTAAGGGTGCTCCAGAGGGCTTTGTAGCCCCTGTTACTCCGGGAAGAATTATTATCGAAGCTGAAGGGGTATCTTATGAAATCGCAAAAGAAGCTTTGCGCTTAGCTGCACAAAAGCTTCCTATTACAACGAAATTTGTTGTAAGACGTGATTATGATATTCAAAATCAAAATGCGTAATGGATATGAAAATAGCAGAAATTAAAGAAATACCTACCAATGATCTGGTAGAAAGAGTAGAGGCAGAAGTGACAAACTATAATCAAATGGTTTTAAATCATTCTATTTCTCCTTTGGATAATCCTGCTCAGATCAAACAATTACGCAGGACTATTGCGCGTATGAAAACAGAATTACGCCAAAGAGAACTTAACAATAAATGATGAGCTTGATGGAAGCAAGAAATTTAAGAAAAGAAAGAACTGGGGTTGTGCTGAGCAATAAGATGGATAAAACCATTACAGTAGCAGCTAAGTTTAAAGAAAAACACCCCATATATGGTAAGTTCGTTAGCAAGACTAAGAAGTACCATGCTCATGATGAAAAGAATGAGTGCAATATCGGTGATACTGTACTTATTATGGAGACTCGTCCTTTGAGCAAGACTAAAAGATGGAGATTGGTAGAAATAATTGAAAGAGCTAAGTAATTATGATACAAGTAGAATCCAGAATTACAGTATGTGATAACAGTGGAGCAAAAGAAGCTCTCTGTATTCGCGTTTTGGGCGGTACGGGTCGTCGTTATGCTTCAGTGGGGGACGTGATTGTTGTTTCAGTAAAGAGTGTCATCCCTTCAAGTGATATTAAAAAAGGTGCAGTGTCTAAAGCTTTGATCGTACGTACTAAGAAAGAAATCCGTCGTCCCGATGGTTCTTATATACGTTTTGATGATAATGCTTGTGTGTTGTTGAACAACGCAGGCGAGATTAGAGGTAGTCGTATTTTCGGTCCGGTAGCTCGTGAACTTCGTGCTACTAACATGAAAGTTGTGTCACTCGCTCCTGAAGTACTTTAATTTTGTAAAAGATTTAAGTAATGAGTAAATTACATATTAAAAAAGGCGATACAGTTTACGTAAATGCTGGTGAAGACAAAGGCAAAACTGGTCGTGTGTTGAAGGTTCTTGTTGATAAAAATCGTGCAATTGTTGAAGGTATCAACATGGTGTCCAAGAGCACTAAGCCTAATGCAAAGAACCCTCAGGGTGGTATTGTGAAGCAGGAAGCTTCTATCCATTTGTCTAACTTGAATCCCGTAGATCCAAAAACGGGTAAAGCCACGCGTATCAGTCGTAAAGTAACTATTGGTGAAAATGGTAAGAAGACTATTGCACGTGTTTCTAAAAAATCAGGAGAGGAGATTAAGTAATGAGTAATACTGCAAGCCTTAAGAAAGAATATGTAGAGCGTATTGCGCCTGCATTGAAATCACAGTTCCAGTATTCTTCTTCGATGCAGGTACCCGTACTTAAGAAGATTGTTATCAATCAAGGTTTGGGTATGGCTGTTGCTGATAAGAAGATTATCGAAGTGGCAATTAATGAAATGACTGCTATCACAGGTCAGAAAGCTGTTGCAACCATTTCTCGTAAAGATATCGCTAACTTTAAGTTGCGTAAGAAAATGCCAATTGGCGTTATGGTGACTTTGCGTCGTGAGAGAATGTACGAATTCCTTGAAAAATTGGTTCGTGTAGCTCTTCCTCGTATCCGTGACTTCAAGGGTATTGAAAGTAAGTTTGATGGAAAGGGTAACTATACTCTTGGTATTCAGGAACAAATCATTTTTCCTGAAATTAATATCGATAGTATTACCAGAATTCTCGGAATGAATATTACCTTTGTAACCTCTGCACAAACAGATGAAGAAGGTTATGCCTTGTTGAAAGAATTCGGTTTACCGTTTAAAAACGCTAAAAAAGATTGATAATATGGCAAAGGAATCAATGAAGGCACGTGAAGTAAGACGTGCTAAATTAGTAGCCAAATATGCCGAGAAGAGAGCTGCATTGAAACAAATTGTTAGAACAGGTGATCCTGCAGAAGCTTTTGAAGCTGCACAGAAATTACAGGAACTGCCTAAGAATTCTAATCCGATTCGTATGCATAACCGTTGTAAATTGACTGGTCGTCCTAAAGGATATATCCGCCAATTCGGTATCTCTAGAATTCAATTCCGTGAGATGGCTTCTAACGGTCTTATTCCCGGTATTAAGAAAGCAAGCTGGTAATTTTTGTTTTAAATATTGTCAGGGTAGGCCTGATTAATTTAATTTTTTATTATATGACTGATCCAATAGCAGATTATTTGACGAGGTTGCGGAACGCTATTCAAGCAAAGCACAGAGTTGTAGAAGTTCCCGCTTCAAATTTGAAAAAAGAAATCACTAAGATTCTTTTTGAGAAAGGCTACATTCTTAATTATAAGTTTGTAGAAGACGGTCCTCAAGGTACAATTAAGGTAGCCTTGAAGTATGATCCGGTTAACAAAGTAAACGCAATTAAGAAACTGGAAAGAATTTCTTCTCCGGGTTTGCGTCAGTATACCGGTTATAAGGACATGCCGCGAGTTATTAATGGTTTGGGTATTGCTATAATATCTACTTCCAAAGGTGTAATGACCAACAAAGAAGCCGCTGAACTGAAAATCGGTGGTGAAGTTTTGTGTTATGTATATTAATAGGAGGAATTAGCAATGTCAAGAATAGGAAAATTACCCATTAGTATTCCCGCTGGAGTAACAGTTACTCTGAAAGAAAATGTGGTTACCGTGAAGGGACCCAAAGGCGAACTTAGCCAATATGTAGATCCTGCTATCAATGTCGCCATCGAAGATGGTCATCTGACTTTGAGCGAGAATGAAAAAGCAATGTTGGATAATCCCAAACAAAAGCATGCATTCCATGGCTTGTACCGTTCTTTGGTACACAATATGGTAGTTGGTGTATCTGAAGGATATAAAAAAGAATTGGAGCTTGTAGGTGTAGGTTACCGTGCTTCTAACCAAGGTAATATTATTGAATTGTCTTTGGGGTATACGCACAATATCTTTATACAGTTGCCTCCTGAAGTTAAAGTAGAGACAAAATCTGAAAGAAATAAGAATCCGCTTATTATTTTAGAGTCTTGCGATAAACAATTGCTGGGTCAAGTTTGCTCTAAGATACGTTCTTTCCGTAAGCCCGAGCCGTATAAAGGTAAAGGTATTAAGTTTGTTGGTGAAGAAATTCGTAGAAAGTCTGGTAAATCTGCCGGCGCTAAGTAATTTACATAAAATTAGAATGTTATGACAACAAAAATAGAAAGACGAATTAAGATCAAATATAGAGTACGCAACAAAATTTCAGGTACTGCTGAACGTCCGCGTATGAGTGTATTTAGAAGTAATAAGCAGATCTACGTTCAACTTATCGACGATTTGGGAGGTAAGACTTTAGCTGCTGCATCTTCTTTAGGTATGACTGAAAAGTTACCCAAGAAAGAACAAGCTGCAAAGGTTGGAGAGTTGATCGCTAAGAAAGCTCAGGAAGCAGGTATTACTACTGTTGTTTTCGACCGTAATGGTTACTTGTATCATGGGAGAGTAAAAGAAGTAGCTGATGCTGCTCGTAACGGTGGACTTAAATTTTAATCATTATGGCAATTAATAATAGAGTTAAGATTACAAACGATATAGAACTGAAAGACCGTTTGGTTGCTATTAATCGTGTAACCAAAGTAACCAAAGGTGGTAGAACTTTTAGTTTCTCTGCAATTGTGGTTGTAGGTAATGAAGAAGGTATCATCGGTTGGGGTCTTGGTAAAGCAGGTGAAGTAACCGCAGCTATTGCTAAAGGTGTTGAATCTGCTAAGAAGAATCTGACAAAGGTGCCTGTTCTGAAGGGGACTGTTCCTCATGAACAGACTGCTAAGTTTGGTGGTGCAGAAGTGTTCATCAAACCTGCTTCTCATGGTACAGGTGTAGTTGCAGGTGGTGCAATGCGTGCAGTACTTGAAAGTGTTGGTATTACGGACGTTTTGGCTAAGTCAAAAGGATCTTCTAACCCGCACAACTTAGTGAAAGCTACTATCCTAGCGTTGGGTGAAATGCGTGACGCACGTATGGTTGCTCAAAACAGAGGTATTAGTATTGAAAAAGTATTTAGAGGATAAGGAGGAAATATGTCGACTATAAAGGTTAAACAAATTAAAAGTAGAATTGGTGCTCCGGCTGATCAAAAAAGAACTCTCGATGCACTGGGACTTCGTAAGTTGAATCGTGTGGTTGAACACGAGTGTACTCCTTCAATTCTTGGAATGGTGGATAAGGTTAAACACTTGGTTACCATTGTTAAGTAATTATTTGTTGAATATAAAACGAATTACAATATGAACTTAAGTAATTTAAAACCTGCTGAAGGATCTACTAAAACAAGAAAGAGAATTGGACGTGGTCCGGGTTCTGGCTTGGGAGGTACTTCTACAAGAGGTCATAAGGGAGCTAAATCAAGATCTGGTTATTCTAAGAAAATAGGTTTTGAAGGTGGTCAGATGCCTCTCCAACGTCGTGTTCCTAAATTCGGTTTTAAGAACATTAATCGTGTAGAGTATAAAGCTATCAACTTGGATACAATTCAGAAACTTGCTGAAGCTAAAAAGTTGGAGACAGTTGGTATTAATGATTTTATCGCTGCTGGCTTTATTTCTTCAAATCAGTTGGTAAAAGTATTAGGTAATGGAACTTTGACTACAAAGTTGGATGTGCAAGCTCATGCATTCTCTAAGACTGCTGTTGCTGCCATTGAAGCTGCTGGTGGAAGTGTAGTAAAACTCTAATTCAATGAGAAAAGCTATTGAAACATTAAAGAATATATGGAAAATTGAGGATCTGAGACAACGGATCCTCATTACCATATTGTTTGTGGCAATCTACCGTTTCGGTTCGTACGTTGTGCTGCCCGGTATTAACCCGGCTATGCTGACACAATTGCATCAACAAACAAGCGAGGGCCTCTTAGCCTTATTAAATATGTTTTCGGGAGGAGCATTCTCTAATGCATCTATTTTTGCATTAGGAATTATGCCTTATATCTCTGCTTCAATCGTTATTCAGTTGTTGGGGATTGCGGTTCCGTATTTCCAGAAACTTCAACGTGAAGGTGAGAGTGGTAGAAGAAAAATGAACCAGTATACTCGTTATTTGACGATTATTATTTTATTAGTTCAGGCTCCTTCTTATTTGCTCAATCTTAAAATGCAGGCCGGTCCTTCCTTAAATGCTTCATTAGATTGGACTCTGTTCATGGTTACCTCTACCATTATCTTGGCAGCTGGTAGTATGTTTATTTTGTGGCTTGGTGAGAGAATCACTGATAAGGGTATTGGTAATGGTATTTCATTTATCATCTTAATCGGTATTATCGCTCGTTTACCTCAGTCTTTATTTCAGGAATTGATTTCCCGTATGACTGATAAGACAGGTGGTTTGATTATGTTCTTAATTGAAATCGTATTCTTATTACTGGTGATTGCTGCTGCAATTTTGTTAGTACAAGGTACAAGAAAAATTCCTGTACAATATGCTAAAAGAATTGTTGGTAACAAGCAATATGGTGGTGCCAGACAGTATATTCCGTTGAAAGTAAATGCTGCAGGTGTAATGCCTATCATTTTTGCTCAAGCAATCATGTTTATTCCTATTACCTTTATTGGTTTTTCAAATGTAGATCATGTGAGCGGTTTTGTGCGTGCATTTACTGATCATACAAGCTTCTGGTATAATTTCGTATTTGCAATAATGATTATACTATTTACGTATTTCTATACTGCAATTACGATTAACCCAACTCAGATGGCTGAGGATATGAAGAGAAATAATGGTTTCATTCCAGGTATTAAACCAGGAAAGAAGACTGCAGAATATATTGATGACATAATGTCTCGTATTACATTGCCCGGTTCTTTCTTCTTGGCTTTAGTAGCTATTATGCCTGCATTTGCTGGTATTTTTGGTGTGAAAGCTGAATTTGCTCAATTCTTTGGCGGTACATCTCTGTTAATTCTTGTAGGTGTAGTTCTTGATACACTTCAGCAGATTGAAAGTCACTTATTGATGAGACACTATGATGGTTTGTTGAAGTCTGGACGTATTAAAGGACGTAGTAACGTAGCTGCATATTAATCTTTTATAAAGATGATATTTCTTAAAACGGAAGATGAAATAGAGCTGCTCCGTGAAAGTAATTTGCTTGTCGGGAGGACATTAGCTGAAGTTGCAAAGCTAGTAAAGCCTGGAGTTACTACACGGGAACTGGATAAAGTGGCAGAAGAGTTTATCAGAGATCATGGTGCTGTTCCTACTTTTAAAGGTTTTCCAAATCAATATGGTGATCCATTTCCAGCTTCGCTATGTACATCGGTAAATGAACAGGTAGTGCATGGTATTCCTGGGGATATAGTACTGAAAGAAGGTGATATTGTGTCGGTTGATTGTGGTACTTATATGAATGGATTTTGTGGTGATTCTGCCTATACATTTTGTGTGGGAGAAGTAGATGAGGAAGTTCGCAAATTACTGAAAGTTACTAAAGAGGCATTATACATCGGAATAGAAAATGCCGTTCAAGGGAAACGGTTGGGTGATATCGGATATGCAATACAAGAACATTGTGAGTCCAATTCATTCGGTGTAGTGCGTGAGTTTGTTGGTCATGGCATTGGCAAGGAAATGCACGAAGACCCTCAGGTTCCTAATTATGGAAAACGTGGTTATGGAACTATGCTGAAGAGAGGTCTTTGTATTGCTATAGAACCGATGATTACGCAAGGTAGTCGTCAGATAGTAATGGAGCGTGATGGTTGGACGGTGAGAACAAAGGATCGGAAGTATGCAGCTCATTTTGAGCATACAGTGGCTGTTGGAGCTGGTAAAGCTGATATCCTATCATCGTTTGAGTTCATAGAAGAAGTATTAGGAGATAAAGCAATTTAAAAAATTAATATGGCTAAGCAATCTGCAATAGAACAAGATGGAGTTATTGTTGAAGCATTGTCTAATGCAATGTTTCGTGTTGAATTAGAAAACGGACATGAGATTACTGCACATATTTCCGGTAAGATGCGAATGCATTACATTAAAATCCTGCCGGGTGATAAAGTAAGAGTCGAAATGTCTCCTTACGATTTATCGAAAGGAAGAATTGTATTTAGATATAAATAAAATTAAGATATGAAAGTAAGAGCATCTTTAAAGAAACGTACGCCAGAATGTAAGATCGTTAGACGCAATGGCCGTTTGTATGTTATTAACAAGAAAAATCCTAAGTATAAACAACGTCAAGGATAATATTATTATTTTTGCAAAAAAAATAATTTAGTATATGGCTATAAGAATAGTTGGTGTCGATTTGCCTCAGAATAAGAGAGGTGAAGTTGCGTTGACCTATATCTATGGAATAGGTCGTAGTAGTTCAGCAAAGATTTTGGATAAAGCTGGTGTAGATAAAGACCTGAAGGTGAAAGACTGGACGGACGATCAAGCTGCCAAGATTCGTGAGATCATTGGTGCAGAATTTAAAGTAGAAGGTGACCTTCGTTCGGAAGTTCAATTGAATATCAAACGTTTGATGGATATTGGTTGCTACCGTGGTGTACGTCATCGTATCGGTTTACCAGTGAGAGGTCAGAGCACTAAGAATAACGCTCGTACTCGTAAAGGTAGAAAGAAAACCGTTGCAAATAAGAAAAAAGCTACTAAATAATAATTGTTGATATGGCAAAAAAAACAGTTGCAGCAAAGAAGAGAAATGTGAAAGTTGACGCTAATGGACAGTTGCATGTTCATTCATCTTTCAACAATATTATTGTTTCTCTCGCAAACAGTGAAGGGCAGATCATTTCTTGGTCATCTGCCGGTAAAATGGGATTTAGAGGTTCTAAGAAGAACACTCCTTATGCAGCGCAAATGGCTGCCCAAGATTGTGCAAAAGTTGCATTTGATCTTGGCCTGAGAAAGGTAAAAGCATATGTGAAGGGTCCGGGTAACGGACGTGAGTCTGCTATTAGAACTATCCATGGTGCAGGTATTGAAGTTACTGAAATCATTGACGTAACTCCACTTCCACATAATGGTTGTCGTCCTCCGAAAAGACGTAGAGTTTAAGATTTACCTTTAATAAAAATGATCTTGATTTTGTTATTTGGATTACATTAATTTCTCTCTGTAATCGCGGCTGCAACAAATTGAGTTCATGAATAAAACAATTAAAATTTAAAAGAAATGGCTAGATATACTGGACCAAAATCAAGAATAGCCCGTAAATTCGGTGAAGGTATCTTCGGAGCAGATAAAGTTTTGTCTAAGAAAAATTATCCTCCCGGACAGCATGGCAATTCTAGAAAGAGAAAAACTTCTGAATATGGTGTTCAACTTCGCGAGAAACAGAAAGCCAAATACACCTATGGAGTTTTAGAAAAACAATTCCGCAACCTGTTTGAAAAAGCAGAAACAGCTAAAGGCATTACCGGTGAAATTCTGCTTCAGTTGCTAGAAGGTCGTCTTGATAATATTGTATTCCGTTTAGGTATTGCTCCTACTCGTGCAGCTGCTCGTCAGTTGGTGGGTCACAAGCATATCACTGTGGATGGTGAAGTGGTAAATATCCCTTCATTTGCAGTAAAACCGGGTCAGGTAATTGGCGTTCGTGAAAGATCTAAATCTTTGGAAGTAATTGCTAATTCACTGGCTGGCTTTAACCACAGCAAATATCCTTGGTTGGAATGGGATGATAACTCTAAGGTTGGTAAATTATTGCATGTACCTGAAAGAGCAGACATTCCTGAAAACATTAAAGAGCATTTGATAGTAGAATTGTATTCTAAATAAAATAATTAATTTCATGGCGATATTAGCATTTCAAAAACCTGATAAAGTATTAATGTTGGAAGCGGACTCTAGATTCGGTAAATTCGAATTTCGTCCGTTGGAGCCCGGTTTCGGTATTACCGTAGGTAATGCATTGCGCCGCATCCTGCTTTCGTCATTAGAGGGTTTTGCTATCACTACTATCAAAATAGATGGTGTTGAGCATGAGTTCTCTAGCGTACCGGGAGTTAAAGAGGATGTTACTAACATTATCTTGAATCTGAAACAGGTGAGATTCAAGCAAGTTGTTGAAGAATTCGAAAGTGAGAAAGTAAGTATTACAATCGAAAATTCTAGTGAATTTAAAGCAGGTGACATAGGTAAGTATTTGACTGGATTTGAAGTGTTAAATCCTGAATTAGTTATTTGTCATTTAGATTCTAAAGCAACTATGCAAATCGATATTACGATTAACAAAGGTCGTGGATATGTTCCGGCTGATGAAAACCGCGAATATTGCACGGATGTTAACGTAATTCCTATCGATTCCATTTATACACCGATACGTAATGTGAAGTATCAGATTGAACCGTTCCGTGTTGAACAAAAGACGGACTACGACAAATTGGTACTTGAGATTACTACCGACGGTTCTATTCATCCGAAGGAAGCGCTGAAAGAAGCTGCAAAGATCCTGATTTATCACTTCATGCTCTTCTCTGATGAGAAGATTACATTGGAAAGCAATGATGTGGATGGCAATGAAGAATTTGATGAAGAAGTATTGCACATGCGCCAATTGTTGAAAACCAAGCTTGTTGATATGGACTTATCGGTTCGTGCCCTCAACTGCTTGAAGGCTGCCGATGTAGAAACATTAGGCGATTTGGTACAATTCAACAAGACGGATTTGCTGAAATTCAGAAACTTCGGAAAGAAATCGCTTACCGAGCTTGATGATTTGCTGGAAAGTCTGAATCTTTCGTTTGGAACCGATATTTCTAAATATAAATTAGATAAAGAATAAAAAATGAGACATAATAAGAAATTCAACCATTTAGGTCGTACTGCTTCTCACAGAAACGCTATGTTGTCTAACATGGCATGTTCTTTGATTAAGCACAAAAGAATCACTACGACCGTTGCAAAGGCTAAAGCTCTGAAGAAGTTTGTTGAGCCTTTGATCACGAAGTCGAAGGATGACACGACCAACTCTCGTCGTGTTGTATTCAGCAACCTGCAAGACAAGCAAGTTGTAACGGAACTGTTCAAGGAAATCTCTGTGAAGATTGCCGACCGTCCGGGTGGTTATACTCGTATCATCAAGACAGGACACCGTTTGGGTGATAACGCTGAAATGTGCTTTATTGAACTCGTTGACTATAATGAGAACATGGCTAAGGAAAAGGTTGCTAAGAAAGCTACTCGTACCCGCCGTTCTAAGAAAACTGCTACTGAGGCTGCTGCTCCGGCAGAAGCACCAGCAGTTGAGGAAGCAAAAGCAGAAGAAGCTAAAGCTGAATAAATCAACTATTCTTTTCAATATAAAAGCCGTCTCTTGTGAAAGGGGCGGCTTTTTTGTTACTCAGCATTCGGATATTTGGGGAGGAAAGAAGATATATCTTTCCTAAACATTCATTAAAAGGTTCTACTATTAAACAATTAAATGAAACAAACTGTTATCTTTGCAAATAGATATGGCAAAGTTTCTAAAAGTGATATTATTCCTGATCCTTGCAGCTGCCTTTTGTGGAAGTGTGAGTGATGCATTTACCGTACAGACGGTAGATGAAATAACTATTGCTGCTCAGACTGGTTTAGGAGAAGAAGGAAATGCACAGCGAAATGATGTTCGGCAGGGAAGCTATATTCCAGCTCCGCAATTGCCATACTTGTCAGATGCAGAACTTGCAAGTTCTGCTGGAACTATTCAGTTGCTTACGTTTTCACGTGCACAGCGCTCGTATACAACAGAGTATATCCTTTCATTAAAAGATATGATAGAGCGGCTGGCTCATCGTGACGGTGCATTATCGTTGCATCGCTCGAAGTTGTTTGATACCAGCACCTCTTATCGTTGCCATCCTGCGTGTGAATATTATGTATTTACGCTCAGGCGAATTATCATTTAGACGTTTGAATGAATTCAGATTTTTTGCCTTATGTGGTCATAGACTGTACGAGGTGATTATTGGTATGTTTTATCAGTTAAACTTTTATTCATTTTAAACGATTTAAATTATGGCAACTCAAGCAATTGACGCAACTATTTTTGCGTCTACACACCCCGATATCGCAAAACGCACAAGTGTTTCAGGACTTATTTTTTCAGTGGCAATGCTACTGTTAGGTGTTCTTGTATTCGCATCTACTTTTGAAATTACTGACCGCTCATCTACATTAAGCATGTTGTTGATGGTGTTGGGCACTGCATTTTTCCTTTTAGGAATCTTCCGTTTGTTCTGGAAATCTAAGGAAGTGGTATATGTTCCGACAGGAAGTATCACTAAGGAGCGAAGTCTGTTCTTCGATTTGAAGCACATGGGTAAGTTGAAAGAGATGATTGAAAAAGGCCAGCTTTCTACTGAAGATGGTGTAAAGAGTGAAGGAAGCGGTAATGTACGTTTGGATGTTATACTTTCTCAAGATAATAAATTTGCAGCCGTTCAGTTGTTCCAGTTTGTGCCTTATACATACACTCCGGTAACCTCTGTACATTATTATACAGGGAACGACGCAGCAACCATATCGGCTTTCTTGGCGAAGTGTAAAGTGAACTAACCCTCAGGGTTTCTGGACTAAACTTTAAAGTTATGGGGATCAGTCGGTAACGGCTATCCCCATTTTTTTCATCAGGAAACAGGCATTCATATTCTGAGCTACTCCTTCGCGCAGACGATAAGAAAAGGTCAGTTCATTACCCGTGATGTCGGCTTCGAATCGGTAATTACGGATGTCATCAGGATAAATGTCGGCAAGCGTGCCGAGCATCAGGTCGTGAGTAGCGATGATACCATTTGCCTGTAAAGTCATGAATTGTTTGATAAGGGCAAGCGAACCTTTCTGTTTATCCATGGAGTTGGTTCCTTTTAGAATCTCATCGAGGATGATGAAAAGCTCTTCACCGGCTTGCAGTTTGTCGATGATAAGTTTCAAGCGTTTCAGTTCTGCAAAGAAGTAGGATTCATTATCATTCAGGGAGTCGCTGGTGCGCAGACTGGTGATGAGCTGAACAGGATACAGTTCCATACTCCGGGCGCAAACGGGGGTACCGATGCAAGCCAGCAAATAGTTGATGCCTACCGTACGAAGATACGTACTTTTGCCTGCCATATTTGCTCCGGTGATAATAATGAAGAAAGGACGCTTTTCTATATCAATGTCATTGTGTACACATTTGTCGCGGTTCATCAGTGGATGTCCCATAGATGTGGCACGGAGACTGAAAGAGCGGGTGGTGATAGTAGGGTAGGAATAATCCGGATGATTATAAGCGAATGTGGCCAGTGAACACAGAGCATCCATGTGGGCAATAGCTGTCAGCCAACGTGGTAGTTCAGAAGCATATTGCTCTTTCCAGCCTTCGATACGTATGATTTGGCGGATTTCCCAGAAAAATAATCCGTTGAGGGTGGCATATATGTAGGCGTTGTTTCGCTGATCGAGTTCGTTCATAAGCTTGCTTAGACGCTGGATAGAGTGAGAGGCTGTTTGCTTCCCATCACCGATCCACTCTCTCACTTCCTTCAATATCGGACTTTTCATGGGTTGGTTTTCCATAAGCCGGAGCAGGTTGGCATACGTTGCCAATATTTGTAGCTTCTTACCATAGACAGCCTGCATTTTGGTAATTTTACCGGTGAAGCAGAAACTGGCAAAAACAAAGCATAACCATAGAATACCGAAAACAGTGAGCGGAATAATGCCTGCGATAGCCAATGCTATACATAAGATATTTATTCCGCCTGCCAATAGCGGTAGCATGCGGAAGAAAATATTTTTTCGGAAGACACTGGGACTCTTAGCCCATGCCTTTAATTCATCTTCATCAGCAGCTTTTCCTTTATAGAGCAGTCCCAGAATACGGAATTCTTGTCGGAAGTTCAATTCCGGTGCCAGTTCGCGGATGGCTTCCTGTCGGGATTCTATTTCTTTCTTATTTTCCAGATGCGTGCCCAGCCAATTGGCTAACAAACTCTTTCCAAGTTGTGTGCAGGTGCGGTTTATATACTGAAAAAGGGAATGTGGACCAAATACATCCAGGTCATAACTGTACAGGTGTGCCGGATCGATAAATTCTGCTCCATCTTCAAAAGAGGATGTGTCATAATTCAGCGCTGAAAGTTCTTGCTCATTGATTGCAATCTTTTTTTCCAGATAATCTTTTTGGTGAAACAGCCGGTTATGATACTTTATCAACAGGATAAAAGGCAGAAGTGTAACAGCAATGATCCCCGTTAATACTATCCAGCCTGAAAACCAGAAATATATAACTCCCGCAATTCCTGCAACAAATAGCAATAATCGCAGTGAGCCTATGCGGTAAATCTTGTTTTGTACTTTATTTAGCTCCGAACGTCCTTCTTCAGCAATGTGCTGGTAAGTGGCGGTTATTTCATTGATTGTGTCCATTCTATTGTCTCTTTGCCGCAAAGGTAAAATAAGCCTGCTTTATAACCAAATGCTTCATGTGCTTTCTCTTGTCTTAATTGAGAACTTGGTACCATATTTTGCATTCGGTTTAAGGCAGTAAGGGCAAATTTATTGGTATTTAAGTAACTTATTAACCTGCCATGGCGTATATGGGGAAGGAATACAAAAGAAAATGCAGCAGAAGAAAACATATTTCTACAAGTAGCAATAAAGAGAGGGATGCAATCTAAAGAAGCCTCTACTGATATCGTTTATAAACAGAAAAAGCGTTTAACTAAATCAGAAAAGAAATCCGATTAGTCTGTTGATTATCAATAGATAGCATTTACCAAGCATTTACTGCAAGATGTAAAAGCATTTACCGCCGTATGTAACGACCTTTACCCCTTATTGTAACGCTCTTTACCACGGTATGTAACGGCTTTTACTCCGGCATGTAAATGGAGTTACTGTGAGGGGTAAACAGAGTTACTACTTGGCAGCATGACACAGAGATAAGCTCAAAGTATAAATATGCATGAACATAAATCTGCCGTAATTGCATTTTTCTTTTCAATAATTTGCTCTTCTTGGATAAATAATGTAACTTTCGCTCAGATAAAACTGTTTTAGAAAGAAAAGCTTGGGGTATGAGAAGGTGGTGGTTATTAGGCATATTCGGATTATTGGTTGCTTTGCATGGGAGCGCCCAGCAAGTGATATATGCCAATTTGAAGGAACTGGTGGAAGATCGTGGCGACACACTCTCCACATTGAAGATAGAGAAGCGCTCCAAGAATCAGATTTTACTGATGGGAGGTGCTGACTATCGCGTCTCGGTAGATGACAATCCCGGTCTTTGCCGATATTTGAAATCCCGTTGTTATGCGGTGAGGGCTGACTCGGCGTTATACGTCAACTGTAAGAAAGTGCGTTATAAACGTTTCCGATTTGGTGGCTGGTATGCACCTGCCACTTGGATACGGGGGAAAATTTATTTCTATGCACAGCCTGTAGGTTCTGTGGCGGCAAGTACCACGCAGCCTGCCGACGCTACGAAACTGGGTGGAGATGTAGGTACAGCCATTGCCGCTTCGGGGCTGGTCAATGCGCGGGTTTATTATGAACTGAATCCGGAAACGGGTAAAGTAGAGTTTGTAGGAAAAGACAAAATGTTGCAGTTACTAAAAAATGAGCCGGAACTTCTGAATGCCTTCTTACAGGAAAGCAGTGAAAGCGCGGAAGTTACAGGTAAATACTTACTACGCTTAAAATGACTAAATGATAAATAAATCCCGATATCACTTGTTGATATCGGGATTTATTTCTATATTGCGGCAGCTTACGGAAGTAAACTGATGACATTTTGTAACCTTTCATCCTGCATGTTATGGAAATAACCTTAAGTAACACATTGCCCCCTTATCCAACTTTCGTAGAGGGTATCCGGAGGGCACCCGACCGTGGCTATACTCTTACTCCTGCGCAGACTGCCACGGCGTTAAAGAATGCATTGCGCTACGTTCCCAAAGAACTGCACGAAACGCTTGCACCGGAGTTTATGGAGGAACTTCGCACCCGTGGACGCATTTACGGTTACCGATATCGTCCGCAAGGAGACCTCAAGGCGAAGCCTATCGATGCCTACAAAGGAAATTGTATTGAAGGTAAAGCTTTCCAGGTGATGATTGACAATAATCTCTGCTTCGACATTGCTCTCTATCCTTATGAACTCGTCACTTATGGCGAAACGGGGCAGGTCTGTCAAAACTGGATGCAGTATCGTCTCATTAAGCAATATCTTGAAGTACTGACTCAAGATCAGACACTTGTCATTGAAAGTGGACATCCACTGGGATTGTTCCGTTCTAAGCCCGATGCACCACGCGTGATTATTACGAATGCCATGATGGTAGGTCTTTACGACAACCAGAAGGATTGGCACGTGGCTATGCAAATGGGAGTGGCCAACTATGGACAGATGACTGCCGGAGGCTGGATGTACATTGGTCCTCAGGGAATTGTGCATGGCACCTTCAATACTCTGCTGAATGCCGGACGTATGAAACTTGGTATTCCTCAGAACGGTGATTTGCGCGGACATCTGTTTATATCTTCCGGTTTGGGCGGTATGAGCGGTGCTCAGCCTAAGGCCGCAGAAATGTCGGGTGCAGCTTCTATCATAGCTGAGGTGGATATGTCACGCATTGAAACCCGGCATCGCCAAGGTTGGGTGGGGCACGTCACGGACTCTATTCCCGAAGCATTCTCGCTGGCGCATGAGGCGATGGACGGCAAGAAACCGATATCCATTGCTTATCATGGGAATATCGTTGACCTACTGGAATATGCTGTAGACCGGAATATACATATAGACCTGCTTTCTGACCAGACTTCCTGCCATGCCGTTTACGAAGGCGGATATTGTCCGGTGGGAATTACTTTCTCCGAACGTACAAGTCTGTTGCACGAAAACCCGCAGAAATTCTGTGGACTGGTGAATGAATCGTTGGCACGCCACTTCCGGGCTATAAAGGCTCTTGTAGGGCGGGGCACCTATTTCTTCGATTATGGAAACTCCTTTATGAAAGCTGTTTATGATGCCGGAGTTCGTGAGATTGCCAAAGAAGAAGACGATAAGAATGGGTTTATATTCCCCAGTTATGTAGAAGATATTATGGGACCGGAACTTTTTGATTACGGCTACGGCCCCTTCCGTTGGGTATGTCTCAGTGGTAAACATGAAGATTTGATAAAGACCGATCATGCGGCGATGGAATGCATTGATCCGAACCGTCGCGGTCAAGATCTGGATAACTATAATTGGATACGCGATGCGGAGAAGAATAATCTTGTGGTAGGTACTCAGGCGCGTATTCTTTATCAAGATGCGGTGGGGCGTATGAAGATAGCGTTGAAGTTCAACGAAATGGTGCGCAATGGTGAGGTGGGACCTATTATGTTGGGACGCGATCATCACGATGTGAGCGGTACGGACTCTCCTTTCCGAGAAACTTCTAATATAAAAGATGGAAGCAATGTCATGGCGGATATGGCCGTACAATGTTTTGCCGGAAACTGTGCTCGTGGAATGAGTCTCGTAGCACTGCACAATGGTGGTGGTGTGGGGATCGGAAAAGCTATAAATGGCGGTTTCGGTATGGTATGCGATGGTAGCGAGCGGGTGGATGAGATACTTCGTTCGGCTATGTTGTGGGACGTGATGGGCGGTGTGGCCCGACGTTCATGGGCACGCAATAGGCATGCTATGGAGACGAGTGAAGAGTTTAACCGGACACATGCCGATGGTTATCATATCACGATGCCCTATGTGGCCGATGACGAATTAGTAAATAAATATGTGTAATAAATGAAGAATTATGAATGAAGAATGAAGAATTAAGCTGCGCTATGCGAGTTGCACTGCAAGGTAATTCTTCATTCTTAATTAAAAAAAGATCATGAATAAAATCATCGAATGTGTCCCCAATTTCAGTGAGGGACGTGATTTACAGAAAATAGATCAAATTATATCCCCTTTCCGTGGTAAACAAGGTGTAAAACTCCTGGACTACAGTAATGACGAAGACCACAACCGGCTGGTGGTAACTGTAGTAGGCGAACCGGAACCCCTTCGTGATGCCGTGCTCGAAGCCATCGGTATTGCTGTAAAGCTTATTGACCTTAACCATCACACCGGGCAACATCCCCGTATGGGTGCCGTAGATGTAGTTCCCTTCATCCCCATTAAGAATGTGACAATGGAAGAAGCTATTGCCCTTTCCAAAGAAGTAGGTGCAGAGGTAGGCAGACGCTATAATCTTCCTGTCTTTCTCTATGAGAAATCCGCATCCGCTCCGCATCGCGAAAATCTTGCTGCCGTGCGCAAAGGTGAGTTCGAAGGTATGGCAGAAAAGATAAAGCTACCCGAATGGCAGCCCGACTTTGGTCCTGCCGAACGCCATGCCACTGCCGGAACCGTTGCTATCGGTGCCCGTATGCCGTTGGTAGCCTACAATATCAACCTGAATACACCTAACCTGGATATCGCACATGATATTGCCAAGAAGATTCGTTTCATTGGCGGTGGCCTGCGTTATTGCAAAGCAATGGGAGTAGAGTTGAAAGACCGGGGTATTACTCAGGTCTCTATCAATATGACAGACTATACCCGTACTGCCCTTTACCGTGCTTTTGAACTGACCCGTGTGGAGGCACGCCGTTATGGAGTCAGCATTGTGGGGAGTGAGATTATCGGCCTTGTTCCGATGGAGGCGCTCATTGATGCAGCTTCTTATTATCTTGGTTTAGAGAATTTCTCTATGCAACAAGTGCTTGAGGCGAGGATTATGGAAGAATAAGGCAAGACACCAATTTATGCAGATTACACAAATAAAGTTTTAGTATGACCGAGAACCTGATAATTTTCAATGCCCGCGTTGTAACCCCCATCGGCTTTTCCGCCCGTTGCGGCAAAGAGATGGGGGAACTGTGCATCATTGATAATGCTACAATAGAAGTAACCGACGGTATCATTTCCTATGTCGGCCCTTCCCGGGGCGAGATGCGTGACGGATATTATCAACGCTATTGGCACTACAATGCCCGTGGCAAATGCCTGTTGCCCGGTTTCGTAGATTCGCATACCCACTTTGTATTTGGTGGCGAACGTGCCGAAGAATTTTCCTGGCGGCTGAAAGGAGAAAGCTATATGTCTATTATGGAGCGTGGTGGTGGCATTGTAAGCACTGTGAAAGCCACCCGCGAATGTAGTTTTATTCAACTTCGCTCTAAAGCCGAAGGTTTTTTGAAGCAAATGAGCAGTATGGGTGTTACTACCGTAGAAGGCAAGAGCGGCTACGGACTGGATAAGGAAACGGAGCTTCTGCAACTTAAAGTCATGCGTAGCTTGAATAACGACGAGCATAAGCGGGTGGATATTGTATCCACTTTTCTGGGGGCGCACGCTGTACCCGAGGAATATAAGGGACGCACGGACGAATACCTCGATTTCATTATTGGTGACGTCTTGCCTTGCGTTGCCAAGGACGAACTGGCGGAGTTTTGCGATGTTTTCTGCGAACAAGGCGTTTTTTCTGTCGAGCAATCCCGCCGTCTGTTGCAGGCTGCCAAGGAATATGGTCTGGGCTTGAAACTCCATGCCGATGAAATCGTTCCGCTGGGTGGTGCCGAACTGGCTGCCGAGCTTTCTGCTGTTTCCGCGGATCATCTGTTGCATGCATCTGATGCAGGTATTCGTGCAATGCGGGATGCCGGAACTGTTGCAACTTTGCTTCCTCTTACAGCTTTTGCCCTGAAAGAATCTTATGCACGCGGCCGTGAAATGATTGATTCCGGTTGTGCCGTAGCCCTTGCCACGGATCTCAATCCGGGCAGTTGTTTCTCCGGATCCATTCCGTTGACTTTTGCCTTGGCATGCATCTATATGCGTCTTACTATTGAAGAAGCTATCACTGCCCTTACCCTGAACGGGGCTGCTGCCTTGAACCGGGCGGACAGTATTGGTAGCATCGAAGTAGGCAAGAAAGGAGATTTTGTAGTGCTGAATTCCGATAATTGCCATTTCCTGCCTTATTATGTCGGTATGAATTGTGTAAATACCACCATTAAAGAAGGAGTGATTTATCCTGTATTGTAAAACCTTTAAAGAAAAATACCATGTTAGTTGATTTGACAGTGAAAGAATTCTTGAGTAAAGTGGCGGGCAGTGATCCCGTCCCCGGTGGCGGAAGCATTGCTGCCTTGAACGGTGCCGTAGCCTCGGCGCTTGCCGCTATGGTTGCTAACCTCACCATCGGCAAGAAGAATTATGAAGAACACGAGGAACTTATGAGCCATATTGCTTCTCTCGCACTGAGAGAGAAAGACGTATTCGTAGCTGATATAGATCGTGACTCGGAAGCCTATGATGCCGTATTTGCCTGCTTCAAGATGCCTAAGGCTACCGATGAAGAAAAAGCTGCCCGCAGCGCAGCCATCCAGGAAGCCACTAAGCATGCCGCCCTCGTACCCATGCAAGTAGCTCGTAATGCTTACGAACTGATGTCGGTGATTGCAGACGTTGCCCGTTTAGGAAATCGTAATGCAGTGACTGATGCTTGTGTAGCCATGATGTCCGCCCGCAATGCTGTGCTGGGCGCACTGCTGAATGTCCGCATCAACCTGGGTTCCATCAAAGATAAAACCTTTGCGGATGAACTTCAAAGAGAAGCCGATGTATTGGAACGCTTGGCTTGTGACCGTGAAAAAGAAGTATTGGATGTTGTTAACCAAGAATTGCGAGTATGAAAAATGTCTATCATGTAGGGTCCGGTGAACTCACATTCGACATCATCGAACGAATTATCAACGAGAATCTGAAACTGGAACTGGCTTCCGAAGCTAAAGAACGGATACAAAAATGCCGCGACTACCTCGATCATAAGATAGCCGAGTCCGAAGAACCTTTGTACGGCATCACCACAGGCTTCGGCTCCTTGTGCAGCAAAAATATATCTCCTGACGAATTGGGTACTTTGCAGGAAAACCTGATTAAGAGTCATGCTTGCAGTGTCGGTGAAGAGATACGTCCCGTCATCATCAAATTAATGATGCTGCTCAAGGCCCATGCCCTTTCTCTGGGACATAGTGGCGTACAAGTCATTACCGTGCAGCGTATCCTCGATTTCTTCAATAACGATGTGATGCCCATTGTCTACGACCGTGGTTCGCTCGGTGCATCCGGTGATCTGGCTCCCCTTGCCAATCTCTTCCTGCCGCTTATTGGTGTGGGCGATGTTTATTATAAAGGTAAGAAGCGTGAGGCCATCAGTGTCCTCGATGAGTTTGGTTGGGAGCCGGTGAAGCTTATGAGTAAGGAAGGCCTTGCCCTGCTCAATGGTACGCAGTTTATGAGCGCCAATGGTGTGTTTGCCATTCTGAAAGCCTTCCGTCTTTCCAAGAAAGCCGACCTTATTGCTGCTCTTTCCCTTGAAGCTTTCGATGGGCGTATCGATCCTTTCATGGATTGCATCCAGCAAATCCGTCCGCACCGGGGACAAATCGAGACAGGCGATAATTTCCGTAAACTCCTGGAAGGCAGTGAAATCATTGCTCAATACAAAGCCCATGTGCAAGATCCGTATTCTTTCCGCTGCATCCCCCAAGTGCATGGTGCAACGAAAGATGCCATCCGTTATGTCTCTTCTGTCTTACTGACTGAAATCAATTCCGTAACGGATAATCCAACCATCTTCCCTGATGAAGACCGCATCATCTCCGGTGGAAATTTCCACGGTCAGCCGCTTGCCATTTCTTATGACTTCCTGGGTATTGCCCTTGCTGAATTAGGTAACATTTCCGAGCGACGGGTGGCACAGCTCATTATGGGACTGCGTGGTTTGCCCGAATTTCTGGTGGCCAATCCCGGTCTGAACTCCGGTTTTATGATACCGCAATATGCTGCTGCCTCCATGGTCAGCCAGAATAAAATGTATTGTTATGCTGCCAGCAGTGATTCCATTGTTTCCTCCAACGGACAGGAAGACCATGTCAGCATGGGAGCTAATGCAGCTACCAAATTGTATCGCATCATGGACAATCTGGAACATATTCTCTCCATTGAATTGATGAATGCCGCACAGGGGATCGAATTCCGTCGCCCGTTAAAGACCTCTCCTGCTTTGGAACGCTTCCTGAATGAATATCGCAAGGAGGTCCCTTTTATTAAAGACGATATTGTCATGTACAAAGAGATTCATAAAACAGTTGCCTTCCTGAACCGCACAAAGTTCGATTACTAATCGTTATTCTTGCCAATAAATATGCTATATCTTTAATAAATATTAATATAGTGAACCTAATGAGAAAACTCAATCTATAGATTGAGTTTTCTTTCTATATTTGCCCAGTTTTATTCCGAAAGAGGACATTCCTCTGCTTGAAATCTAAAAATCTAAAGAAACAATAGAATGAAAACGGGCGACAACATGAAAGAGCACCCTTTGAGGTTGGAGTTACGGGAGCGTATCGTTGATACTGCTCTGCAATCTTTTGTTACCCACGGTATCAAAAGTATTACGATGGATGACATTGCGGCAGCACTGGGCATCTCCAAACGTACTTTATATGAAGTCTTTGTTGATAAAGAAACCTTACTGATGGAGTGCCTTCGAAAGGCTCAGGACGAGGGGGATGCGTATGTGAAGGAAGTCTACGAAAAAGCCTCTAATGTACTGGAAGTTTTGTTAAAGCTCTATCAAAGGAGCATTGAGAAGTTCCATAATACGAATAAAAAGTTCTTTGAAGATATCAAGAAATACCCCAAGGTATATGATATGTTGATAAAACGTCGTAACCGTGACTCTGAAGAGACAATTGCTTTCTTTAAATTAGGCATAAAGCAAGGCTACTTCCGCGATGATGTTAATTTTTCTATTGTAAACCTGTTGGTGCGCGAACAGCTCGACTTGCTGATGAATACAGATCTTTGCAAAGAATATTCTTTTCTTGAAGTGTATGAGTCCATCATGTTCACCTACCTTCGGGGAATTTCGACAGAGAAAGGAGCCCGAAAACTGGAGGAATTCATTCAGGAGTACCGGCAGAAGCGACAGACCAGTTCGGAATGACCCAATAATCTTTAAACATATAGATTGATTTTTTATGGACAGACAACTAATTTTAGTAGGCAAAAAGATGATGTTGACTGTGGTTTTGGCGTGGGCTGTAGGCTCCGTGCATGCACAGGAAACAAAAGAAACCCTAACCTTGACCCTCGACAAAGCACTGGAAATTGCACTTAGCGATAATCCGACCATAAAGGTTGCCGAAGAGGAAATAGCCCTGAAAAAAGTGGCTAACAAGGAGACTTGGCAAAGTTTGTTGCCAGAAGCCAGTATTGGCGGAACATGGAACCATACGATTACGGCAGCCCAGATGAACCTCGGCGGTCAGTCTTTCAAAATGGGTCAAGACGATTCGAATACAGTAAGTGGAACTTTGAATATCAGCTTACCGTTATTTGCCCCTTCGGTCTACAAAGCAATGTCTATGACGAAAACTGACATAGAATTGGCGGTAGAAAAATCACGTGCTTCTAAGCAGGATCTGGTGAACCAGGTTACTAAAGCGTATTATCAGTTGATGCTGGCACAAGATTCTTATGAGGTTTTGCAGAAGAGTTATAAATTGGCGGAAGACAATTATAATGTGGTTAATGCAAAATACCAGCAGGGAGCCGTCAGCGAATTTGATAAGATTAGCGCTGAAGTACAGATGCGTAGTGTAAAGCCGAATGTCATTTCAGCGGGAAATGCCGTTACCTTATCCAAACTTCAGCTGAAAGTGCTGATGGGAATAACGGAAGACTTCGATCTCAAGATTGCCGATAATCTGGCTAATTATGAGACCGATTTGTTTGCTAACCAGTTGAATGAACTGAATGAAGGTTTGGTAAACAATACCACAATGAAGCAATTCGACCTGAACATGAAGATGCTCAATCAGAATCTGAAGTCCCTGAAGACAAACTTCATGCCGACACTGGGAATGAACTATTCTTATCAATACCAGTCATTGTATAATAATAACTGGAATGTGTTCGACTATAGTTGGGGTGGGAGTTCTGCTTTGGTATTTACCCTGAATATTCCTCTTTATAAAGCCAGTAACTTTACGAAACTGAAGACCGCACGAATTCAAATCAATCAGTTAAAGGAAAACCGCACGGATACGGAGCGTAAACTGAACATGCAGATTACCAGCTACCAGAATAATATGGCAGCAAGTTCAGAGCAAGTGGTAAGTAATAAAGAGAATGTAATGCAGGCCCAGAAGGCTGTGGAAATAGCCGGTAAACGCTATGAAGTAGGTAATGGTACAGTGTTGGAACTGAACAGTTCACAAGTATCATTAACTCAGGCTGAACTGACGTATAACCAAGCTATTTACGATTATCTGGTATCTAAGGCTGACCTTGACCAGGTTTTGGGTCGCGACTATTTAATTAATAAGTAAAAAAAAGAAAAATCACAACGATATGAAAAAAAGTATTCAATTAATTGCCTTGGTGGCAGTTGCTCTGCTGGGCTCATGCAGTGGTGGAGAGAAAGACAAGGCTACAGCCGAGAAGGTAGATGAAAAACCGAGAGTTAAACTGGCTTCTGTGACCGCACGTCCCGTAGACCAGATTCAGGAATATACCGCTACTGTTCAGGCAGAAGTGAAAAACAATATTGCTCCTTCTTCCCCGGTGCGTATTGACCAGATATTTGTGGAAGTGGGTGACCGTGTATCTAAGGGGCAGAAATTGGTACAGATGGACGCTGCCAACCTGAAGCAAGCTAAGTTCCGTCTGGATAATCAGGAAATAGAGTTCAAGCGTACCGACGAATTATATAAGGTAGGCGGTACTTCCAAATCCGAATGGGATGCAGCCAAGATGGCATTGGACGTACAGAAGACTACGTATAAGAATCTGTTGGAAAATACCGCATTACTCAGCCCCATTAATGGTGTGGTAACGGCGCGTAATTACGATAATGGTGATATGTACAGTGGCGGTGAACCGGTATTGGTAGTGGAACAGATCACTCCGGTGAAACTGATGATCAACGTTTCCGAAGGCTACTTTGCGAAAGTAAAGAAGGGGGCTCCCGTAGCTGTTAAAGTAGATGTGTATGGTGACGAAGAGTTTGAAGGAACGATAAATCTGGTTTATCCGACCATTGATCCGAATACCCGTACTTTCCCTGTTGAAGTGCGTTTGACTAACCGCGACCAGAAAGTCCGTCCGGGTATGTTTGCCCGTGTAACGCTGAACTTCGGAACGCAGGATCACGTAGTTGTGCCCGATTTGGCTATCGTAAAACGTGCCGGTTCCGGCGACCGCTATGTTTATGTATATAAGGACGGGAAAGTTTCTTATAACAAAGTGGAACTGGGACGTCGTATGGATACGGAATATGAGTTGATTTCCGGTGTGGATAACAACTCGCAGGTAGTCATTGCAGGACAGTCCAAGTTGGCTGACGGGGTAGAAGTGGAAGTAGAGAAATAATTCTTAATTAAAAAGACAACATGAGTTTATACGAAGGAGCGGTTAAAAAACCGATTATGACCTCGCTCTGCTTTTTGGCAGTAGCGATATTTGGTCTGTTCTCTTTGTCAAAATTGCCGGTAGACCTTTATCCGGATATCGAGACCAATACCATCATGGTGATGACTTCCTATGCGGGAGCCAGTGCGTCGGATATTGAGAACAATGTGACCCGTCCGTTAGAAAATACGCTGAACTCTGTCAGCAACCTGAAACATATTACTTCCAGATCTTCAGAAAACATTTCTGTGATTACACTGGAGTTTGAATATGGATATGATATAGATGTGTTGACGAATGATGTACGCGATAAACTGGATATGGTAAGTTCTCAGCTTCCTGATGAGGTGGAGACGCCTATTATCTTTAAGTTCAGTACGGACATGATTCCTATCCTGCTGCTCTCCGTTCAGGCGGAAGAAAGTCAGCCGGCACTTTATAAAATATTGGATGACAACATCGTGAATCCGCTGGCACGTGTGCCGGGTGTGGGTACGGTGTCTATTTCCGGTGCACCCAAGCGTGAGGTGAATGTCTATTGCGACCCTAACAAACTGGATGCTTATAACCTTTCAGTGGAAACCATCAGTTCCATCATCAGTGCTGAAAACCGAAATACTCCGGGTGGTACCTTCGATGTGGGAAACAATACCTATTCACTCCGTGTGGAGGGAGAGTTCAAGGACCCCAAGGAGATGGCGAACATTGTGGTGGGCACGCACAACGGAGCTTCCGTTTATCTGCGCGATGTGGCAAAGATAGTGGACTCAGTGGAAGAGCGTGCGCAGAAGACGTACAGTAATGGTGTGCAAGGTGCTATGATTGTGGTACAGAAACAATCCGGTGCCAACTCTGTGGCTATTTCACAAAAGGTTATCGATATGCTGCCGCAGTTGCAGAAATCATTGCCGAGTGACGTGAAACTGGGTATCATTGTCAATACTTCCGATAACATTCTGAATACCATTGACAGTTTGGAGGAGACTATCATGTACGCCATGTTGTTCGTAATCCTGGTAGTGTTTGTATTCTTGGGACGTTGGCGGGCTACGGTTATTATCTGTATCACCATCCCGATGTCATTGGTAGCTTCATTCATCTATCTGGGTATTATAGACGGTGGTTCGCTGAATATTATTTCGCTCTCTTGTCTCTCCATTGCTATCGGTAATGTGGTGGATGATGCCATTGTAGTACTTGAGAATGTGACGACCCATATTGAACGAGGGTCTGAGCCGAAGCAAGCAGCAGTTCATGCCACGAACGAGGTGGCTATTTCCGTTATAGCCTCTACGCTGACTATGATTGCGGTATTCTTCCCGTTGACTATGGTGAGCGGTATGTCCGGTGTGCTGTTCCGCCAGTTGGGTTGGATGATGTGTGTGATCATGACTGTTTCTACCATTTCGGCTTTGTCATTTACACCGATGATGTGTGCACAGCTCTTGCGCTTGCAGAAGAAGCAGAGCAAGATGTTCATCGCTCTTTATACACCGATTCAGCGTGCGCTTGATGCTCTCGATGTATGGTATCAAAATCGTTTGGACTGGGCTGTACGTCATCGTATAACTATCATGGTTGGTTGTGCTGCTTTCTTTGTGGCAAGTTTGTTCTGCGCCAAGTATATTGGTACGGAATTCTTCCCGGCGGCTGATAATAGCCGTATTGGTGTGAAGCTGCAACTTCCTATCGGTGCCCGTGTAGAGCGTGCCCAAGCATTGGCTTCGGAACTGACAGATAAGTGGATGAAACGCTACGAAGGTGTAATGAAAGTTTGTAACTATACTGTAGGACAGGCTGATTCGGATAATACTTTTGCTTCCATGCAGGACAATGGTAGCCATATTATTAGTTTTAACATCAGTTTGGTGAGTCCGGGAGAACGTAAAGTCAAGTTGGAAACGGTCTGTGATGAGATGCGTGAAGACTTGAAGGCCTATCCCGAATTGGACAAGGCGCAGGTAATCCTTGGTGGTAGTACCGGTGGTATGAGTGCCCAGGCTAGTGCCGACTTCGAGGTATATGGTTATGATTTTACCGCTACGGATAAAGTTTCGGCCGAATTGAAAGAGAAACTACTGAATGTAAAAGGTGTGAGTGAGGTAAACATCAGCCGTCAGGATTACCAGCCTGAATATCAGGTAGACTTTGACCGTGAGAAACTGGCATTACATGGACTGAATCTGTCAACTGCTTCCGGTTATCTGCGTAATCGCGTGAACGGAGCCTTGGCTTCCTATTATCGTGAGGATGGTGATGAATACGATATCCGTGTACGTTATGCTCCTGAGTTCCGTACAAAGATTGAAGATTTGGAGAACATCCTTATTTATACACCTTCCGGTGAAGGTATCCGTGTGAAGGACCTAGGTAAAGTGGTTGAGCGTTCGGCTCCTCCTACTATCGAGCGTAAGGACCGTGAACGTATTGTGACGGTATCTGCCGTTATTTCCGGAGTTCCGTTGGGTGATGTGGTAGCTGATGGTAATGCCATTATTGATAAGATGGACTTGCCGAGCGGTATTTCTATCCAGATCTCGGGTTCATATGAGGACCAGCAGGATTCGTTCTCCGATTTGGGTACACTGGCTGTGCTGATTATCATTCTGGTATTTATTGTAATGGCTGCTCAGTTTGAGTCTTTGAGTTATCCGTTCATTATTATGTTCTCCATCCCGTTTGCATTCAGTGGTGTGTTGATGGCCCTCTTCTTCACGGGCACCAACTTGAACGTAATGAGTTTGCTGGGTGGCATCATGTTGATTGGTATTGTGGTGAAGAACGGTATCGTGTTGATTGACTACATCACCCTCTGTCGTGAGCGTGGTATGGCAGTACTTCACTCTGTGGTTACGGCAGGCCGTAGCCGTCTGCGTCCGGTATTAATGACTACGCTGACTACTATTCTCGGTATGGTGCCGATGGCTGTAGGGCAAGGTGAAGGTGCCGAGATGTGGCGTCCGCTGGGTGTGGCTGTAATCGGTGGTCTGACGGTATCTACCATTTTGACGCTGATCCTGGTTCCCGTGCTTTATTGTTCGTTTGCCGGTGTTGGTATCAGGCGTAATCGTCGCAAGATCAAGAAAGACCGTGAACTGAATGATTACTATCAGGCTCATAAGGAGAAGATGACAAAACCCAAAAAACAATAAATCAAAAAGATATGAAATCCGTATTTATAACATTTGACCAGGCGTTCTTCGAGCGCATCATGGCGTTACTTGATCGCCAGGGGTGCCGTGGATTCAGCTATTGGCAGCAAGTGCAGGGACGTGGCAGTAAGACGGGCGAGCCGCACTATGGGAGTCATGCATGGCCCAGTATGTGCTCTGCTATTATTACTATTGTAGACGAAGCTAAAGTAGACCCGTTGCTCGATGCACTTCACCGGATAGACGAGGAGACCCAGCAACTCGGTCTCCGGGCATTTGTCTGGAACATTGAGAAGACGATATAGTTGTGAGGAAGAAAGGGAAATCTTACAAAACGTGAAGATTTCCCTTTCTTTTTATGTCTTTTCCCTATCTTTGCAGCTCCTTTATGGGCAACATGGAAAAGAATTATCTGAAATATACTTGCATTTGGGCATTGATTATATTGGCGGGATTGTTACTGATGTACTTCCTGCCCAGTTTTACGGTAGGTGAACACGTGATGAGGCGTGTCGACTTGCTGGGTGACGTGCGTACTCAGAAAGATATTGCGGAAGAACCGGACAGTTTGCTTCCGCCCCCGCCGAAGGTGAAACCTGCTTTTGTGGATACCTGCCGTGCGGGTATGACGTGCATTGAAGACTACAGCGACTCTACTCTGCGTGGCATGACACCTTTTTACCGGGCTTTGGATGAATTGGCGCAACGCCCCCGCCGGGTACGTATTGCCGTTTTCGGAGATTCCTTCATTGAAGCGGATATTCTTACTGCGGATTTGCGCAATATGTTGCAGGATAAATATGGTGGTTGCGGAGTAGGTTTTGTAACCATTACTTCCATGACCAGTGGATTCCGCCCTACTGTGCGCCATTCGTTTGGTGGTTGGCAAAGCCATTCTGTAATGGACTCTACTTTCTTTGACCGCAAGAAGCAAGGTATTTCCGGACATTACTTTGTTCCCCGTCCTGGTGCTTATGTGGAATTGAAGGGACAAAACAAATATGCTTCACATTTGGATACGTGTGAACAGGCTTCTATCTTTTTTTATAGCAAAGGGGAGGTTACCCTTTCTGTGAATGTCAACCGGAATGAAAAGCAAACCCGTACTTTCCTGGCTACAGATGACTTGCAGGAAATGCAGGTAAATGGAAATATAGGTTCTGTCCGTTGGACGGTTGATGAGGCGGACTCTACCTTATTCTATGGTTTGGCTATGGATGGCAAAAAAGGAATTATTCTGGATAACTTCTCGTTGCGTGGCAGTTCGGGCTTGTCTCTGCGCTCCATTCCTGTATGGATGATGCATGAATTTAATGAGCAGCGTCCTTATGACCTGATTATCTTGCAATACGGATTGAACGTTGCTACTGAACGTGGACGGAATTATGACAAATACATTGCAGGTATGCAGACCACCATTGATCATTTGAAGGACGCATTTCCACAAGCAGGTATTTTGATAGTTAGCGTGGGTGACCGGGACTATAAGACGGAAGATGGTACCCTGCGCACAATGCCCGGTATTAAAAATCTGGTGCGTTACCAACAAAACTTGGCGGCAGATAACGACATTGCTTTCTGGAATATGTTCGAAGCGATGGGAGGAGAGGGAAGCATGGCAAATCTGGTACATGCCAAGCCTTCTTTGGCGAATTATGACTATACGCATATTAATTTCCGGGGAGGTAAGCACTTGGCAGGTTTGCTTTATGAAGCGCTTGTATATGGAAAGGAACAGTACGACAGGAGGAGGGCTTATGAAGCGGAATAAAGTTTATTTTTTAGACACGGCCTCTCTTCTCTTTTCGTCCCTGAAGGCTATTCTCACTGTCGCCTTTCTTTTCTTCTGCACTGTTTCCCTCCGTGCACAGGATTCTGTTCCATCCTGTCCCCTTATCAGCGAAGCCACGGCAAATTGTGATACGCTCCGTTCCTATTCCCAGCGTACGGATACTGTTGCAGTTCCTCAAATAGCTTTTCCTTCCGGCTTTCAGCAACTTGGTGAGAATGAGTTGACGGATAGCCTTGGCATTCTCAATCCTTTTTGGGAAAAGTTGCGTCTGTTGCATGCCGGCTTTTCTACAGATACCATCCGTATCGTGCATATCGGTGACAGCCATATCCGTGGGCGTATCTTGCCCCGTACTACCGGAACGCTGCTGACAGAAACTTTTGGTGCTATTTCTTATACTGATATAGGTATCAACGGTGCTTTTTGTACCACCTTTACCCGTCCTGACCGCATATCTGATATTGTCGCCCTGCATCCCGATCTGGTTATACTTTCTTTCGGAACAAACGAAAGCCATAACCGGCGTTATAACACTATCTTGCATTATCGACAAATGGATGAACTGGTGCGTATGCTTCGCGACAGCCTGCCCAGTGTACCCTTACTGATGACAACTCCTCCCGGTTCCTACGACAGTTTCCGGAAAAGTCGCCGCCGCACCTATTCCATTAATCCCCGTACTGCAATTGCCGTAGAAACCATGCGTCGCTTTGCTGATGACAATGGTCTTGCCGTGTGGGATATGTACGAAGCTGTGGGCGGAAGACAACGTGCCTGCCCGAACTGGCAGGAAGCCGGACTGATGCGCCCGGACCATGTGCACTATCTTCCTGAGGGATACGTATTGCAGGGAGAATTATTTTATCAAGCCCTTTTAAAAGCCTATAATGATTATGTGGGATATTGACTTCAACTGTCTGCGAGATGTATTTGTGTATGATCCGCAAGCGCCGATGATATTCAGTAGCGGCATTTTCTTGTGGTTGTTTGCAGCATTTATTCTGATATATCTGCTGTTGCAACGCCGTCTGACTGCACGCTTGTTGTTTGTTACCGCATTCTCCTATTATTTCTATTATAAAAGTAGCGGCACTTACTTTTTCCTGTTGGCGCTTGTCACGGTGGCGGACTTCTTCATAGCCCGTCTCATGGCGGTCAGTACCGTAGGCTGGCAACGTAAAACATGGGTAGTGGTGAGCCTTTTCATCAATCTCGGTTTGCTTTGTTACTTCAAGTACGCCAATTTCTTGGGAGATGTTTTTGCTTCGCTTGCGGGCGGTACGTTTCATCATTATGATATATTCCTCCCTGTGGGTATCTCATTCTTCACTTTTCAATCGCTCAGTTACACGATTGATGTGTATCGCAAAGATATAACCCCTCTTACCAATTTGCTGGACTACGCTTTTTATGTTTCCTTCTTCCCGCAGTTGGTGGCAGGCCCTATTGTGCGTGCCCGTGATTTTATCCCACAGATACGCCGCCCTTTGTTCGTATCCCACGAGATGTTCGGAAAGGGTATATTCCTGATTGCAAGCGGTCTGTTCAAGAAAGCGATTATTTCGGATTATATCAGTGTGAACTTTGTAGAACGTATTTTTGATAATCCTACGCTCTATTCCGGAGTCGAGAATCTGATGGGTGTTTATGGATATGCTTTGCAAATCTATTGCGATTTCTCAGGTTACAGTGATATGGCTATCGGAATAGCTTTGTTGTTAGGTTTTCATTTTAATAAGAACTTTGACTCTCCTTATAAGTCGGCCTCTATTACGGAGTTTTGGCGGCGTTGGCATATCTCACTTTCCAGTTGGCTGAAAGATTATCTTTATATCTCTTTGGGTGGAAACCGGAAAGGAAAAATCCGTCAGTATGCCAACCTTATCATAACCATGTTTTTGGGTGGTTTGTGGCATGGCGCTTCCTGGAATTTTGTCATTTGGGGATTGTTCCATGGCATTGCTTTGGCGGCACATAAATTCTGGATGACGCTGACCGGAAGAAAGAAAGGGGAAGAAAGCCACGGCATCCGCCGTTTCTTTGGCATACTTATCACGTTCCATTTTGTTTGTTTCTGCTGGATATTCTTCCGCAATGCCGACTTTTCCACTTCATTGGATATGATCAAACAGATCTGTACCACTTTCCGCCCGCAACTTTTTCCGCAATTGATTGCAGGCTATTGGGAAGTGTTTGCACTGATGGCATTGGGGTTCTGCCTGCATTTCTGCCCCGACCGTTGGGAGAATGCTTGTTGTAAAACAGTGATCCGCCTCCCCCTGATGGGAAAGGCGGTTCTGATGCTTGCTTTAATTTACTTGGTAATCCAGATGAAGAGTACGGAGATTCAGCCTTTCATTTACTTCCAGTTCTGATAGTCTCACTCTCAAACTCTTTCAGTTCTGCCAGTCCTTGCTCTACTTCTTTGATTTTTTGTTCGTGCAGCTTCAGTTTCGTATAACTGTAGATGCAGCCTATAATCATTACTGCCAATACAGGTAGGAAAGCGTAGGGATTGGTAATTTTACTCTCTGAAATCATAAAGATTATTACGGAGCCAAGGCCGAGAATGGTACCGTACTTCTTGTTATAGCTATAGAATTTTCTATATTTCAGGACTGTACGGGTCAACTCATTCACTTTCATATAATTCAGCTTAAACTTGGATAAACTATAAAGGATTACTGATTGAAAAAGCAAAGCCAAAAACATTACAGCTTCCAGAAGTATGAATGAACTCTGTTTCATATTGATTCCCAGAAATCTGTTTGCGGGCAGTACAATCAGGGCGACGAGCAGGAGGATATAAAGTCCTCGTAATTCCTGATTATAAATACTATCATAAGCCGATTTTGTTTTACTTGCAACCATTTCTTCAATGATTCTCTTATTCAATATCTCATTCTGTTCCAAACGCTCGTTCAGGACATTCCAACTATTTTTCATTTCATCTAAATTCATCATTTTTCAGTTTTAAGAGTTAGACATGTTTTTCAGATTCTCTTTGATGCGATAGAGTTTTACGGCCACATAATTCTTGGAGATCCCCAATATATCAGCAATTTCCTGATGACTCCGTTCTTCAAGCCAAAGCAAAATCAGCGCGCGCTCCAGTTTGCCCAGCATGTTTATCATGCGATAAAGTTCACGGAGTTGGGATGTCTTTTCTTCTTCATCGGCAAAGGCTGATTCCAGATCGATAGTGATGGGAACCACGACCGGTCTTGAATTGGATTTGCGGAAAAAAGATATACAGGTATTCAACGCAATCCGATAAACCCAGGTAGATGCTTTGCACTCGCCCCGGAAGCGAGGAAAAGATTTCCATAAGTTTATCACGGTCTCTTGATACAGATCATTGAGACTGTCACTGTCTGTGGCATAGATATAGCAGACCTTGTAGATAATCTGTTTATATTCTGTCACGAAGTCAACGAATTGCTTTTCCAACTTTCTAGTGTCCATAATTTAACTCTTTACTTCATTAGTCGCATGACAGAGTATTCGATTACAAGCTTTGAGAATAATTATTCAGATACGAATTGAGCGAATTATACGGATTTGCAATTAAATGAATCCGTATAATCCGCTCAATCAGCGTTATGAGAAATGATACTGAGTGGTCTTCCTGTATTTTATCAGTCCACCTCTACTTCATCAATGAACATATAAGCTGCTTTTCCTTCGCCTGCATGTCCTTTCGGCAAGGCAGGGCTACGCTTGATAACAACTTTCACATACCGTGCTTTTACCGGATCGAAAGTTATCTCATAGTTTTCCACACCCTTCTTATCAATGTTTGTTTCTGCCGGAATATCTTTAGCAGCTACTTCGCGGAACTCTTTGTTATCGTCAGATATAGAGACTACCAACCCTGTGCTTCCCATAATCCAGGCACTCATATCAACAATGGCATTCGTAGCTACCCGCTTGATTTCCGTTTCCTGTCCCAGGTCGATGATGGCTTCCACATCACCACCTACAAAACCTAACCAGGCTCCGGTGGCATAGCTATCATTTCCCTTCATACCATCTACTAAGGTGATAGCACCTCCGAATTTATACTTTTCCGAAGGCTGGAAGGTCAGTTCAATAGGGCAATATGTAGCCTTATTGAAAGAAATCTTTTTATTCACCACTTTGCTCTTTCCTTCCGGGCGGATAACCACTGCCTGGAAATCTGCTGTTTCAGTAATGACAACAGGCTCTATGTATTTCAATGAAGCTGTAGTCGGTTCGGTCCCATCTAATGTATAATAAATAGGAGCGTCATCAATAGTACTCAATGTAACTACTACTGCTTTTTTGGCAACATCCGGTGTGAAATCGACCTTCAGGTCGAATACATGCTTGGCATAGTTGAAGCCATCTCTTTGATAGAACTTCATCAAGCTTGCCAGACGTGTGGTGAAATCTTTGAAATCTTTCTTTTCGGGCTGTGTCCATTGTACTTCGGCAAGGGCAGCCATACGGGGCAATACCATGTATTCCACGTGTTCGGTGGTGGCTATATACTCTGTCCATAAGTTGGCTTGGGCACCAATGATATGTTTTTTCTGTTCTTCATTCAGGTCGAAAGTAGGATCCAGGCTGTACACCTTTTCTATGGGGACATATCCACCGATACCCAGCGGTTCATCCTTGGTGTCTGCCGTTTGATAATAATCGAAATAGCAATAGGTATTGGGCGCCATAATTACATCATGTCCCATTTGTGCGGCTTTTATGCCTCCGGACGCTCCGCGCCAAGACATCACTGTTGCATTGGGTGCTACATCGCCTTCCAAAATTTCGTCCCAGCCGATAATCCGGCGTCCCTTGCTGTTCAGGAACTTCTCGATACGTGTCATGCAATAACTTTGCAGGCGATCTTCTGCTGTATGGTTTTTATCCGCTTTCAGACCTTCCGCTTTGATGCGCGCCTGACATTTCGGACATTCTTTCCAACGGTCACGTGGAGCTTCATCGCCACCAATGTGTACATACTCCGATGGAAATATTTCGATGATTTCACTCATTACATCTTCCAGGAATTGCATGGTTTTGTCATTGCCGATGCAGAGCACGTCTTCAAATACGCCCCAACGAGGACATACTTCGTATGGTCCACCTGTACATCCCATTTCTGGATAAGCAGCCAATGCGGCAAGCATGTGTCCCGGCAGATCCACTTCCGGAATTACTGTGATGTAGCGCTCCTGCGCATACTTTACAATTTCTTTAGCTTCTTCCTGTGTATAGAAACCACCGTATGGCGTATTGTCATACTCTTGTGTGTTTCTTCCGATTACCGTGCGGCTGCGTTGAGAGCCTATTTCCGTTAGTTTCGGATATTTCTTAATCTCAATACGCCAGCCCTGGTCTTCCGTCAGATGCCAGTGGAAAGTATTCATATTGTGCAGTGCCAGTAAATCTATATACTTCTTAATGAATTCGATGGGGAAGAAGTGACGCCCTACGTCGAGGTGCATACCGCGGTATGAGAATCGCGGTTCGTCCTTAATTTCTCCTGCCGGTATCAGGATGGTTGCTCCTTTGGCTTCGGCGGGGATGGATTTACGCAAAGTTTGAATACCGTAGAATACTCCGTTTTCAGTCTGGCCGTTGATGCTGATACCTTCAGGGGTGGTAGTCAGCACATAGCCTTCTTTGTTTGCAATGTCCGGGTCGAGTCCCAGTGTAATTGCATTTTTCACTTGCTCGCCTGCCGCGATAGCTTTTGTTTTTGGTGCATAACCTGTGGATTGCCGGATGTACTCCGACAGGAACTCTGCGTTGCGTTGTAGCAAGGCATTGTTTTCGGGATAGGCGATGAGAACATTTCCGTTTAGTTTGAACGGATTTCCTTGTGTCAGACTTACCTCCTGGGGGAGAGGTATTACTTGATAGTTGGCTTCTTGCTCTGTGCCGCACGAAGCGCATACCAAGGCAAGAGCACCCGCGAGGAGTGCGTGGTTAAGTTTTTTCATCATAAAATTGATTAGTATTAGTAAGTACTTTGCAAATATAACGAAAAAATATTAACCTCCGAACTTTCTGAATCAGTTTAGATTGGCACTTTCCTACTGTGCCCTTATCCCCTCGTCATCCTATACTCCTTAGGCGACATCCCCGTATGCTTTTTAAAAAACCGTCCGAAGAACGACTGGTCGGGGAAATTATAGCGGTCGGCTATCTCTTTCAGCGACAGGTTGGTGGATTGCAGTGCCACTTTAATTTCCAGCATCAGGAATTCATCAATGATTTCTTTAGCGGAAATATTGCCTGCTTCCCTGGTGATGGCTGAGAGGTAGCGCGTGGAAATGCAGAGTTGTTCGGCATAGAAGGCCACATCCCGTTGGTTGGTGCAGTGCGTATGTACCAGGTGGATGAACTTCTTGAATAATTGCCCTTTCCGGTTGCTCCCTTCCAGTTGTTCTTTGGTGAAGTACCGCTGCACCTTATCATAAGTATCCAGAAAGAATATCTGAAGCAGGTTCTGGGCAATGCTTTCCTGAAACCTGTTTTCCTTGTCGCCATAGACGGCTGCGCTTGCACCTATCAGTCCCGTGATGGCCCTTATCGCTTCGGGATCTGTATGGGTATAGCACGCATTTTCTTTCATGAAATGCATGAAAGCCGGGTCCAGACGGAAACAGGCAACTTTTATCATTTCGCCCGAATAAGCGAAGTAATGTACCCGGAAATCCTTCGTGGCCGATTTCAATGAAAGAATGGAACCGGGCAGCAACATTACGTTCGTATTGGGAACGATGTGATATTCCTCTAAATCTATACTAAAATCCGCTTCCCCTTTGGTACAATACAGGAGTGCACCGTTGGTCAGTTTGATGAGGCGGTTGCGGTAAAAGTCCAGATCGTCCTCTCCGGCTCTGAATGTTTCTGCTTTGGTAGTTAATAATGGATTCATACTTGTCTTTTTGAGAATTTTGATGGTACAAAGGTAGGATATCTTTTTCAAACGTTAAGTGGCCTGTTCCGAAAATGAACAATGGAGTGCGACAAATGAAACAAGTTATTGTTCAAAAACGGTATACCTTTGCCGCCGACATTTAGAAAAAGAAGTTTTTTCATTTAAAGATTGTAGTATGATAACAAAGAAGAGATTGACAAAGCAGATGATGACGCTCATCTGTAGTGTGACATTGGCAGCATGCGGACAAGCTCCCACCGTGCAGACCAATTCAGAGTATGAAGTGATGGGAATCACGACTTCCGACAGAGAATTGCAAACTACCTACTCAGCGAGTATCCGTGGACGACAAGACATCGACATTTATCCGCAGGTATCCGGTTTCCTGACTAAGCTTTGTGTGGAAGAGGGGCAGTCCGTCCGTAAGGGGCAAGTGCTGTTCATCATCGATCAAGTGCCTTACCGTGCCGCTTTGCAGACTGCCGAGGCCAATGTGGAAGCAGCCCGCGCAAGTGTGGCTACCGCGCAACTGACGTATGACAGTAAGAAGGAGTTGTTTGCACAGAACGTAATTTCGGAGTTCGACTTGCAGACGTCTTACAATAACCTGTTGACAGCAAAGGCGCAGTTGGCGCAGACGGAAGCGCAGCGTGTGAGTGCTGCCAATAACCTCTCGTATACCGAAGTGAAAAGCCCTGCCGACGGGGTTGTAGGTACTTTGCCTTATCGTGTGGGTGCTTTGGTGAGTGCCAGTTTGCCTAAACCGTTGACTACGGTTTCCGATAATTCCGATATGTACGTGTACTTCTCGATGACGGAAAACCAGTTGCTGGATATGACCCGCCGCTATGGTTCCAAAAACAAGGCGCTCGAAGAAATGCCTTCTATTTCACTGATCCTGAATGATAAGTCGACGTACCCCTCGCAGGGAAAGATAGAGACCATCAGCGGTGTGATAGATACATCGACCGGAACCGTCAGCCTGCGTGCCGTATTCCCCAATAAGGACGGATTGTTGCAGAGTGGAGGTTCGGGCAATGTGGTAGTCCCTGTTCAAAAACGGAATTGCATCGTTATTCCGCAAGCGGCCACTTATGAGTTGCAGGATAAAGTGTTTGTATTTAAGGTGATAGACGGCAAAGCACAGTCTGCTCCGGTAGATGTGACCCGTGTGAACGGAGGAAAAGAATATATAGTAGATAATGGTTTGAGTGTGGGGGATATCATCGTGGCCGAAGGAGTGGGCTTGCTGCGTGAAGGTACGCCGATACAGCCTAAATCAGCATCTTCAGCCGCACAGCCAACTGCTAATCAACAAACAAAGGAGGATTAATCCATGAATTTAAGAACATTTATTGAACGCCCGGTACTTTCGGCAGTCATATCTATTACGATTGTCATCCTGGGCATCATCGGGCTGTTTACCCTGCCCGTAGAACAATATCCCGATATTGCCCCGCCTACCGTCATGGTAAGCACCAATTATTTCGGTGCCAGTGCGGAAACATTGCAGAAGAGCGTTATCGCACCGCTGGAAGAAGCTATCAACGGTGTGGAGAACATGACTTATATGACTTCCAGCGCCACCAATGCCGGTACGGTTTCCATCACCGTTTATTTCCAGCAGGGCACTGACCCCGATATGGCGGCAGTCAACGTGCAGAACCGTGTGTCCAAAGCTACGGGACAGCTCCCGGTGGAAGTTACCCAGGTGGGTGTGACGACCATGAAGCGCCAGACCAGTATTTTGCAGATGTTTTCGCTGCACAGTCCCGACGACTCTTACGACGAAAACTTTCTGTCCAACTATATCAGCATCAACCTGAAACCGCAGATACTCCGTATTTCAGGTGTGGGTGATATGATGATTATGGGTGGTGACTACAGTATGCGCGTCTGGATGAAACCCGATGTGATGGCGCAATACAAACTGATTCCATCGGATGTGTCGGCAGTGCTTGCCGAGCAGAATATCGAGTCGGCTACCGGTTCGTTCGGTGAGAACTCGGACGAGACTTACCAGTATACCATGAAGTATAAAGGCCGTCTCATCACACCGGAGGAATTCGGTGAAATCGTTATCCGTTCTACGGAAGACGGCGAAGTGCTGAAACTGAAAGATATAGCAGACATCGAGCTGGGTAAGGACAGCTACGCCTACAAAGGCGGCATGGACGGGCATAACGGCGTGTCCTGCATGGTGTTCCAGACGGCCGGTTCCAATGCAACGGAAGTGAACCAGAACATCGACAAATTGCTGGATGAAGTGCGCAAGGACTTGCCGAAAGGCATAGAACTCACGCGGATGATGAGCTCCAACGACTTCCTGTTCGCTTCTATCCATGAGGTGGTGAAGACGTTGATTGAGGCGATCATCCTCGTTATCCTGGTAGTGTATGTTTTCTTGCAGGACATCCGTTCCACGCTGATTCCGCTGGTGGGTATCGTGGTTTCGCTGATTGGTACGTTTGCTTTCATGGCAGTGGCAGGATTCAGTATCAACCTGATAACGCTGTTCGCCCTGGTGCTCGTGATTGGTACGGTGGTGGATGACGCCATAGTCGTCGTCGAGGCGGTGCAGTCGCGCTTCGACGTGGGGTATAAGTCTTCTTATATGGCAAGTATCGACGCAATGAAAGGTATCAGTAATGCGGTTATCACCTCTTCGCTGGTATTTATGGCGGTGTTTATTCCGGTGTCGTTCATGAGTGGCACGTCCGGTACGTTCTACACCCAGTTCGGATTGACGATGGCGGTTGCCGTAGGTATCTCGGCCGTTAACGCTTTGACGCTGAGTCCGGCACTTTGCGCCCTGTTGCTGAGACCTTATATTAATGAAGACGGCACACAGAAGAATAATTTCGCTGCACGTTTCCGCAGGGCATTCAATGCGGCTTTTGATGTGGTGGTTGAGAAGTATAAAGGTGCGGTGCTGTTCTTTATCAAACGCCGCTGGCTGTCGTGGTCGTTGCTGGCTTGCTCGGTGGTGTTGCTGGTGGTTCTGATGAACTCTACGAAGACCAGTCTCGTGCCCGATGAAGACCAGGGGGTACTGTTTGTCAATGTAAGCACGGCTCCGGGTAGTTCTCTGAAGACGACGGACGAGATTATGCTCCGCATTGAGGAACGCCTAGAAGGTATGCCGCAGAAACTGCATATTCAGAAGGTGACTGGTTACGGTTTGTTGTCCGGACAGGGAAACTCGTTCGGTATGATTGTAGTGAAACTGAAACCCTGGGATGAACGAACGAAGAAAGAAGACCAAGTGCAGGCGGTCATCGGACAGATTTATGCCCGCACGGCAGACATCAAGGATGCTACGGTATTCGCCATTGCTCCGGGTATGATTCCGGGTTACGGTATGGGTAACGCTCTCGACCTGAATGTGCAGGATAAGTTGGGTACGGATGTGAATACATTCTTCCAGACCACCCAGCAATATCTGGGCGCCTTGAACCAGCGTCCCGAAATCTCTATGGCCTATTCTACTTTCGACGTGCGCTATCCGCAGTGGATGGTAGAGGTGGACGCAGCCAAGTGCAAGCGTGCCGGCATCACTTCCGATGCGGTGCTCTCTACGCTGTCGGGCTACTACGGCGGACAGTATGTGTCCAACTTCAACCGTTTCTCTAAAGTATATAAGGTGATGATTCAGGCCGACCCGCAGTATCGTATGGATGAAAGTTCATTGGATAACGCTTTTGTGCGCATGGCAAATGGTGAGATGGCTCCGTTGAGCCAGTTCGTTACGCTGACGCGTACGTATGGCGCCGAGACGCTGAGCCGTTTCAATATGTACAACTCCATTGCGGTGAATGCCATGCCTGCCGAGGGATATAGTACGGGTGACGCTATCCGTGCCGTGAAAGAAACGGCGGAGATAAGTCTGCCGAAAGGTTACGGTTACGATTTCGGTGGTATCACCCGTGAGGAAAACCAGCAAAGCGGTACGACGGTGATTATCTTCGCTATCTGTATTCTGATGATTTACCTGATTCTGAGTGCGCTTTATGAAAGTTTCATTGTTCCGTTTGCGGTGATTCTGGCTGTTCCGGTGGGGTTGATGGGTACGTTCCTGTTCGCTAAGATGGCGGGATTGGAGAATAACATCTACTTGCAGACTGGTTTGATTATGTTGATAGGCTTGCTTGCTAAGACTGCCATTCTGCTGACGGAGTATGCTGCTGAACGCCGTAAGGCGGGTATGGGATTGATTGCTTCCGCAGTCAGTGCGGCCAAAGCCCGTCTTCGTCCTATCCTGATGACGGCACTCACCATGATCTTCGGTCTGTTCCCGCTGGTGGTAGCTACCGGAGTAGGTGCTAACGGTAACCGTTCGTTGGGTACGGGTGTAGTAGGTGGTATGACTATCGGTACACTGGCGTTGCTCTTCATCGTTCCGGCTCTGTTTGTCACCTTCCAGTGGTTGCAGGAACGTCTTCGTCCGGCACAATCCATGCCGACCAAAGATTGGCAGATTGAGGAGGAGATGGAAGTGAGTAAGAAAGAAATAGAAGAACATCAATCAAAAGAAAAATGAAGAAACAAATCATCACTTTAGCTGTCGCAGCCTTACTGTTGAGCAGTTGCGGCATCTATACCAAATATGAACGTCCCGAAGTCAAGACCGACGGACTTTACGGGCAGGATGTAGAAGTGGAAGACACCACCTCTATCGCCTCCCTCTCCTGGCGGGAGTTGTTCACTGACCCGCAACTGCAATCTCTCATCGAGCACGCGCTGCAAGGCAACACCGACTTGCAGTCCGCTCACTGGCGCATCAAGGAGGCGGAAGCCACTCTTTCTTCCGCCCGCCTGGCGTACCTGCCTTCGTTTATGCTGACCCCGCAAGGTGGTGTCAGCAGCTTCGATAAATCCAAAGGCTCCTGGACGTACACCAGCATTGCATCCGCCAGTTGGGAGATTGATATTTTCGGCAAACTGACCAATGCGAAACGCCGTGCGAAAGCTCTCTATCTTCAAAGTCTGGAGTACGAACAAGCCGTCACCACATCGCTGATAGCCAATGTTGCCAATATGTATTATACCTTATTAATGCTCGATGCCCAATACAACGTCTCTGCCGAAACCGCCGTGAAATGGCGCGAAAGCGTGAAAACCATGCGCGCCATGAAAGCGGCGGGCATGACGGATGAGGCGGGAGTAGCCCAGACCGAAGCGAATTGCTACATGGTGGAGGCTTCTTTGCTCGACATCAAGCAGCAGATTCGTGAAGTGGAGAACTCCCTTTCCATTCTGTTGGGCGATGTGCCCGATGCCATTGACCGGGGAAAACTGGAGGGACAGGACTTTCCGCAAGAGCTTGCTGTCGGCGTGCCTTTGCAGTTGCTTTCCCGCCGTCCCGATGTGAAGAGTGCGGAACTCTCACTGGCGCAGGCTTTTTATAGCACCAACTCCGCCCGTTCGGCGTTCTATCCGTCCATCACACTGAGTGGAACGGCGGGCTGGACCAACTCTGCCGGAAGCATGATTATCAATCCCGGAAAACTATTGTTGTCTGCTGTCGGCTCGCTGACGCAACCTTTATTCAATAAAGGTCTGAACATGGTGCAACTGAAAATAGCCAAAGCCCAACAGGAAGAAGCTAAACTTTCGTTCCAGCAAGCCCTGCTGAATGCAGGCAGCGAAGTGAACAATGCACTGACGCAGGTGCAGGTGGCCCGTGATAAGACGGAGCTGCGCGACGGGCAAATCACTTCTCTGGAAACCGCCGTGCGCAGCACCCAGTTATTGATGAGGCATGGTAATTCCACCTATCTGGAAGTACTTACCGCACAACAATCCCTGCTCTCTGCCCAACTGACGCAGATAGCCGACCGGTTCGATGAAATACAGGGAATTATTAATCTCTATCAGGCCTTGGGTGGTGGTAGGGAATAAAAGAAAGTCCCGGAGTGGAATCCGGGACCTATAGTTACATACTCTCTCTTCTCTCGTTTCTCCATCCCCTTTTGCTCCTTTTTCCGGATTTCATAACCCCGGTGAAAGTGGCGAAAGGGGATTTTAACGTTATTGCCGCTGTTGCAGATACTGTTCTATCTGTCCTACAACCGCATCTTTCAGCAACACCTTCTTATTCTTATCCAGCAAATACAAAGTAGGTATTGCTTTCAAATCATACAGGTTCTTTTCCTTAATCATTAATTTCTTATCATACCCGTTTATCCACTCCTTCGGGAAATCGGACAGATGTCTTTCCCATTCCTCTTTATCTTCATCCGGATAAACAGACAGTATCTTTAAGTTTCCAGCTTCAAATTCCTTGTTGATGGCAGGGGCTTGCTTCAACTCCTTAATGCCTTCCTCGCAGGCATGGCATCCCGGATTGTTGATGAACAACAGCGTGTAGTCTGCCTTTACTCCGTATAGAGTACCGCTCTTTCCCGATACCAGCGTGTAGGTGAAATCTTCCGCCTGTCTTCCCAGGCGGTTCTGCTCTGCCAGCTCCCGGCGTCCTTTCGGAAGTATCTTCTCCGTATCATCCAGCACGGTGCTTTCCAGCATGGCATCCAGCACCGGAATATAAAGTTCTTCGTTCCACATGGGCGAGTTCGGGTCGTACAGGTATTTTTCGGCTAAATCCGTAAAGTAGAAGAAAACCTTCTTCTTCTTTCCCGCATCCTTATACATCTGTTTGATGGCACTGATAGCAGTCTCCTCCGGCACGAGTTTCATAATGTCGATATAATCCACCCACGCCTGCTCCATCACTTCCCGATGGTCGAGATAGGTGGTATCAGCGAAATCCACATTTTCCCAGTAGTGGCGCACCAGATAATCTGCGCGCGATTCGGGAGTATTCAGCAAAGCTGGTATGACGGGCAGGGCAAATATCTTTGTGCTGTCACTTTTAATGTCTTCTGCTTGATTGTCAGATGCTTTACGATTTCCGCATGCAGTGCAGAGAATCAGGAACAGAAAGAAAATGTTGAGATAAGTTTTCATAATCCGGTTGATTTATAATATTCTAAAGCACAAAGATAAAGAAATTGCTTTAATTACCATTTGTTAAGTATCAGCAATTTTATGAGTCCTACCTTTGCCCCGCTTTTTTAAAAACAATGAGATATGCAAAGGGATAATCTGGATTTCAGAAACATGAGTGTGAGTAAGTTGTATGCAAAACAACTCTTCCCCACGTTGTTGGGTATGGTGTCATCCGCGTTGTTTACCGTGGTCGATGGGATATTCGTGGGACGTGGAATAGGCAGCGATGCGATTGCGGCAGTGAATATCGCAGCGCCTGTTTTTATGATTGCCGCCGGGCTGGGACTGATGTTTGGTATGGGGGGAGGCATTCTCGCATCCATCAACCTCTCGCGTGGCAAGCGGCTGATAGCTAATATCAATGTTACACAGGCGGTAGTCATGCTGACGATTGTCAGTGTTGCCATGGGGATATTGCTGACTGTCTTTCCGGAAACGGCAGTAACCTTGCTGGGAGCCGAGGGGCATCTGACGGAACTGGCGGCGGAATATCTGTTCTGGTTCTCCATATCCATTCCGTCCACGGTGCTGTTGGTGGCACTACCTTTCTTTGTGCGCCTGACGAACCCGAACTTTGCCATGTGGGCCATGCTGGCGGCTACGTTTGTCAACATCCTGCTCGATTATATTTTCATCTTCATTTTCGGATGGGGACTTTTCGGTGCTGCCATTGCTACCGACCTGGGCGAGTTGGTCGGAACCTTCATGTTGCTGATTTATTTGTTCCGTCCGTCTGTGGCTATCCGGTTTGCCCGTTTGAAGGTGAGCGTCAAGAGCATCCGGCTGACACTGAGGAATACGTGGTATATGCTGAAACTCGGCGTGTCATCCTGTTTGAGCGAAGTCACCATTGCCGTAATGGCTATTGCGGGCAATTACGTGTTTATGAGTCACTTGGGAACCGACGGGGTAGCGGCTTATAGTATCGTCTGCTATCTATTTCCCATTATTTTCATGGTGTTCAATGCGATGGTTCAGTCGGCACAACCCATTATCAGCTATAATTATGGCTGCGGACAGATTGCGCGTTCCAATAAGGCATTGCGCTTATCAGTGACCTCTGCCGTTATTTTTGCTTTGATGATAAGCGGATTGTTCGTGTATTTCTCCGGAGACATTGTTTCGCTGTTCTTGCCGGACAGGGAAAGTCATGCCTGGCAGTATGCAGTTGCCGGTCTTCCCCTGTTTGCCGTCGATTATATTTTCTTCGGAATCAATGTCATCGCTATCGGATATTACACCAGTATCGAACGGATAAATCGTGTGATGAGGCTCACCTTGTTGCGGGGTGTGCTGCCGGTGCTGTTCTTTTTCGTGTTGCCTTTGTTGTTCGGAGTCACTGGCATCTGGCTCGCGGTGGCGGCAGGAGATATGACTGCTGTGGCGATTATTGTGATCTTGACGTTAAGGGATAAAAAGAGGGGATGATATAGCTTGGTTTAATTGTTTCTATTAATCAGATTCACCACCACTTTTACCATAATGTCTTTTTCTTCTGTCCGGCTCTCTGCAAATCTACCAGTTGTTGCTCTTTTTGCAACAACTGAATTACGGTCTAAATCATCTTCATTGAAGATGATTTTTATATGCCTTGATATCACAGACTTATCTCTGTCGAACAATAAAGCCATTTGATTTAATGTCAGCCATACAGTCTCTTTCTCCATTCTTACATCAATCTCCGTTTGTCCGTTCGGTGTTTGGTAAATGATAATTTCTCCTTTACCCCCTTCCACACCCTTCTATCCCCTGATTCATCGGCCTTAACGTGTGGAAGGGTTCTTTGTGCTTCTCTTTTGTCCTTTCTCAATGTTCTTAACTCCTGTTTCCACCTGCAAATAACGTTCTATTAAGTAATAGAGCGAAATCACCTTTCATATATAAGGAGAACAAATTTTAGCCTAACTCTTACTAAAGAACGACTGGAATCGGCTAATCGAACAACTGAAGTTGACCAATAGAATAACTCCAGTCATTCTTTCGACCAACTCCAGTCGTTCATTCATAATACTGCCCCTTAAAAACGTTCTCCCTTAGTCCTAAAGACGTAAAGAAAGTCCCTTTCTTATTAGGAAAAAAACTGATGATTAATTCTGTCAAATACTTGCAAACCGCTATTCCATATACTAACTTCGTGTCATTAATCACTAAATGAATAATGAAATTATGAAGACAAAAATCATGCAATTCATCGCCTCTCTTTTAGAGAATTGGAGGGACGAAAAACAACTACCGAAAGACCGGCCGGAAATTATCCCTGTGCAGAGCACGCCCGTCATAGAACAACAGACAAAACCTGCGTCGGCCGCTCTAACCAAGCCCGCCCCGGTCAGCCTGACGGAACATGTGAACGCTTTCCTGCAATCCACCTATGATTTCCGTTATAATCTGCTGACGGAAGAAACCAAATATCGTCCGGCGGGTAAAGTGGGAGAGGGCTTTTCGCCCGTTGGCAAGCGGGAACTGAACACTCTTTGCCTCGAAGCCCATGCGCAAGGCATTGCCTGCTGGGATAAGGACATCAGCCGTTATCTTTACTCTACCTGCGTCCCCGGTTATCACCCTTTCCACCTTTACATGGATGAACTTCCCGCTTGGGATGGCATCGACCGCCTCGAAGCGCTTGCCCGTCGTGTTTCTCCCGACCCGCTATGGCTGAAAGATTTTCATATATGGCTATTGGCCCTCACCGCCCAATGGCTGGGGATGACGGGGAAGCATGCCAATAGTGTGGCCCCCGTTCTTGTCAGTGCGAAACAGGGGTTTTTGAAATCCACTTTCTGCAAATGCCTGATGCCCGATTGCCTGTCCCGCTACTATTCTGACGAAGTGGAACTAACTTCGAAAGGGAACGTCACCCGTAAGATGTCAGAAATGGGACTGCTGAACCTTGACGAGTTCGACAAATACTCGGCGTCGAAAATGCCTTTGCTGAAAAATCTGATGCAGATGGCAGATTTGAACCTCTGTAAAGCCTATCAGCGGAACTATCGCAACCTGCCGCGCATCGCCTCTTTCATTGGTACAAGCAATCGTTTCGATCTGCTTGCCGACCCTACCGGAAGTCGACGTTTTCTCTGCATTGAGGTAAAAGGCAAGATAGACTGTTCTCATATCGAACATAAACAAATCTATGCCCAGTTGAAGCAAGAACTTCTGACCGGTGCCCGTTATTGGTTTACGGCAGAGGAAGAATGTGAGTTGCAGGAGCATAATCGGGCATTCCAGCGTTGCAATTTGATGGAAGAACTTCTTCATTCCTGTTTCCGTCCTTCCACTGCTGAAGATCAGAATGGAGTGGTGCTGCATCTTTCGGCTGCCGACATTTTTAAGGTCTTGAAGAAGCAGAACCCGGCAGCCATGCGGGGAATAAATCCGAATGCATTTGCGCAACAGCTTGCCCCATTGGGATTTCCTCGTTCGCGCAGCCGTTATGGTAATTATTATTCAGTTGTTTCCCTATCTACAACCCCTTCCACCCGTTAATGCCGATGAATAAACCGTTTCAGTGGTGTGGAAGGGGTGAGAGGGCATTTTATTGTGAAGTGGTTTATCTATTGATAAGTAGTTTGAAAGAGTCTTATTTTAGAATATATTTTGGGTGGGAGTCAAAACAAATGAATGTTTTTGTTGTTGGGTGTGAAAAAAAACGTATCTTTGCAACAGAAGCATTGACATGATAATATTTCAATATAGTCATGTCCTCTTCCGGAGTAGTCTAAATGTGGCAATTTAATTGATGCCCGGATGAGCGTAGCCTGTATCAGTCATTGGTACGGGCTTACTCGTCCTGTGTCAAGGGTGCGCCACATACCTGACTACTGGGATTGGTAAGACCCCGTACCTTTATAATATACCATTATAGCCGTATAGGGTTGATTTTAAACTAAATAATCAAACACTATATGGCTAATTGGATATCTATGAAATTAGCAGCCGAAAAATACGGCATTTCTGAGGAACGCATCCTTGAATGGATCAGGCTTAGTTATCTAACGTACTCGTCTTTAGATAAGGAGCCTTATGATGACACCAATCCGATGCTGGATACCGAGGAGCTTGATAAGGCCCTTGTCTTTAATTCGATAAAATCTTATCCTGATGATGAAACTGTTGAGCGTCTTCCGATAGAGCATGTGAATTGGCTTTATCAGGAAAATGCCCGATTGGAGAAATTCAACGATGATTTGCTGGAACAAAACTATGTGCATACTCAACGGGAAGAGAAGTTAATAGCCGATTTGGAGAAAATGACTAATCTTGCCAATGAGGTTCTTTTGCTGCATGCCAAAGTTGTGGATAATTATAAGAGCAGGATTTCAGAAAAGGAAGGCATATGGGCTTTCCTCTGTAGTCTGTTCACTTGGAAAAAGAATAAATGCCTCATCTAACCAATATATATACCGTTTCTTTTTCAATCCTTTTTTCATCTCGTGAATGCGGAGTCCTTTTTTTAGGGCTTCGCATTCTTTTGTCTTTCGCACGCGCGCATAATATAATTATGTGTACCCTTCCGTGCCCGTCCACGTTCCTTCTTAAAAATATGTTCTACAA
>NZ_QRKI01000030.1:0-27898 GCF_003471885.1 Bacteroides sp. AM16-24
CATTATGATGCTGCGTTGGGAAGGTTTACGACGATGGATCCGTTGGCGGAGAAATATTATGCGGTGAGCCCGTATGCGTATTGTGGGAATAATCCGATGAATAAGATTGACCCAGACGGGAGACAAGGAATTCCGCTTACTGTACCTGCTTACTCCCCACTACCTATATATTATTCTCCATCTCAACCTCCATTTCGTTATCCTACCAGTCAGGAAATGGTAAAGGATATAAAACAAGGGGTTAATAATGTTGTTTCTTCCATAAAGAATCAAGCTGTATTGACGAGTGGAATCGTGTTCTTAATGTTTTATGATGTTAAGCAAGCATCAAGTCCAGAGTATAAGCATCAAAGAAGCAGAGACCGAAGAAATAAAGAAGGACTGGATAAGAATCAGGCTAATGTAGCAAAAAGTATCGAGAATAACATTACAGCTACAACACCAAGTGGAGATCCAATGCCGAAAAGAGATCCGGATGATGGTGGAAAAAAAACAAAGATAGGATTCATTGCCACTGGTGCTGGATTAGGGGTTAGAGTAGGACTTGAACTAACAAATCCTAATCCCAGCAAGGATGCTATTGAAGGGCATACTGAACACATGGAACAACAACCTGTTGAGAAAAAACAAAGTTTATGGGAAACTATTAAGAGTTGGTTTTAAAATAAAATATTTTATATATGAAGACTTTTATAATAAAAGTGGGTGAAACGATGTTCATTCCTACATGTGCTTTAATGATTCTTTATTGCTTATTATATCAATATATGATTGATTTCCCTTATATGACTATTATCAGATTCATATTTTTAATATCATCTTTATTTATATTGTTAGCCGGAAGTATGTCTATATTTGGGAAAAAGCAAAAGATCTGTAAGCATAGTATATCTTCTAAACCTATAGTTCGACGTTTTTATTTGCAATCTCGACAGATAGTAACATTGACTTTTTGTTTTTATTTTGCTGTCTACCTAGCATTTTTCTTAGATAGAGAATCTGTATTCTATAACTACCTAGTACTTCTTTTATTTGGATTATATTTAGGATACGAGATTGCAGTAAAAGCGAATCTTTATAAAAAAAAGTGATACTTGTTGCAGTTATGCTTCATTCTTTGCTTTTCCGTTCAACCAGATATGTTGTCTGGTTGTTCTGAATGTTAAGATTTTAATTTACTAATCTAAATTACCTCTGTCTTTGAGAATGGTTTTCAGAGGCAGGGGTATTCATAGTCTCAGCCTGAGAAAATATCTGAGCTGTCCGTAGTCCCGCACTGTGACACATGTATATACTGCCACAGGAAAGGATACCAGCCGGATGACTTTTTATTCAATTGAGTTTGTTGAATATCTAAGAATATTCATTGATTATAAGGAAAATGATGTGTTTGGGCAAATTGAATTTATAATAATCCGTATAATTTGCAGATGGTATGAGATATAGTACAAAAAAGGATGATATAGGCTTTGTTTTGTTTAAAATAGTTTGTTCCTTCGTAAAAGAACCAACTTGGTTAATAACATGAAAAAATAAATAAAAATCAGGTTTATTGCTAATCTTCTTCTGTGTTGCATTATTGATCTGAAAGCACAGGTTAATCCTCATTCTGGTTACATTATTACGCTGCAAAATGATACTATAAATGGAACAATTGATTATCGGACCGCAACGCACAATTCACATAATTGCATCTTCTTGGCGGCAGGAGAAAAACAATATCAGACTTTTTCGCCTGCTGACATTATCGGTTATCGTCTGACGGATAATGGTAAATACTATGTCAGTCGTACCATAGAACTGAATAACAAAAAAGAAGTGTATTTTTTGGAATACCTGATCAAAGGGATCATCAGCCTGTACTATCTACATAATGAAGAAACCAGCTACTTCTTCTTCGAAAATGAACAGGGACAAATGTACTCTACTTGTGTTACGGATGATAATGGTGAAATTGGTGGTGCCGGTAATTGGAGGCAACGCCGAATGCAAATAATACGTCCCATCTTCGAAGTTTTTCAGGAAAGTCCCGATACGCAGAGGAAACTGATGGAATCTAATCTCGATAAAAGAAACCTCAGTGAATTGACAAGAGAGTATCATAATCGGATATGTACCAGTGCGGAAGAATGTGTAAAGTTTGAATATGATAAAAATGAGATACTCAAGGCACAGACTATAACTTACCGTGTCGGTTATAAATTCTGAAATGGAATAAATTCCTGTTTCTTTTTCTATTCTATATACAGATAGTCATAGTGTACCACAGGTTTCTTCCCGTGCTTTCCCATTGCTTCCTTGGCTTGAACAGAATCGCAGTTTGCTTTGCCTACTCCTACCGGATTTCCTTCGAAGTCGATGATCCGTACGATATCGTCTTTTTCAAATTCTCCTTCAATGGCAGTTATACCGATGGGTAGGATGCTGATTGCTTTATCTGAGTTTAACACTTCGGTAGCACACTGGTTGATGTGTAACTCGCCTTTAGCAAATCCCTCGCTGTGAGCAATCCATTTCTTTATACTGGATACAGGTTCGGCAGAAGGTATAAAGCGAGTGCAGAGAGTACTTTCAGGATGTTGAATCAAATCGACAAGAATATTATCCCGTTTACCATTGGCGATGATAACAGTAATACCTTCGTCGGCTACTTTACGGGCGATATTGGTTTTGGTAAGCATTCCGCCACGACCGAAGCTGGATTTGGAAGTCTGTATATAAGAAGAAAGATCTTTCCCCTGGCCGATTTCCCGGATGACCTCAGAAGTGGGATCGGCAGGAGAACCGTTATAAATACCGTCGATGTTACTTAGAATAATCAATGCCTGCGCATCCATCATGGATGCTATCAAACCGGACAACTCATCATTGTCCGTAAACATCAGTTCACTTACAGAGATTGTATCGTTTTCGTTGACAATAGGTATGACCCCATTTTCCAGCATTACCGTCATACAGTTCTTTTGATTGAGGTAATGCCTGCGTGTTGCAAAATTCTCTTTCATAGTCAGCACTTGCCCTACAGCAATGCCATGTTCCCGAAAGAGTTCGTAATAACGGTTGATAAGTTTAGCCTGCCCGACGGCAGAGAAAAGCTGACGCTGATCTACACTGTCCAATTTCTTGGCAGAATGCACTTCACTACGTCCGGAAGCTACGGCTCCGGATGAGACAAGTATAATTTCTACTCCTGTTTTATGCAGTTCGGCTATCTGATCTACTAAGGCAGACATACGTGTTACGTCCAGAGTACCGTCACGGCGCGTCAAGACATTGCTGCCTACTTTTACAGCTATTCTCGAAAATTGTTGTTCCATGTGTTGTATATCGTTCTTATGTGGTTTTGAGTAGGAGGGTGAAAAGGTTATTCTTCGTCTTTTCCTTTGTCGCGCTCACGAATTATCTCCATGGCATCTTCGTATCTTTCCTCACTGACGAGAATGGTTACATCCGGTGCTATATAAGGAGCGATGGTGCTCATAAGCCCGTCCTTGATAATAGTTGCTATACCATTGTTTTCGAGTAGACCTTTAATAAGTTCTGCTTCCCACGGTGATCCTTTGAACACTTCAACTGTGCGGCTATAGTCTGTTGATTTCATAATGGTAAGTATTAATAGGTTTAATATTACAAATATAACAAGTATTTTGGAGAAAAGGTTTGTTTCCCGGTAAATATTGATGATTATAGTTCTATTCGTTGTACGGTTACCGCCTCTTTCAGGAAGGTGGATGCCGATTCAATGAACTTCTCTTCTGCTTCCGTGGTGTAGTAAGTGCAGTTTCCACCTTTTGTACATTTGGCATCCATTTCCGGATGTCGGTGGAAGTAGTCTTTCAAGCTGTCGGCTACCAGTTCGCCTTGTGCCACGGTGGTAATTCCGTCTGGCATGTGCTTCTTTATTTTAGGTAATAGCAAGGGGTAATGAGTACAACCAAGAATCACAGTATCAATCTGCGTGTCTTTTGCCAGTAGTTCGTTGATATATTTACGAACAAAATAATCTGTCCCGTCTCCTTCCGCTTCGTTGTTCTCTACGAGAGATACCCATAGCGGACAGGCTTCACCTGCTACCTGAATATCCGGGAAAAGCTTATGAATTTCCAACGGGTAGGATTCTGATTTAATGGTTCCTGCTGTGGCAAGAACACCGACATGGCGGCTCTGTGTAATACTCCCTATACATTCAACGGTAGGGCGGATGACACCCAATACACGGCGTGCCGGATCCATTTCGGGTAAATCATTGATCTGTATGCTGCGTAATGCTTTGGCAGATGCCGTATTGCAAGCCAGGATAACAAGATGACATCCCATTTCAAACAGTTTAGTGACTGCCTGTAGGGTGAATTCATATACAATTTCGAAAGATCGTGTGCCATAGGGAGTACGTGCATTGTCTCCTAAATAGATATAGTCATATTGGGGCAAGGCTTCACGTATCTTACTCAGAATGGTAAGTCCGCCATATCCGGAGTCGAATACACCGATAGGGCCGGGAATAGTAGGTAATTCTTGTTTCATACTGGAAAAGCTTAGTACACGTTGCAAAGATAATGCAAATCGAATGCAGAACTTTCATGCTTGCATGAAAAAGTTCTGCTGAGATATAGCTTATCTTCTTTATAGATATAAAAAGGCGTGAACTGCATACAGTTCACGCCTTTTTATATCTATAAACGATTAGTCTTCTTATTTGATGCCCAACTGGGTTTTTACTTTAGCTGTAACATCTACACTTTCTGAACTAACATAAGGTATCGGTGTACGAGCCAGGTCGAAGATATAGATTACACCTTCTGCTTTACCTACAGCTTGAATGGCTTCATCCAATTTCTTATAGATAGGTACTAAAGCATCCTGCTGTGCTTTCTGCATATTTTGATAAGCGTCTTGCTGGAACTCCTCTTGTCTTTGAGCCATGTCCTGTAATTCTTTTTGGCGTCTGTCTGCAATATTTTTCGGCAGAGAATCTGCTTGTTGTTGGAATTCCTGAACTTTCTTGTTGAATTCAGCCTGAGAGCGCTGCATTTCTTCCTGATACTGTTTTGACATAGCTTCAAGATCAGCTTGTGCTTTGGTATATTCCGGCATAGCAACAATAACCTCCTGAGAGTTCATGTGAGCAAATTTTTGTGCCATCGCTCCTAACGGAAGAGCGAATAGTACTACGAGTAGTGCGATTTTTTTAAGCATAATGTTTATTGTTTATTTTAATAATTAGTCATTGTTTGGTGCAAATATAGTGCAAAGCAAATGTAAAACAAAATAAGCCAGCTTATTTTTAATACTGAGATGCCGCCTATATTCGACTAGCAAATGTATGAAATTAATTTGAATATCCTAACTTCTCAAGCACTTCATTACTGATGTCAATACGCGGAGAAGCAAAAATAATGCTTGTTGCGGATGCCCGGTCTACAACTACCGAATATCCTTTCTGCTCCGATATTTCTTTGACCGCATTATAAATCTCATCCTGAATGGGTTGCATCAGACTTTCCCGTTTCTTGAATAATTCCCCTTCAGGTCCGAAATAAGTACGGCGAAGTTCAGCGGCTTCTTTCTCCTTAGCGACAATCGCTTCCTCTTTCTTTCCCTTTTGTTCTTCAGAAAGGAAGACGGCTTCCGATTGATAGTTCTTGTACAACGTTTTGGCTTCCTCGGCAACTTTTTCTACTTCACTTTGCCACTTCTTGGAAGCTTGGTTCAACTGTTCGTTAGCACGTTCGTATGCCGGAATATTTTTCAGAATATACTCCATGTCAATCAAGGCAAACTTTTGTGCACTGGCTGTCATGCCTACGGCAAACAGCAAGATCATTAATAAAACAGACTTTCTCATAACGTTTGGTTTTTGTGATACAATTAGAATTCCTGTCCTAAGATAAAGTGGAACTGACTGCCACCATAATCTTTCGAACCACGTATTTTATCGAAACCGTATGCCCAGTCAATACCCATCATACCGATCATCGGCAGGAAGATACGGACACCGACACCTGCAGAACGTTTCAAATCGAACGGATTGAAGTTCTTTACATCGTGCCATGCATTACCGGCTTCTACAAAACCTAACGCATAAATACTGGTACTTGTTTCCAGCATTAGCGGATATCTTAACTCAAGTCCGAGACGGGTATAAGCATAACCTTCGTAGCCGTAAGGGGTTAATGAACTGTTTTCATAACCACGAAGAGCGATACTTTCCGTAGCGTAGCTGGAGTAGCCGGTCATGCCGTCACCACCCACGTCGAATGTTTCGAACGGAGACTTCTTATACTTGTTGTAATGTCCTAACAAACCGAATTCAACACGACCCATCAATACCGGAGTACGTTTAACTGCTACCGGATCCATCAACGGGATGTATACTTTGGATTTGAATTTCCATTTGTGGTATTCAATCCATTTGTGCATCTTGTTCATATCATCCTGATTGCTGGTACTGTATTTGCTGTAGTCAGTTCCGTCGAACAGTGAGTACGGCGGAGTTAGCTGTACAGACAATGAGAATTCAGAACCTGAACGAGGATAAATCGGGTTATCAATAGAACTACGAGACAAAGTCAGGTTAATGCTGAGGTTATTACACTTACCATTTGTAACAGGGAAGTATTGCCAGTCGCTCAGGATATAGCGTTGGTAGGATAACTCAGCAGTGAACTGGAAGTAGTCATCCGGCCATTTCAAACGCTTACCGAACATAGCGGCTACACCGAACATCTTGATAGACTTATCAGGGTCATAATAGTTTTCATAACTATTGTAGTTGCCGTAGTTGTACATACCGTAACCATACATACCACTATACATACTGTTGTAGTAGCTGTTCATGTATGCTGAGTTGTAGTAACGGCTACTGATATCTGTCTGTACAGAATAGAATGCTGACAGAGAGAATGCATTCGGACGTTTGCCCCCGAACCATGGATCGTAGAATGAAATGCTATAGGATTGATAATACTTGGCATTGGTTTGTCCGCTGACGGTCAAAGTCTGACCATCACCCTGCGGCAGGATACCACGATAATTTTCACCCGGATGCAGTAAGTTGGCAAGTGAGAAGTTGGTGAACTTCAAACTCAACTTACCGATGATACCGGTTTGTCCCCAACCGGCAGAGAATTCTACCTGGTCGTTAGCTTTGGATACCAGATCGTAACCTATATCCACTGTTCCGTCTTCCGGTCTTGGTTGGATATCCGGTTTGATTTGTTCCGGGTCGAAATGTCCCATCTGCTGGATTTCACGCATAGAACGCATCAAGTCTTCACGGCTGAAAAGGTCGCCCGGACGGGTACGGAGTTCACGACGAACAACGTTTTCGTACAAACGGTCGTTACCATTGATGCTGACCTTATTGATGGTAGCCTGACGACCTTCGAAAATACGCATTTCGAGGTCGATAGAGTCTCCTACGATATTCACTTCTACGGGTTCAAGGCTGTAGAACAAATAACCGTTGTTATAGTAGAGATTACCGATAGCGTCTTCGTCTGACATGGTACGTTCTTCCAGCAACTTCTGGTTGTATACGTCACCTTTCTTCATACGAAGCATAAAGTTCAATTGTTCGGAAGGATACAGAGTATTACCTACCCACGTTACATTGCGCAGATAATATTTCTCTCCTTCATCAATCTTCATGAAGATATCCACGGTGCGGTCATCATACGGTTTGATGCTGTCTTCTACAATCATAGCATCGCGATAACCCAACTCGTTGTACTTATCGATGATCAACTGTTTGTCTGCCTCAAAGTTTTCTTCCACGAACTTCTTGGTACGGAACAGGTTGAGCAGTTTATTCTTTTCGTTGGTCTTCTTCATGATGCGTTTCAACTTCTTGGTTGTGATCGCTTCATTACCAACGATGGTGATTTCATGCACTTTTACCTTCTCTTTTTTGTCGATATCAATATCCACGATTACTTGGTTTTCGTTGGATACATCGTCTTTTTGTGAGATGATAACTTCTGCGTTCTTAAAACCCTTGTCATCAAAGTAACGTTTGATCAGAGTCTTGGCACGGTCGATGACATTGGGAGTTACCTGTCCACCCTTGATCATACCGATCCGGCTCTCGATGTCTTCACGTTCTGATTTCTTCACTCCGTGATAGCGGATTTCAGAGACACGAGGGCGTTGAGTCAGATGAATTGTTAACCAAATCTTGTCACCTTCTATCTTATCTGCGGTGATCTGAACATTGGAGAACAAGCCATGACGCCAGTAACGCTTACAAGCCTGAGTGACTTCTTCACCCGGGATAGTAATCGTTTGGCCTACAGACAAACCGGAAAGTCCGATCAGTACATAGTCCTCATAGTTCTTTACTCCTTCTACTTTAATTTCTGCAATTTCATACTTTTTGGGTGCTCCCGAGTAGAGAATAACCGGCTTTGCTGCGTCGTCATCGGTGCCATTGGCATCTTGAGCCGCGCTTGTCAATACACAACCAAAGAGGCAGATAAACGCTGTGAGTATAGAGAAAATACGATAGTGCATTTATGTTTTGGATTAAATATGTTTGGGTTTAACTGATTTGTTCACTGGTTTTGCCGAATCTGCGTTCCCGTCTCTGGTAGTCGCAGATGGCTTTGCGAAGTTCCTCTTCCCGGAAGTCAGGCCAATAGGTTTCGCAAAAATAAAGTTCCGAATACGCGCATTGCCAAAGTAGGTAATTGCTCAGGCGGATTTCTCCACCGGTACGTATCAGCAAGTCGGGATCAGGCATGAAGCCGGTTGTCAGGTGCTTCGACATTAAATCGCAATTGATTTGTTCGGGTGTCAATTCTCCTTTCTGTACCAAGACAGCTATTTGCCGGCTGGCTTCTGTTATTTCCCAACGTGAGGAATAACTAAGAGCAAGTACCAGGCACATGCCTGTATTCTTAGATGTATGTTCTACGCAATTGTATAAACGGGTTTGTACATTTGCGGGTAACTTTTCTATATCTCCGATAATCCGGAAGCTGATGTTGTTCTTCATGAATGTATCTTCTTCGATGGAATCGAAAAGAAGGCTCATCAGAGCAGCAACTTCGTCTGTAGGACGGTTCCAATTTTCGGTTGAGAACGTATATAGGGTCAGATATCTGATGCCCAGCCTGGCGGCTTCTTCGGCTATCACATGAACGGTTTCTGCACCGATCTGATGTCCGTAGCTGCGTTCGTGTCCACGCTGCTTCGCCCATCGTCCGTTGCCGTCCATGATAATCGCCACATGCTGGGGTATCCGGCTCAAATCAATTTGTTCTTTATATTGCATCTTTTTTTAGTTGTTACATTCCTTACATCTTGGGAAGAGGTCGTAGGTGATGAAAAAAACAGTAAATGCGTAACTATCTTTATTCTTCCAACCTTTTCCTTTTATCTGGTACGGATCTTCCAGCTGCAAGCCTTCCCGTTGGGTAACATCCAACTGATCGCTAAGACTGAACCGCATCGTAAACTCACATCCTATATTGATGCGCGGGGTTGCTTTGTATTTCACTCCCACTCCAATAGGAATGTTCATTGTAAAGATCGTCTTTACAGGTTTTGGTGCAAACGTAAAACCTAATCCACCTAATATATAAGGTGTAAACCGACGGTCACCCCGGTACGTGTTACCGATACCATATCCCAAAAAGTTATATTCAAATTGCGCTCCTAAATCGAATATAGTCCGTTTGAAGGTAGCATACTCTTCATTGGGATACGCATTTTTGAAATCTCTCGTGTCGCCGGAAATCCTGCCGGCTGTCAGGTTACCTTTTATAGCCATGTGTGGATTCAGTAAGTATCGGGCAATGAAACCTCCCGCTATTCCTGTGTTCTTAAACAGGGTACTGCTATTCGCATCTCCCATATAAAAACTTCCTCCAATGGCTCCTCCCAGTTCCCAAGTATATTCCTCTTGCGCAATGGCGCAACAGAAGGGAAACATGAGCAGAAAAAACACTATCTTTATATTCCTTGCAATAGTCATACCGTTCTCTTTATGTTCCTTATTTATTAGGGAAACGGAAAATAGACTATTTTATTATTGTATCTTGAAACCCAGTTTGTTTAGACGACCTCGCCATATACTACCGTCGTTCCATACAATCCAAATATAATGATTCTTATCGATAGTCAAAGAATAATCTCCTTTGTCCTTAAAGAGGCTTTCGTATGTAACTTCTTCTTCATCGTCTTCATCTTCTCCCGGAGTTACTATCTTTTTCATTGGATACTTGAACTTCTCAGCAGATTCATTCCAGGCAATACCTACTCGTGAAGAATAGATGGTTTCAAATTTTCCACCCATCATGTGAAACAGGCCTCCATAATACATGATAGCCGGGTTCTCCATAGCCGGACAGTAGAAATCGCTTGGAGTACTCATGTCAGCCCATGTCAGCCCATCCATTGTGAACCAAGGAACTACTGCTTTGGCTGATGTTTCTGTTTTACCCACTACTACTGTTTGCTTGATGCCGCTTGCATTCGTAAATACAGTAGCATATATGTCTTTTACCGGGAAATCATTGGATACTGTTTCTTTGCTTCTGGTCCAGTTTTTACCATCAGTACTTATGCAGAAATATTTCTGGCCTCCATCCAGAAGAATACCGATTAAGGTTTCCTCTGATATGCCTGTTAGTGCATCAGCTTCAAGTGTAGCAACCAGTGTGCTCATTTGCATGTTTTGTACTTCCTTGTTCTCCTTCACTTCCTGTATACCGGCATTTACCCATGTACTTCCATTATTGGAGCAGAATATATCTCCATTTGTGGCTGCTACAAAAAGTTGGTTTTTGAAGCTTACAATAGATCCCAAGTCGACATTGGCCGGCATGCCCGTAACTTCGATGGCATTCCAAGATAAATAGGCTGGATTTCCTAATGAACTGCGGTATGCTGATGTTGTAGAAGTATAGACAAATAGATTTTCTTCTTCGGTATCATTTTTAAGAATTACTGATTTCTGCTTGTTGGCGGCAGGGGAAGTTGGCAATGATGACATTTCTCTCCAGATTAGCGAATCCGGATCTTGCTTGTGAACATTTACTGTGATTTTATATTCACGGGTAGTAACTCCGTCGGCTGCATGTACTTTCAGAGTGATCGGTTCTCTCAGGTCAACGGAGTCAGTAAGGTTGTTGAATAGTGTATCTTGTAAACCGGATGTAACCCAACCCGTAACATTGAGTGTGTCAATCAATATCTTGTCAATGATAGTGTCTGATCCAACAGGAAGTGAGTCGACATTATAAATTTCTCTTTTCAGTTGATCAATCGTAAACTTATAATATATACCTTTTTTTATGGTGTCAAGACCAAAGGCACGTATCGTTGCGTCGGAACTGTATTCATAATTATCATCTGAGTTAAGGCACGAACTTATGGCAATCGACATAAGAAGAAAACTCATGATTACGGATAAAAACTTTATTCTCATTTCTAAAGATAGTGTTTATTTACAAGTTGCAAAAATAGGAACATTTTTCTCGATAAACAGCATAACAGGCAAGTTTTATATAAAATTATAGATAATATGCCCGTTTTTCTCGATAAAAAAGCATCAAAATGAGGTGATTCGCGCTATTTTGCCGTAGTGTAATGCCGTATACTTCTACCGAAATATTGTTCGTTGACATAACTATTTTTATCGTTCATTTTAGGTGCATTAACACCGGATGTCAGATGAATGGGACTCTCTTCGACAAAGGCTTCATCCCAGAGGCTGGCATCAATGAAAGATTGCAGTAAGGTGCTCCCGCCTTCTACTAAAAGGGATTGGAGATTGCGTTCGTACAGAACTTGCATGATCTGGGGCAATATATCTTGTCCGAAGTTTATTGGAAGATATTCTACGTTGGGGCGGGAATTATGGGAATGTTCGGTAAATACGAGTGTGGGCACGTTGCCATCAAACAAGTGGAGCGTCGGTGACAGGCTCAGTCTCCGGTCGATGACAAGGCGTACGGGAGAACGCCCATACCAGTTGCGTACATTAAGGGAGGGATTGTCCAGTTCGGCGGTGCGTGTACCTACAAGTATGGCAGCATGCTCTGCACGCTTTTTATGTACCATCATGGAAGTCAACGGAGTGGATAGGATGACAGGGCTGCCTCCGTTCCTGTGTAAATCAATGAAACCATCCGCAGATTCTGCCCATTTCAGGGTGATATACGGGCGGCGTAAGGTATGGAAAGTGATGAAACGTCTGATGAGGTGTCGGCATTCATTTTCCAATACTCCTACGGTTACTTCCCGTCCGGCATCTTTCAACTTTTGTATACCTCGTCCGGCAACTTTGGAAAAAGGGTCCTGGCAACCGATAACAATGCGGGGAATTTGTTTTTCAATAATCAAATCGGCGCAAGGCGGCGTTTTTCCATGATGAGAACAAGGCTCAAGACTGACGTAAATTGTTGAGCGTTTCAATAATGAAGTGTCTTTTACGGAACGAATGGCATTTACTTCAGCATGCGCTTCTCCGCAGCGTACATGATATCCTTCTCCGATAATTTTCCCATCGCATACGATGACTGCTCCTACCATTGGGTTAGGGGCGGCATTGCAAAATCCGTTCTGTGCCAGTTGTATACAGCGACGCATGTATTTTTCTTCTTCCATGTGTGTTATCTTTCTATGATAATTCTTACTTTTGCACTCCGAAATAGATTCTTCGTCGTTCGGAATACAGGTTTCCCGGTGATATACCCGATATCTGTCCGGTACTTACCAAGTCCGTACCATCTCCGTATCTATACGCTTGGACTTGGTACGGACTTGGTACGGAGTTGGTACGGACTTGACACGGACTTGGTCTCATCTTGGTCCGGTAATAGAACTGACGAAGAATCCCCAAAATATCCATTTATGAATATTACCGCCTCTTATATCCGCCGTGAACTGCAGGATTATTATACACCGCAGGAAGCCGGAAATTTGTCCAGACTTATCTGTTGCGAGATTCTGGGGCAGCCGGTTGTGGATTATTATTTGGGCAAAGATATAACTTTATCCGCAAAAGCAGAACAGGAATTGCAAAGCCTTCTCAGGCGTTTACGGAATTTTGAACCAATACAATATATTTTAGGAGAAGCACGTTTTCTGGGGAGAACATTTCAGGTAGCTTCCGGTGTCCTTATTCCACGCCCTGAAACGGAAGAACTGGTGGAAATAATGTTGAAAGAGATTTCTTCTACTTCTCGTGTTTTAGATATTGGAACAGGCAGTGGTTGTATTGCTGCCACGTTGGCAAAGGAATTGCCCGAAGCACAGGTTACTGCCTGGGATGTGTCTGAAGAAGCTTTGGCTATTGCTGCTGCTAACAGTCTGGCTTTACAAGTGCCTGTCTGTTTTGAACAGCGTGATGTACTGACTTATACTCCCGGTGTAACAGAACGTTATGATGTGATAGTGAGCAATCCGCCTTATGTTACTGAAGCAGAGAAACAAGATATGGAACGGAATGTGCTGGATTGGGAACCCTCTTTGGCGCTGTTTGTGCCTGATGCAGATCCTTTGCGTTTCTATCGTCGCATATCCGTGCTTGGGCTTGAAATGCTTGAACCTGACGGAAAACTTTATTTTGAAATTAACCGTACTTTTGGAGAAGATATCGTGCTTATGATGCGTGAATTAGGATATCGCTTTGTTCGTCTTCAAAAGGATATTTCCCATAATGATCGATTTGTAATAGCGCAAAAATGACAAATATTACTGAAACAGAGGCTTTAAGTAAAGTTGCAGGCTATTGCTCTACAGCAGAGCATTGCCGTGCCGAGATTTCCGAGAAACTACAACGTTGGGGATTGCCGTACGATGCCATTGATCGTATCCTTAAACGGCTGGAAGATGAAAAGTATATTGATGAAGAACGATTCTGTCGGGCTTTTGTCAATGACAAGTATCGCTTTGCGAAATGGGGAAAAGTGAAAATAGCCCAGGCACTCCAGCTGAAAAAGGTTTCTTATAATGTATGCCGGCGTTTTTTGAATGAGATAGATGAGGAAGAATACCTATCTGTTTTAGATGGCCTGTTGGCTGCAAAACGTAAAAGTGTACATGCGGAGAATGAATATGAGTTAAATGGAAAGTTAATGCGTTTTGCGCTGAGCCGTGGGTTCGAAATGAAAGATATTCGTCATTGTATACAGCTTTCTGATGAAAATGATGACTTTGAGTGAAAAATCTCTTTATTCTTTTTTTTATTCTCATTCAGTTTCCGTATTTTTGTGCCATATTTACTATAAATAGCTAATTTGGTTATGAGAACTTTAGAAAAACTATTCGCAGAGAAGTTGCTGAAGATAAAAGCGATTAAACTACAACCGGCTAATCCCTTTACTTGGGCTTCCGGATGGAAATCTCCTTTTTACTGTGATAACCGCAAAACTCTTTCCTATCCTTCCTTGCGTAATTTTGTAAAGATTGAAATTACCCGTTTGATATTGGAACGTTTCGGGCAGGTGGATGCAATTGCCGGTGTAGCAACAGGTGCCATTCCTCAAGGAGCTTTGGTTGCCGATGCGCTGAACTTGCCGTTTGTGTACGTACGTTCTACCCCGAAAGACCATGGTCTGGAAAACCTGATTGAAGGAGAACTTCGTCCGGGTATGAAGGTTGTTGTGGTCGAAGATTTGATTTCTACAGGTGGAAGCAGTCTGAAGGCTGTAGAGGCTATACGCCGTGATGGATGTGAAGTTATCGGTATGGTAGCTGCATATACTTACGGTTTTCCTATTGCGGAAAAAGCATTCAAAGATGCCAAAGTTCCTTTGGTAACGCTGACAAATTATGAGGCTGTGTTGGATGTTGCACTTCGTACGGGTTATATAGAAGAAGAAGATATAGCAACGCTGAACGAATGGCGTAAGGACCCTGCACATTGGGATGCTGGAAAGTAACAGCGGTTTATTCTATAAAATAAATAATATGACGAAAGGGCCATTCGGATAGATTCTGTCCGGATAGTTCTTTTTGTCTTTTAAAGAGATTCAAAATATGACAAAATTTGAAAGTGGTGTGAAGACAATACCTGCTTCGCAGGAAGCTGTTTATGAGAAATTATCTGATTTGAATAATCTGGAAAAGTTTAAAGACAGCTTGCCGGAGGATAAAGTGAAGAACTTGAGCTTTGATTCGGAGAGTATAGTGATAGAAGCTGCTCCTGTGGGTAAGATCGCGTTAAGTATAGTAGAGAAAGACCCGTGTAAATGTATCAAGTTTGCCACGACCACTTCACCGTTGCCGTTTAATCTGTGGATACAGATTGTGCCGGTAACAGAGACTGAATGTAAAATGAAGCTAACCATCGGCATGGAATTGAATCCTTTTATGAAAGGTCTGGTTCAGAAACCTTTGCAGGAAGGATTAGAGAAAATGGCGGATATGCTTTCGATTATACCGTATTAATCACTAATCATTAATCACTAAATAAATGGCTCAGAAACTTTGGGAGAAATCCGTTCAGGTAAATAAGGATATAGAACGTTTTACAGTGGGGCGTGACCGTGAAATGGATCTTTACTTGGCAAAGCATGATGTGATAGGCTCTATGGCCCATATTACAATGCTCGAAAGTATCGGTCTGTTGACAAACGAAGAATTGGGTCTCCTGCTTGATGAATTGAAGAATATCTATGCAGCTGCTGAAAAAGGCGAGTTTGTGATAGAAGAGGGAGTAGAGGATGTACACTCGCAAGTGGAGTTAATGCTGACGCGTAAATTAGGTGATGTCGGTAAGAAGATACACAGTGGCCGTTCTCGGAATGACCAGGTACTGCTCGACCTGAAACTTTTCACGCGTGAACAGATCAAGGATATTGCCGAGGCGGTGGAGCAACTATTCCATGTGCTGATATGCCAGAGCGAGCGTTTCAAGGATGTGCTTATGCCTGGCTATACTCATCTGCAAATAGCAATGCCATCTTCTTTCGGTTTGTGGTTTGGTGCTTATGCTGAAAGTCTGGTAGATGATATGCTTTTCCTGCAGGCAGCATTTAAAATGTGTAATCGGAATCCTTTGGGATCAGCTGCCGGATATGGTTCTTCATTCCCACTGAACCGTACAATGACAACAAGCTTATTGGGATTTGACTCCTTAAACTATAATGTTGTTTATGCACAGATGGGGCGTGGCAAGATGGAACGTAATGTAGCTTTTGCCTTGGCAAGCATTGCCGGTACTATTTCTAAACTGGCTTTTGATGCTTGTATGTTCAATAGCCAGAATTTTGGTTTCGTGAAGTTGCCTGATGATTGCACGACCGGTTCCAGCATTATGCCTCATAAGAAGAATCCTGATGTTTTTGAACTGACACGTGCTAAATGTAATAAGTTGCAGTCATTGCCACAACAGATCATGATGATTGCTAATAATCTGCCTTCTGGATATTTCCGTGATTTGCAGATTATTAAAGAAGTATTCTTGCCTGCTTTCCAGGAACTGAAAGATTGTTTGCAGATGACGACTTATATCATGAATGAAATCAAAGTGAATGAACATATTCTTGATGATGACAAGTATCTGCTTATTTTCAGTGTGGAGGAAGTAAATCGTCTGGCACGTGAAGGTATGCCTTTCCGGGATGCTTATAAGAAAGTGGGACTGGATATTGAAGCCGGGAACTTCTCACATAGTAAGCAAGTGCATCATACGCATGAAGGAAGTATTGGTAATCTCTGTAACGATGAAATCTCTGCACTGATGCAAGAAGTGGTAGATGGTTTTAATTTTCATGGGATGGAAGTGGCTGAAAAAGCCTTGCTTGGACGATAAGTATAACATTGTATGCGGAAATTCTGTATGATTATAGGGATGCTTTGGCTGTGTGTTGCCGGTTGCGGTGATTCATACGAGTCAAGCATTCCTTCTATTAGTTTTAATTTCTCATGCAGTCTTTCACAGTCTCCTTATTATAAGATTACGACCCCCGGCCAATTCTTGAAGGTAGATAAGAATGTGAATGGCTTACCTGTAGGCTATGCAGGATTAATAATAGGACAAAGCGTATATTCGGATGGCAATACCTATGTCGCTTATGATGCCGCCTGTCCGGTGGAGGCCAATCGTAGCGTTTCAGTCGAGTTGGTAGAAGATGGATTGGGCACTGCTGAATGTCCTAAATGCCACACTAAATATAATTTAAGCAGTGGTGGATTCCCCACAGGAGAAGGTACGGAATACCTGAAACATTATAAAGTCTCTGTATCCGGTACTACTTTGCAAGTCCGTAACTGATAAAATAGCAACTTTTTCTATGTAAAAAATTTGGCTGTAACGGGGAAACTCCTTATCTTTGCACCCGTTCTACAAAAAAGACCTGCGGAAATAGCTCAGTTGGTAGAGCATAACCTTGCCAAGGTTAGGGTCGCGAGTTCGAGTCTCGTTTTCCGCTCTCCTTTATAGGATGCTCGAATGGTGGAATGGTAGACACGAAGGACTTAAAATCCTTTGGCCATTGCGGCTGTGCGGGTTCAAGTCCCGCTTCGAGTACTTAGTTTGACGCTAATCGCTTAATAATGAGTGGTTAGCGTTTTTGCTTACTTCTCTTTATGTCACAAAAATGTCACTTCGTGCGATTTATCCCCGAATGAATACTAAAAAAGGCTGCTTGCCACACTTGACAAACAACCTTTCATTTGCGATTAAAATACCTTTATGGCATTTCTGTCACAAAAATAAGTAAAGTTCCCGATAATCTACAAAACATAAGCTAAATAAAGCAATAATCAAATAGTAGACATTTCTTGAGTGCGCATATTCTCTTTAAATTTCAATAGTACATTTATACTATACCTTACTGAAAGATACACTCATGAGAAATCACACGAGAAGAAGCGCCTACATTGCAATTACTTGATTATCAATTTTAGGGCAAATTTCCCCTAAATTCAATTCCCTAATATTTTGGGGGTTAAAACCGTAGAGTTTACGGATCAATAAACAGACCCTCGCCGTAATCTCACCGTTATTTGGGGGATAATCCTCAAGGTTACGTTAGGGGTGCTTTCCCTCTGTAGTTTTGTATCACATTGATTTTCACCAATGTCGGTTTTTCGACTATGGGTTAGGTTATTTCATGCCTGTTTACTCAGGTCTACGCATGAATACACATAATCTAAAACACCTTATATTGGGATTGTGAGGGGGAGAGTTATTTGGAATGGTTCTAAATTATTATAGGGGAAAATACCCGGTAGCCGTATTGCTACCGGGGCATCTGATAAAGTGAGCGTTGGACATAGCCCCAACATGCCTTATACTTAGTTTTATGTGGTTTCATTTAATCCGGCAACAGTATTATTGCCGGAAGCATCATTTCTTGGTAAAATCTCCAATGGAATATTATGCCTATCTATCGTGCGATATGATTTTCATATGCGAATACTTGGTCTTTGAAACTGTTACTTCATTCTCTCTTTTGCCCTTTAGTTCTGCAAGTTCCTTTTTTACTTGCCTTAATTCGGTCAGCACATCCGCATAGCTTTCCGACATGCGCAATATGTGCTGCATCATTGCTGTACTTATTTCCATGATTGAATAAATTATTTCTTTTTTGGAAACATTTCTATGATTTTCCCCTTCTTGTGGTCAGATTTCACTGTTGGACACTCAGTGCCTCTTTTTTTGATTGGACACAATAAACAACTACCACGTCCTGCGCAATAAGCCATACAGTTATGGTAAGTCTCCGTAAGGATTTGGTTAGTTTCTTGAAGCTCCAAACGTGCAAGTTTCAAATCATCTATTAGTTCTGCTACCATTATTTCGTTTTCTATTATCATTTGCTTTTGTGGTAGAATGGATATTAGCCACCCTTACCGGGCTAATAATCAATCTCCGCAATAACAACCACGTCCGTAGCCCATTGCACGGCTTAATCTGTCTTGATACTCACTATAAGAAATGTTCTCTTTGCGTGCTGCTATTTCTTCTCTCATACGCTGTGCTTTGGCTTCTGCTTCACGTTTGATACGGTCGGCTTCCAACTGTGCATTAAAGAGAATAGATTGAATAGCAGCTTGCTCTCTGTGTTCTTTCTCTGTTTCTGCCTTTGCTTTGGCTTCTGCTTCCATTGCCAGGCGATTAGCTGCTAACATAGCATCAAACTTAGCCATCTTCCAACTCTTTTTGAGGGCTTCTGAAAAGGTTGGGTACTTGGCACGGGCGTTGTTATACAACTGGTGTGCTCTCTTCATAATCTTACTCAAATTATACTGTTTCATATCGTTGTTGTTTTTTAGTTTAACTTTGATGACACAAAGGTATAGTAAATTCTGTTCTTTGAAAACTAAATAGATAGAAAATACTGTTTTGTTAAGGTTAATTAAGATAGTAAATACTGTACCTTTTGTGTATTAGGTTAACTTTGCAATAAATAATAATAAATGGAGTATGAGAATAAAAGAAGTATTAAAAGAAAAAGGCTTTACTCAGCAAATGTTAGCAGACGAAATGAATGTGAGTCTATCTGCTGTTAAGCAAATGGTTTCGGCTGATTCATTAACTACATCCACACTTGAAAAGATTGCTACTGCTTTGAATGTACCAATGTGGCAACTCTTTGTCTCACCGGAAGAAGTGCAACCAAAAACGGATAGTCTAACTTTGAGTTGTCCGCATTGTGGAAAGAATATCAGTATCAAAGTAGAGTAAGTGTATTGTATCGGTTTTCAAAAGTGTATCGGAAGCGATACAGCTAAAACCCTTTATTCATAGTGGTTTGCGTACTAATTGTATCGATACAGCCGATACAAGGAATGAAAAAGCCCCGTTCCGTTCATTCGGTTCGGGGCTTGCTTGTCTTAATTAAACGGTCTCGCTTCACAGCGGTACACTATCTTTAGAAAGTAGCTGCGGAAAGTTCTTTAGTTATACGCTCAACAGCTACCCGTATCTTATCATACTGCTTTTGTCCGGCTGCTGTCACACCGGAAGTATATTGCCGCATCAATGAAGCGTTGATACCTGCCAACTCTGCCACCTTAGTAACATTCAGGAATGAGAAATAGTTGAAGAAAGATTGCATATCATATTTGTAAGTAAACTCCAGTTCCGGCACTTCCTTGCCTTCTTCTGCCTGCATTTCCTTTATTTCCTCATACGCTTTCATCATATCCTCTTTGGCGGCTTCTGCCGTATCTCCATATCCAGCCAGACCAAAGCCGTGTAAATCTTCCTCGACAAAGCATGAGTAATACCCATCGCTCGCCTTTTCCATGATCACAGTTACTTTCATATCCATTGCTTTAAAAATAGGAGTACGGCAATATACCGTACCCCATTGCCTCAACATTTACAGCCTTTTAGGTATGAAGCGCAAAAGGTAGGGGGATTACTCCCCCAAAAGAACCTTTCTTGCTTTACGTTCCATTCCGGTAGGTACTTCTTGTTTGCCATGCCTTGACAGGGCAAACTTATTACCCGTTTTAGGACTGTACCAAATATCATGGTTTGCCCCATGCCTGAGAACGTAACAACCTGCTGCGGTAAGTTCCGCAAAAAACTGATTGTACTTCATAATTTAAAAGACCGTTTGTTTAAGACGATACAAATATAGCGTTTTTGCTATAACTCACCAAATAAAAACATAACTTTTTTGCTATATTTTATTTAGGTACTTATCTGGCTATCCCGGTATCACACCGCAATTTGAAAGGGTATGCCGAAAATCCGGCTACCCCCCCTTTTTATCTCAACGCAAAAATGCGTTCACATTGATAATCAGATGATACGGGTAATCCCCCCTATGTAATGTTCCAGAAAGTAGGGGGCGTAATAACCAGACGATAAAGTAAAACACGGGAATAACCGTATTTAAAACGTAACTCACAATTACCTTTAAAAGTTCGATTTTAGCACCTTTGTTGAGGCTTCCAATGTTACCGATAGGTGAAATAATCCCTTAAAAACGTTTGTTTTTACCCTATCCGTAATCTGACCGTTATTTAGCTTTTATCCTTGCCGTAATCATGCCGTTATTAACTCTTTAACCCTTACCGTAATCTTACCGTTATTTTCATGGGGTCAAATTGGGTTCACTGACCCCGAAAGCCCCAAATCTTAAGCCTCAACAATGAAAAAAACGATACAGGGAAAATAAGAATGAAAAAGGGTATCGGCAAATAACCGACACCCTTAACGTCCAAAAGTGGGTAACGTGTAGCTTCACACGCTTTTACTGTATTTTACCCTTTGGGTAACCTTGGGGTTGTTTCATTTTTACCCCTTTAATAAAGCTAAATTCGGGATGATATGTTTTTATAATCCAATTCGTGTCTAATCTGTTTTAGGTTCTTTTCAAAACTCTTTTGAAGAGAGCCTACACTCTCTTTTACAGTTTTCTCTAATTGGCTGTAATCATTACTGAGATTTACAACCACACCTTGTTCGCCTAAGAGCGTTTTTAGGCTATTATCCAGATCGAAGCGGGGCGAACTATGCCAAACCTTAACAAACAGACGGAAACGGCTTGAAATACGTCTATCCCGGTATGTTTTGCATTGGGCAATGAAAGAACGTTCATAAGCTCGGATCACTTCATCTTTGATAATCCGCTTTGTGTCTCCTCTTCCCGGCACGGCTTGATAATGGTTAGCCTTTGCGATAATCTGTCCGTTGATTACTTCTATTTCCATAACATCAAATATTAAAAGTTACACGCCCCTTTGACATTCCTAACTCATCCATCCAATGGCAAACATCGCCTACTGTAGTGGATTTCTCTATGTGCTTTCGCTGCTCCAGTATCAAATCCGCAATATCTCGTTTACTATTGGTAGCCTCATCTTTTGCCCAATCCGATAAACTTATATTCCGGCAATAATCGAGTTTCTTTATTTTCTCTTTCCATTCCTCCGTTGCATCCGCATCTGCGTACACAATTACATCACGTCCAGCCAACGCCTTGCATCTTTCCGGTGTAAGACCTTGTTTCCCACCACATGACACCCAAACGAAGGTAGGGAACACAATAGAAGCGATAATAGCGGCTTTCTCGCTCTCTGTTAGGCAAACTATATCTTTGGGTCTTTTCGGTAAGAGGTGCTCGCCAAACAAACATTGCCGTAAATGAAAGTCGGATGCTTGTTTCCCTTGTTTCTTCATCAAACGAGCGTGTAGCCAGTCGATCATATCTATTGCACCTTTGATGCGGTTGGAAAATCCAGTGTAAGCTGCCCCCTAAAACCAAGCGATTCTGCCCCCTTAAAACATTCAACAATGCCCCCTTAAAAAGTCTTGACCGATGGGGTTATTATTATTTTAGATTTTTCTCGGTTTGACTTAACCGATTGAGAAATAAACTTTTAGCGAATTATTTGAGAAGTGGCGGTAACGAGTTAGCAACCGTGCGATTTTCAGCGATTTGCGGTGCTATGCTGCCAAATAACTCTTTCACAGACAAAGATACAACATTTTTAATAATCCACAAAGCAAAGGACTATTTATTTAGCCCTATGTCTTGCGGATTATTTCAGAGATTTACGTAATAAAGAAATTCGTTTTAGTAAATGCCCAATACATAGCACTATTGTAACAATCCCTATTTTATAGTGCAATAGCCCTATGTAGGAGTTAGCCCCGTCTACTCCTAATAGGATAATTCCCGTAACCGATACAAGAAAGAATACAACTGACAGTACTACTGTAATTTTACTTTTTTTGCCAAGCCCATTTTTTATTATTCCTTTATACCATCCCCAATGTGTTGTTATATGGAATATTGATATAACAAAAAATAAAAAACTGGTCAAAACATGAAATACTGCCCAATTATGCCATAGTTCGTGATTAATGCCATGTCCGGCAATATGCAATCCTATCCCGGAAAATGCTGATAACACGAACACAAAAACCAGACTCCAGTCTATTACAAAAATCTTTTTCATTGCTTACCGTTTTCATATTTACGGTGCAAAATTCGGTATTCAAGTGGAATCTGAACGATAACAATTGTAAAGAAATGAAGTTAACGACGATTTCTGATGCGTGATAAAGAAACAGGAGTGATGCCAAGATAAGACGCTATATAATGTTGTGGAACACGCTGTATTATATTGGGATACTCTTTCAGCAATTCTTCATATCGCTGTTGTGGCGTGTTTTTTATTCTTGACAAGAACAATTGTTGGTAAGCATGAAAACGGTCTATGAGTTTTTCTTCATACAACTGCCTCAACGACAAATTATTGTTGATTTGGTTGTAAAAATCCTCTCTTCTTATAGCCGTGAGTTCCGTTGGTTCGATACTCTCCAAATAGAAAAGACTCGGCGTGCGTTTATATAGGCTATCGAATGAGGCGACAAAATCCCCTTCAAAAAAGAATTGAAAAGTAATATCTTTCCCTTCATTATAGAAAAACAGCCGCAGACAGCCTTTACGGATTAGATAGAGTTTTTCTGCAATTTTTCCTTCCTCCAAAAGAATTGCTTTGGAAGGGACAGACAAATATTCAGATTTTATCTGTGATTCAATATGGTTTAAGTGACTGGTATGCACGGTTTCGTAAAACAAACAGGCTATTTGTTCTAAATCTCTTGATTCGTATCGTCTTATTTCCATGTTGTTTACATCGTTTTAATTTTCTGTCAGTATGGCATGTTGTTATGAAATTGGCTTTATTCGCCTTTTATAAAACGTTTTGGAGTAAATCAAAGAGTTTTCATTAAAAATTCTTTCTCTCCCGTACCATCAACCGTTTCAGATTCTATCACGAAATTCTCTCTTTGATAGAATTTGACAGCTCTGATATTCTTTTGATATACGTGCAAATAAAGTTCCGGTTTGAGACCTTTGGCATAATCCAACAATCTTTTTCCTATGCCATAAGACTGAAAATTAGAAGCTACGAATATACCTGCAATATAATTTTCAGAAAGTCCGATAAATCCGACTATTTTGTTTGACTTCTCACAAACATATACCTCTGATGCTGGGATTAGTTTTTTTACGTTTTCAAATTGACCTTTCCAATAGGTTTCAGCAATAAAATCATGAGCTTGGACATCGGTAGCTAACCAAATTTGCATAACTTGGTCTATATCACCCTTATTCATATTTCTTATGACGACATCACTATTGGCAATGTCATATATCACCTCCACTATTCCATTGTATTTCTTGGTTTCAACCAATGTTAAACGAATCTTTGGAGCAGAGCTACCAAATAACCTGACACCACTTCCCAAAATAACCGGAATGACAGCCAGATGATAGGTGTCTATCATATTCTTTCCGATAAGCCGTCCGGCAATCTCCGCACCTCCGCAGATCCAGATGTTTTTTCCTACCCCCTGCCTCAATTCTTCTACGAGTTGGCAAACATCCATGTTTTTGAAGCGAATTTGTTGTGTGTCGTTCGTTTCGTTATGATGGGTCAGTACATAGGTTGTTGCTCCGGTATAGGGCCATTGGTCACATGAAAGGCTGGTAACTATTTGGTCGAATGTTTTTCTTCCCATGACAACCGTATCTACGCTACTGAAGAAAGGAGAGAAAGTGTCTTCCAACTCTACTGTGTCATCATGCCCCTTTATCCACCCAACTGAACCTTGATTGTCAGCAATGTATCCGTCTAAACTCACGGCAATATACAATATCACTTTTTTCATACAAAGCCTTGTTTATTCAAATAAATAATTAAACGGACTCAACTTGTTTTTTGAGATAATAAAAAATGTGTTTATGACAGCCTTTCTTTTATTTTTTTCTCAATGTCCTCAATGGTTGGCAAACTGCCACGAAAGTCTTTCGGCAAGGTTTGTCCTAATTCAGAACAAAAAATTGAGCCCTTGCAAACAAATATAAAAAAAGTGCGGTACACCACGAACGGCGTACCGCACTTTTTTCGGCAAATCGGGCAGGATTTAACATTTATAGCTTGAATCCCTTGCTTTTCCTTTGCGGTTGTATAGGTCGGCGTATGTTCTGCCTTAACTTCTCGAACTGTTCCTTAAACCACTCGGCAATGGGCTTTCGGTCAATGGCAAGAACCAATCTCGTCCCGTCCGTGGGGTCTTTCAGTACTTGAAACCCTGCCTTTTCGGTCGTGAATTTCCGTCCGTGTTCCTCCGAGTAGAGTTCCCCAGCATACTCCAACGGCTTTCCCTTGACGAGCGTTGCGGTCTGCCTTTCATCGAATCCCACAAGGCGGCAGAGGTTTTCGATACGGAGCATTTCACGGAAATAGGGAAACCATGCCGCCGCCCTTGCGATTACCGTTTTCAGAAACGATATTTCCTGCTTGTGCCTTGTGTCCTTGTCTGCTATCTCCCTGCCGTGCTTTTGCTGCATTTCCCGTATCTCCCGGCTATGGTCTGCCTGCATGGTCTGTATCCTATCTTGCAGGGCTTCGATGGTTTCCTCGTGGTCGGCTACCTCCCTATGCAGGGCGGTGTTCTCCCTTTCCAGCGTCTTGACCTTGTTACTGCCGAAAAGAGAACCGACGCTCTCGGCGATGTTGGCGGCTGCGACGGTTGCCGCCCCTTTCAGCTTCTCGGTCTGTATCTCTTTTTTCGCCCGTCTTAGTTCCTCCCGTGCCGTTTCTTTCTGCTGTTGCAAATCCACCACTTCCGCTTTGAGATTGTCGGCGAGTTTCTGTATATCCCGATAATACTGCTGCGTGGACTTGTGGCGAGCCTTCGAGCCGTCTATGCCCCTTTGCAGCCCGTATTTCGCCATCGCTTCGGCATAGGTATCTTGGTAGGACTTCAATTTCAGCCGTGTCATAATATCGTCTGCGCACAGCCTCACGGTGTCGGTCGGCTTCTTGCGGTATCGCTTCTTCGTCTGTTCCTCCCGTTTCCTGCGCTTTCGCTCTCCCTTGACGATGGGGACGAGCGTAACGTGTATGTGCGGCGTTTCCTCGTCCCTGTGCAGGTGAGCCGCCACGATGTTCTCCTTTCCGAACGTGTCGGCGAAGTATTTCAGATTGTCGGCGCACCACTCGTCCAAACGCCCCTCTTCCTCTATCCGCTTCATGTCCTCGTGCGTTCCCGACACGTTGATGCGGATAGCCCGTACTTGGTTGCTTCCGATTTTGCGTGTCAGCCCCGCTTCTTCCAATCTTCTTTGGATAGCCGCCGAACGGTCTTTTATCCCGTCGGGGTATTCGATGAGCCTGCGGTTTAGGTGCGTGCGTGTGGGGTCGGCGTTCTTCGGTATGATGAAACGCTCGATATGTGCGGTCGTTCCGCTGTCGCTGCCGTGCGCCTTTTCCATGTGTAAAACTACGAAACCCATATATTCTTCCTTTCTTTTTTGGCTTGTGAAACAATGATTTTTTGTATCATCGGGGGCGGCAAATGCCGTCCCCGATGGGGTGTGCAGAGGGGCTTGCCCCTTGCCTTATTGGGGAATTTTCAGCGATACGTAGTATTGCGGCTCGGAAAATTCCCTAATAAGTTACGGTATTTTCTCCGTAAATACCCTGCGGCGTGCCGTCCGTCTGCCCGTCTGCCTTTCGGCGGTGGCTGTCCCTGCCGCCTGCTTGCCCGTAACCCCCACCTTATTTTTTCCCTTTCGGTCGGTGGGTGGCGGGGCGGTCGTTTCCGTTTTCAAAGGCTCTTTTGCACGGGGCGGTCGGATACAAGGTTTTCCCGATAAATACGCTCGCAGCGAAGCGAGAGGAAGATTTATCGGGAAACGGCGTAGCCGCCTGACCTTTTAGCCGACATAAAGCCCCGTGCTTGCTTTGCCTTTGTAAACGGAAATGATTGCTCCGCTTTGCTGTGCTCGAAAAATTAAATCTGCGTATCTACATATAGTCGGTTATTAATGGACTGACTGACTTACAGATTCAATGATTCCAATACGACAGTACGACACGGCTTCATGACGATATGACTGCTTGACTGCCGACATTCAGCGAAAGAAAAATCAAGCTGTTCTCTTTTCGCCCGTGCATAATCCTCTCTAATAATGCCCTGCGGACTTTCGCCGCCCCGAACGACTCGATACGGAAAGCGAGGGCGGCTATCGTTTCGAGGTTGTAAACCTCCGCACTGTATCTGTCCGATATGCGGATAATGCGCTTTATGTCATATACGCTCAAAACTCCGCTTTTGCAGAGTGCCTTTATCCCTGCCCGAACCGTCGGGGCGATAACCCCGAACAGTTCGCAGATTTCCCACTCGGTCATGGCGGTTGCGCCTATATCGCTCGGCAGGGAGATATTGCCCTGCCCGTCCATCGTGATAATGTACCTTTCTTCTTTCATCGGTATTCTGTTCTTAATTAAATGGCTCGGCAGATATTCTTCTCCATATCCTCCAACTTGTGCGACAAGGTTTCCATGTCTTGGCTTATCTTCTGGGCGGTGATTTTGGCGTAAATTTGGGTGGTCTTTATGTTCGTGTGTCCCAAAAGGCGGCTTACCGTTTCGATGGGTACACCGTGCGACAGAAGCACGGTCGTGGCGTTCGTGTGTCTTGCAAGGTGGTAGGTCAAACGCACCTTGAAACCGCATTGTCTGCCTATCTCTTTGAGTATCTTGTTGCAGCTTCCGTTGCTCGGAACGGGGAAAACATGACCGTCCCTTGCCAGCCCCTTGTATTTCTCTATGATACGCTTGGGAACGTCCAAAAGACGGATGTTCGATTCGGTGTTGGTCTTCTTTCTTCGGGTGATTATCCACAGGTTGCCGTCGAAGAATGTTTGCAGGCGGTCGGTGGTGAGGTTCTTCACGTCGGAATACGCCAAACCCGTAAAAAGAGATGAGGTCTGTAAAGCAGGTTAAGAAAAGGGACGAAGAAGAAACGCAAAGTGATTGAAATGAGCGGATTAACGAGTTTGTGCATTTTCTGAAATTACAAAAAAATGCAGGAAAACACAGACTGTCCGCTTCTAAATCGTTACCTGCTGGAAAATCCAGTGTAAGCTGCCCCCTAAAACCAAGCGATTCTGCCCCC
>NZ_QRKI01000031.1:0-23509 GCF_003471885.1 Bacteroides sp. AM16-24
CCATATCTGTTTTGATAACCTGAAATGAATCCACTATGAATAATGTAGGTTAACTAGTAGTTTCTTTGCATCCCATTGGTCGGGTCTCAAGTAGACTTTTGTCGAAAAATACTTCTTTTTCCTGTTCAGATAGGCCTCTACCTGTACCAGAGCCATACCTTTCTTGTTAAGGCTCTTTTTCCTGTTGTACACCAAACTGTAAATAATCTTGTTCATCATTAGTTGTTTTAGTTAATACTATGAACAAATAAGACGGGATAATGTGCTATAGAAGAACTAAATAAGGCTTAATATCTGCAAAACTATGCCTCAAAAGAGTTTTTGCTATTTTGTATTTCCTTTATAAAAAAGGTAAATCTACGTAAATTGGCTTTCAATTTTATTCCTCCGACATGCATTATTAACACTTTTTGTTTAAAAGAGAAGGGGTATATTAAGGAATAACAGTAAAGAAGGGGCTTCATAGTGATAGTATTTAAATAGTTATTTAGACTTTTTTAGTGCAAAAAAGCTGCTGTTAAGCATAAAAACAAGCGTTCAGTTAACAAATTGATAGATTTACAAGGTTTTTTCAACAAAATAATTGTTCGTTTCAGTTTTATTAATATATTTGCATTTTGTTAGAGTAAAGAAACAATTAATGTAAAGTTAAACTTTAAGAGAGAATTTATGAAAAGAAAATTAATGCTGTTATTGGCCTGTCTTTTTGTTGGAATAGGCCTAGTAACTGCCCAAACTCAGACCATCACGGGTGTTGTGATTTCTGAAGAAGATGGGCAGCCAGTTATTGGAGCCTCTGTATTGGTAAAAGGTACTCAACTTGGTACTATTACCGGTGTAGATGGTGATTTTACTTTATCGAACGTACCAAGTTCTGCGAAGACTTTGCAGGTTTCGTACATTGGTATGCAGACACAAGAAGTGGCAATTAAACCTAACTTAAAGATCGTATTGAAGGCAGATGCAGCCTTATTAGACGAGGTTGTTATTGTAGGATATGGTTCTAGTAAGAAGCTGGGTTCAGTTGTTGGTTCTGTTACAGCTGTAAGTGGTGAAAAACTGGAGAAAAAACCTGTTGCAAACATCGGGGATGCTTTGCAAGGACAAGTTGCAGGTTTGCAAGTATTTACTCCTAGCGGAGAACCTAGTGGAACGGTACAGATGCGTTTGCGTGGTGTTAGTTCTATTAATAGTAGTTCTGAACCATTATTTATATTGGATGGCTCTCCTATTTCTTCCGGTGCATTTACTGCATTAAATCCCAATGATATTGAAAGTATGACCGTATTGAAAGATGCATCTTCAACTGCCATTTACGGTTCACGTGCAGCAAACGGTGTTGTAATCTTAACTTCTAAAAGAGGAAAAAGAGGAGAAAAGGCCAAAATTACGATAAGCGCCCAATATGGTGTATCGAAAATGACTGGAGATAACATTACCATGATGAATGCCGAACAATGGCTGAACTTGCAGGAAGTACTTGACCCATCATTGAAAACGAATCAGTCTTTTCAAAGCGAAAAGGATTTCTATATTAAAAACGGAATTTCTACAGATTGGGCTGATGTGTTCTTTGGAGGTACAGCACCTATGCAGCAATATGACTTGAGTATTTCCGGTGGAACGGAAAGTTTAAATTACTTCTTATCCTTCGGACATTATGATGCCGATGGTATAATGGATGATTCTAATTTACGCCGTGAGACACTGCGCTCAAACATCGAAACAAATATAACTAAATGGTTAAAGGCAGGGGTAAACTTAAATCTATCATATCAAAAGTATGCTACAGCAGCTTTTGGTACTACTGCTAATCAAGTATATAATAAAGCATATGCAGCCCGCGTTTATCGCCCGGACCAAAGCTACTATGAAGTTTTACGTGATGACAATGGAAATTTCATTGGTTATGGTGACCGCTTGGACTACTTCGATAAATTAAATTACTATAATCCATATTATTTATCAGAGATACAACCTGCTTCACGCGATATGGCACGTATCAATGGCAATACATTTATCAATATCAATCCAATCAAAGGATTGAATATTCGTGCAGCTCAAGCTGTTGAAGCTTTTGATTATCGATACTCTTATAAGGCTTTACCTATTGGCCCGTTTGAAGGTGCAGGTAGTGCAACAGAGTCTTTCCAACGCTATTACTCATTTACCTATACTAATACTGCAGAGTATAAATTTACAGCATGGAATAATCATAATTTCAGTGCCCTAATAGGACAAGAATCTATTATTACCAAAAACCAATCATTTACATCTGAGGTAGAGGGGTTAACTGATCCGCGTTTAATGCTATTAAGTGCAGCAAGTAATGCAACAATGCCTTCTCACTCAAAATATGATAAGATTTTTAATTCTTACTTTGCTACTTTCAGCTATAATTATGATGAAAAGTACTATTTAGACCTTACTTATCGTAGAGATGGTTCATCATTGTTTGGTTTGAATTCTCAATGGGGTAATTTCTGGTCTGCAGGTGCAATGTGGGATTTAAAGAAAGAAAATTTCCTGAGTGACGTCTCTTGGTTGAATCAATTACAGTTAAAAGCTAGTTACGGTTCTGTAGGTAACTCTTCAGGTCTTGACCCTTATATGTCATTTGGTCTAATTGGAACAGGTCCATTATATGGTGGGCAGAGTGGTACTGCAGTTGCCAATCCAGCCAATCCCGATTTGACTTGGGAAGTTGTTAAATCTACAAATGTCGGATTAAGTACTCGCCTGTTTGATCGTGTAAGTTTGGATATAGAATTTTATAACCGCATGACAGAAAATATGCTTATGGAAATCCCTTACTCTTTTACAACCGGTTTTGCATCGGGTTGGGGCAACGTAGCAAATATGCGTAACCGAGGAGTAGATATTACTGCAAATGTAGATGTATTGAGAGATGTTAACGGTTTTGACTGGACTATCTCAGCTAACGTGAACTATAATAAGAATGAAATTACTCAATTATTTAATGGACTGGACGAATATGTATTGGCAAATACCGGTCTGAAACTTGAAGTAGGCAAACCATACGGAGAATATTATTATACCAGATGGGCAGGTGTCGATCCACGAGATGGTTACAATACGTGGTATGATAAGAATGGAAATTTAACTAAAACTTATTCCGCAGATGATGCTGTCTTTTTAGGAAAGCAACGCTATGCTCCATGGTCAGGTGGTTTCGGTACTCGACTCGCTTGGAAAGGTATAACGGTCAGCGCTGATTTCTCATTTATGCTTGGGCAATACATGGTAAATAACGAACGCTGGTTTACAGAGAATCCACAAATGGCCAACAGCCGCAATCAAACCACTGAAATGTTGACTATGTGGCAAAAGCCCGGTGATATAACCAATATCTCGACTCCGGACTCTCCTATGCAATTTGATTCTCATTTACTGGAGAATGCTTCATTCATGCGTCTGAAAAATTTAACCGTAAGTTATACTATGCCTCAACGCATAATGAAAAAAACTGGATTCATTGAAGATGCAAAAATATTCTTTGTAGGACGTAATTTATTAACTGTTACTAAATACAAAGGATTTGATCCGGAGATCAACAGTAATATGCAATTAGGAAACTATCCGAATACAAAGCAATTCTCATTCGGCCTTGAACTTACTTTCTAAACATTAACTACAAAAGAGATTAAAACAATGAAGAAAATATATATCATATTAGCAACATTGCTTGTTACAGGTCTCTCTTCCTGCGATATGGAAAAATACCCATACAGCTCAGTTGAAGAGTCTCAATACCTGGCAACAATGAACGACTTTACAAATGCACGTATCGGAATATATTCCTACTATCGTTCCATAACGACAGGTGGATACATATTAACCCCTGAATTACAATGCGATGATTTCCATGCCACAGCTGGTTTTTCCAATTCATATGGTAATCAGTATCGCTGGGACTTCCAATCTTCAGACGGCAACGTAGAAGGTGTATGGCAAAATCATTATGCACACATTGCACGGTGTAACTACTTTATTGATGGTTACAATAAAGTGCTGGATGGTACTGTTACCGATTTGAGTGATGCAAATAAAGAACTTATTGCAGCTTATGCCGGTGAAGCATATTTCACAAGAGCTTATAACTACTTTCAATTAGTGGGGTATTTTTGCAAAGCTTACAACCCTGCAACTGCAGAAAGTGATTTAGGCTTACCCCTGCAATTGGTCTATTCTCCGACATCAGATGCAAGTGCTTATCCGGGACGTTCTTCTTTGAAAGCAACCTATGAACAAATCCTTAGTGATTTGACAGAGGCTAAGAAACTTGTAAATACAAGTAAAACGGTTACTCAAGCACAAAACGTTTTAAACTATATTTCGCAAGATATAGTAACAGCATTTCAAGCACGCGTTGCATTGCAAATGAAAGATTATACAACAGCTATCAGTAACTCGACTTCGCTGATCAATACAGGGAAATACCCTTTATTGAACTCGGAAGACGGAGGAGAAGCTTTCCGTAATATGTGGGTAAAAGATACTGGTTCTGAAGTAATCTGGCAAATTTACATGAGTGCAGATGAATTGGGAAGCGCCACAGGAACCAGTTTCTGGGGACAGTATAAAAAGGATGATCCTTCTTCACAAGTAATGGACTACATTCCTTCACAAAAGCTTATCGACCTTTATGAACAAGATCGTGATATTCGTTTTGCTGCTTATTTTGCTCCTTTCACATTAAAAGTCTCTACCGGTGCAACAGGAGATATTTACGTATTCGACAAATATCCTGGTAATCCGGATATTTATAATGTAGTAAGCGTTGACAATCATTATACTAATAAATCGAAGCCTTTCCGGATTTCAGAACAGTATCTGATTGCAGCTGAAGCCTATGTAGGTAACAACGACATCGTTAACGGAGCAAAATATCTGAACTTACTAAGAGCTAGTCGCCTTGTAGATTATGTAGATGTTACTTATAATAGCCCGAACACTTTATTAGCTGATATCCAAGACGAACGTCACAAAGAATTAGTTGGCGAAGGTTTTCGTCTGACAGATTTGAAACGGTGGGGATTAGGAGTAAATCGTGAAGATGCAACTCAGGACGCAGCTTTGGTTTTATTGCCTGGTGGTACCAATACAACAGCTTTAACTAAAACAGCTGATGACTTCCGAATGGTATGGCCCATTCCTAAATCGGAAACAGACGTTAATCCGCAGATCAAAGGCCAACAAAATCCCGGATATTAATTTGTTGAATTCTTAACTTTTGAAATATGAAATATTTGAATATATATTTATTGGCTTTATTGACAATCTTCATTGTCGGATGTTCGGATGATGATCCAGCAATGAACAGTGCAAGTACGACAGTCTCATTTACACAATCAGAAGTGACGTTCAATGAGAATGCCGGCATAGTAAAAGTTCCTCTAACAATTGAGGGCGAACGAAATGGAATGATTAAAGTAACATTTAAAGTTGAAGATGGCAGTGCCATTGTAAACGAACATTATATTGTTACCACTACAACCGTTTATATTCCTACTGATGCCAATGATACTTTTGGTTGCGAGATTCGTTTATTAGATGATGGTATGACTGAGAATGATGACCGTAATCTGAAAGTAACTATTGAAAATGTAGAAGGTGCACAGACAGGAGCAACCTCTACATGCAATGTTATACTAAAAGATGTGGATAAGAATCCATATTTCAAACTGATGGGCACTTGGACATTTAATGCTGTAAAAGCAACAGACGGTAGTGCAGTTAGCTTTACTGTAACAATCTCTGATGGTGGAGATGAAGCAAACCTAGAAAAGAGTTATGTCTTCAATGGATTTACAGATGGAAAGGGATATGATGCAACCATACCTTGGACTGTAGATTATAATAAAGCTTCCGAGACACTTTCTCTAGTGCAAGGACCGACTTATGCAAAATACAATTTTGGATTTGTGGGTGAAGTACGGGTATGTCCAATGGATCTTACTGCAGCATTATCCAAATCCCTAGAAGGTACTTGGAATGAAACATTCGACAGGATTGACTTTGATCCTAACGGAATTATCGGTGTAGGTGTATTCGACTCCGGAGAGTATGCAGGCTATTGGGCTGTATATGCAGAATGCTACATGGTCAAAAAATAAATTGTTCTTTGAATAATTGACTTTATGTATAGAGAAGGCTATGCTACTTTTATGGCATAGCCTTTTCATCATTAATAAGATTGAAATATGAAAAAAGCTATTATCATCCTTATTCTGGCTTTCCTGGTCTGTTCAGGACGGCTTTTTGCAGCTCCGCGCACTCCGCAGCAAGCATTAGAAGTTGCCCGCACATTTGTACGTTCTCATGTCAATATGAAACACATTGATACAAAGGAGTTAAGACTGACAAATGGACAAAACATACAGACACGAACTATGGTTTATCCTGCTTATTATATCATCAATACAGGGAATGATAGTGGATTCGTCATCATTTCAGGGGATGATTGTGCACGGGAAGTACTAGCATATTCAGATAAAGGAAATCTGAATTATGAACATTTACCTGCCAACGTTAGGTATTGGTTGGATTTCTATACTGCTGAAATAAAACGAATGAATACAAACGGCAATTCTGTGAAGAACCCAACTGAAGTTCAAAATTCGGCAACAAGAGTAATTCCTCCAGTAGTCACACCTCTATTGGACAAAATAGAATGGGACCAAGGAAATCCTTATAATCTGGATTGTCCGGAAGAAAAAGGAGAACTCACTGTTACTGGCTGTGCTGCTACGGCACTTGCCATGGTAATGAAATATTATGAATATCCCAAACACGGAACAGGAAGTTACAGTTATACAACCGCAACTTTAAAAAAATCACTTTCCGTAAACTTTGAAGAGACCAACTATAAATGGGATCTGATGCTGCCTCAATATACAAATGCAGCAACTGAAGAACAAAAGAAAGCTGTAGCCGAATTGATGCTCCACTGTGGTGTAGCTATGGATATGGATTATAACCTAAGTGCAGCCGGCGGTAGTGGAGCAGGCATCTTTAAACAATACAATGCCCTGACAAAATTTTTCGGGTATAATCCTAATATATACTTTGAAGGACGTGATTATAATACTGAAGGACGCTGGAAAAATATGATTCAAAAAGAATTGATTGCCGGGCGCCCTGTTCTATACAGTGGACAAAGCACCGAAGGAGGTCATGCATTCGTATTGGATGGCTGTGATGAGAATGACATGTATCATTTTAACTGGGGATGGAGCGGATATGCAAATGGATATTATTCCTTAAGCTCCCTGAATCCAGGATCAGGTGGCACAGGAAGTGGAAGTGGCGCCTATAATGATATGCAATATATTATGCTCCTTGTACAACCGAAGACAACAGGAGAAGTTATTAGTGGCTTTACATTAGAGGGAAGCATGGATATTACAAAAAATCAATATGAAAGAAATGAAAGTATCAGTGCTAAGTTTACCAAAATATGGAACACTTCTACTCCTATGAGTGGTGTCATCGGATTAGCCCTATATCAAGGAGATGAGTTCATCACATTTCTTACAACACCCACTTCAATTTCCAACATTGGTGTAGGAAGTGGTTGGAATAGTATTACATTCAGCGGCACAATTCCATCTACTGTACCTAACGGCAAATATCAACTTCATTTTGCCTCACAAAAGGAAGGTGAAAAAGCACCAAGCATGTTACGTGGTCTGGAAGGTAGAAGTATCTGTTATAGTGTAGAGCTTACTGCTAACAGTGTCCTACTAAGCAGCATAGAGAACAGTTCCGATTTGTATCAACTTGCTCCTGCAGAACTTATTGGTGAAGCTGTAGAAGGAAAAGATATATCTTTCAAAATACAAATCGAAAATAAAGGTCTAAAATATGAAGATGATTTTGCCATATATATACGTAAGAACGGAGCGTTACTCCCATACACGCGCATTAGCGATTATACTGTAATACCAAGTAATACTTCCAGCACTATCACTATCACAGGGAATCCCGATTTACCAGTTGGAGAATACTATGCTATAGGAAGTTACCGTAAAGATGACACCTGGAAACAGTTTACCAACAGTGAGTTGAGACTGGTTTTCACAATTAAAGATGTAGAAACAGGTATTGGGCAAACCGAACCTTCTAAAGGGTTAAAGGTCATTCCTACAAATACCGGTTTAGAAATCACAAGTGAAAATTCCAGCGAAGATATTGATATATTTTCTAGTCAGGGAGTTAAGATAACGAGCGTAAAAGGAACACAAATAACCATTCCATTGTCTCAAAGTGGACTATATATCCTAAGGCAAGGTAAAAATACTCTAAAAGTATTGTACAATCCAAAACGCTAAATATCCGTACAAATAAAAAGGATGAATTCATTTGAGAAATCAAGAATTCATCCTTTCTATTATATAGTTAAACTTCCTTCTTTCAAAATATCCACCAATATCGGCTTTACCCCACTCACGAAACACTCCACAGCAATTACCATCAGAATAAGCCCCATCAGGCGCATCATCACATTATTTCCCGTTTCCCCTAAAACTTTTACCAGTCGCGTAGAGGCACGCAAGATGAAAAATGTAATCAAGTAGATAAAAGCAATCATTCCAATTAATACACCTTTCATTTGGATAGTGTGGGCATCCTGCATCAACACAATGGCGTTTGCTATGGCACCGGGACCGCAAAGCATCGGAATCCCTAAAGGAGTGACGGAGATGTCATCGGCATAAGTTTTAATCTCTTCATCTTTCAATTTCATTTGTGTATAACGTGCTTGCAACATATCAAAACCGATTTTAAAGATGATGACACCACCTGCTATACGAAATCCGTTTGTAGAGATTCCAAAGAACTTGAACAGGAACTGACCTGCAAAAGTAAAGACCATAATCGTGATGAAAGCCACTAATGTAGCACGAGACACTACAGACTGCCGTTCCTTATCCGTCATTCCATGGGTCATAGTCAGAAAGACAGGCATAGTCCCGAGAGGATTTGTCAACGTAAAGAAAGAAGTGAAACAAAGCAAAGCGAAAGGTAAAATAGTATCCATAGCTGCAAATTATGTGTTTACGCTGACAAAATTACAACTAATCCCTCAATGTCACAACAATTGGAGCAACTCTTTCAAATCTGTAATCTGATAAGTAGGCTTAAATGGTAACTCGGTACGTCCCGTTACATTATAGAACACCTGATGTATGCCTACTCCCTGAGCACCCTTTATATCATTTTCCCAGCTGTCACCCACCATCAACGACTCACGCAGTTCAGACTGGGTAGCCGACATGGCAAAATGGAAAATCTCGGGCCATGGCTTTAGGACACCAATATCATCTGATAGAACTACTTTCTTGAAGTAATGGTCAATTCCGGCAGAACGCATTTTGTGGCATTGCAGTTCCTGAAATCCATTGGAAAGGATATAAAGATTATATTTAGGTGCCAAATATTCCAGCACTTCCTGCGCATGGGGCATCAATCTACTTTTTGTAGGAATAACCGCAAAAAAGTCATCAGAAAAAGCTTTCGCTAAAGCCGTATCCCCCTCTCCTACTGCCTCCAGCGGATAGAGAAAACGTTGACGATTCAATTCTTCTTTTGTCACTTTTCCATCTGCATATTCTGCCCACAATTCGATATTACGCCTCTCATAGAGTTCATAGAAATGTTCAAAAGACCGAAAATAGCGATCATATTCATATTTGCGATACATTTCCTCAAATGTATCACGGGCATTAAAAGAAAAGGCCCAGAGAGTATCATCCAGGTCGAAAAAAATATTCTTGTACTGCATATAAAAAGAAAATGGCAGGGATAACCTTTCCCCGCCATTCTTATAATTTAATTAAGTTATTTTACTTGGATAACCAGGTATCTGGATACGTTCCAGAAATCTTTCGGATTCGTAATCTTCAGAACGAGCTGATCTTTATCATCTTTCTCCAAAGCATAAGAACCTGCCGGATGAGTAGTCAAGACATCTGCACTCTTGGAATACAACTTAATTTCTTTCGTCGTACGAATATCAACCTGAGTAAAGTAATCCTTATTGATGTCACCATCCTTAAGCACTTGCTTTTTCTGGAAGAGACCGGTATTTGTCAGAATATTCTGATCCTTCAGTTCTTTCTTTGTTCCGAAAACAAACCAAGCTGTGTTCAGTGCCTTATCTTGCTCAGCTACGGTTTTGGCTTTCGCTTCATTTTCGGCAGTAAGCACTTCTTTGTCAGTTGACAGGCCAGTCACAGCTGCATCCAGTTCCTGAATACGAATATTCTTAGAGGCAAGTTCAGCCTGCAATTCCTCGATACGCTGGGTTTTGGCTACCAATTCCTGAGTCAGAGATTCTACAGCTTTCTTCAACTGGGTAGAGTTATTCTTGCTACTTTTCAGCATAGCTTCCAGTTTAGCGATCTGCTCTTTGTTTTCTTGCATTTGTTTCTGGATAAATTCAATATCAGTGGCAATCTGCTGTTTAGCTGATAAAGAACCTTCTGAAACCGCACCACGCTGCAAGTCTACGCGACTTTCGGCGGCATTGATTTGGCGGAAGCCTTCAGAGATATCATTGAAAGTACCCATCATTTCATCCAGTTCAGCATTACGCTGAGTAAGTTCCATCAAAAGAGAATCATTTTCAGCTTTCAGTTGGTCTTTACTTCCACCTGACAAGCCGTCGCACGATGCCATAACGGCCGCACATACAATTAAAACTGCTAACTTTCTCATACGCTTTTGTTTTACGTTGGTTAATGAAGTTATTTAATCGTCTATTCCTGCTACTACTATTACTATTTCTCCACGCGGGTCATTGGCTGTGAAATGCTCAATCAATTCAGTCAGACTGCCACGCACCGTTTCTTCGTGCATCTTCGAGATCTCCCGGGATACAGATGCCTGACGTTCCGCACCGAAATGCTCTGCAAACTGAGTTAACGCTTTCACCAGACGGTGGGGAGACTCATAAAACACCATGGTACGGCGTTCCTCTGCCAATATCTTCAGACGCGTCATGCGTCCTTTCTTCTGCGGAAGAAAACCTTCGAAACAGAATTTTTCATTCGGCAAGCCCGAAGCAACCAAAGCTGGCACAAGAGCTGTAGCCCCCGGCAAACATTGTACTTCAATACCGTTACGAACACACTCACGCACTACCAAAAAGCCAGGATCGGAAATTCCCGGTGTGCCTGCGTCCGATATTAACGCAACAGTTTCACCTGCCTTTATTCTATTAACAACACTTTCCACCATTTTATGTTCATTAAACTTATGATGGGATTGCATTGCGTTCTTTATTTCAAAATGCTTCAGTAAAATTCCGGAAGTGCGTGTATCTTCGGCAAGAATCAAATCCGCCTCTTTCAGAATACGAATAGCCCGGAATGTCATATCTTCCAAATTACCTACCGGAGTAGGCACTACATAAAGTTTTCCCATATCCGTAACTGCTTTAGCTGAAATATTTCTTAAGAAGTTCTATAAAATCAATCACCGTTTCATTCTCTTCATCAGGATTAACGGTAGAAGAAAAGAGTTCCAATGCCTTTTCCAATGAAGGAGCAACACCCAACTGACGTATAACTTCATTCATACGGGCAGTATCACCACCAAAAATCTCACGGGCAAATCGGAATGAGTCATTCAGACTGATGGCATGCCGCAGATCAGTAGCTGGTTTTATCCGTTCTGCTAAAATAGGCGATGCAGAAGATATTATTGCGGACGGTTCAGGCTCGGATTTGGGTTTAGACTCTGGCTTGGGAGATACGATCTCTACCGGCTTAGTGATTTCACCAACGACCGGTTCTACAGGAGCCGGCTTAACCGATTCAGGAACAGCGGCCGGTTCAGGAATAACCACTGGAGCGACAGGAGCTTCAGGAATGCCAACTACCTCTACGGAAGTTTCGTCCAGCAGTTTCTGCAAAGCATCCAGTCGTGCACGCATCTGCTGTATATTCCGTTTAGCTACTACCTTCAATGTAGGGTTGGCGTCTGTTGCAAGAACTTGCATTAAATATTTCAGTTCCTGAATATCCAGTTCTATGTCGTCCAATAATGTCTGCATTTCCTTTCGCATCACAAATGTTAATGCCGCAAATGTAGAAATAAATAATGAAAAAATATCGGAAAGCCATTAAAAGTGTTATTTTTGCGGCTAAAATAAACATTTTAAAACAATGGTATTATTCTCGGAAGACCATATACAGGAAACCAATCGTAGAGGGAGAATTGAAGTTATATGCGGCTCAATGTTCTCCGGTAAGACAGAAGAACTGATCCGCCGTCTGAAGCGCGCTAAATTCGCCAAACAGCATGTAGAAATATTCAAACCTGCCATTGACACACGCTATTCGGAAGAAGAGGTCGTATCTCACGACAGCCATTCCATTGCCTCTACACCGATTGATTCATCGGCAAGTATCCTGCTGTTCACTTCAGAAATCGATGTAGTAGGTATCGACGAAGCACAATTCTTTGATAATGGTCTGATTGATGTATGTAATGAACTTGCCAATAATGGCATACGTGTTATTGTAGCAGGTCTGGATATGGACTTCCGCGGTTTTCCCTTCGGCCCTATGCCCGGACTTTGTGCCATTGCCGATGAAGTATCCAAGGTCCACGCTATTTGTGTGAAGTGCGGACAATTAGCCTCCTTCTCACACCGCACTGTCAAGAACGACAAACAAGTCCTCTTGGGAGAAACAGCTGAATACGAACCCCTCTGTCGGGAATGTTATCTGCGGGCAATAAAGGGAGACCGGACTGCCGCCGGTGAATAAACTATAAAAAAGCAAAAGCCTTATGGAGCGTAAGAAAATTACATTCGACAGCTTTATCCGTGCTGTCATTCTCGGTGCTATCATCATTGGGGTATTAATGCTCCTGAAGCGATTGAGCGGCGTATTGCTTCCGTTCTTCCTTGCCTGGCTTATTGCTTATCTGATATACCCATTAGTAAGCTTCTTCCAGCATAAGCTACGGCTAAAAAACAGAATAATATCTATCTTTTGCGCCTTGCTTACTCTCACTGTTATAGGAAGCGTTGCGTTCTATCTGCTTGTGCCGCCCATGATTCAGGAATTCCTGCGGGTAAAGGATTTATTGATAGAATACTTCAGTACCACTCATACAGCAAGCAATGTCCCCACTACCCTCTCCGAATTTATCCGGCAAAATATCGACCTTCACATCTTAGAGCAAATGTTCAGCCAGGAGAATATATTGGATGCCCTTAAAGTAACCGTTCCTAAGTTATGGTCGCTAATATCGGAGTCTATCAACCTCTTATTCGGGTTCTTCACCGTCTTCCTTATCCTATTATATATAGTATTTATTCTGCTTGATTACGAAAGCATTTCCGAAGGCTGGGCACACCTGATGCCAAAGAAATATCGGAAAACAGTAACCGGCATACTGAATGATGTAAAAGACGGCATGAACAGATATTTCCGCGGACAGGCATTAGTAGCTTTGTGCGTAGGCATTCTATTCAGCATTGGCTTTCTGATTATTGATTTCCCGCTAGCCATTGGTTTGGGATTATTCATCGGTGCACTGAATATGGTGCCCTACCTACAAATCATTGGTTTTGTCCCCACCATCATGCTTGCCATTCTGAAAGCTGCGGATACCGGTGATAATTTCTGGATCATCATAGCTTCGGCTGCCGCTGTATTCATAGTGGTACAAATCATACAAGATGGCTATCTCGTTCCTCGCATCATGGGAAAGATTACCGGTTTGAACCCAGCCATCATCCTGCTCTCTCTATCTATTTGGGGATCGTTAATGGGAATGTTGGGTATGATTATAGCTTTGCCGCTGACCACTCTAATGCTCTCCTATTATCAACGATACATCATTAATCAAGAAAATATTTATAAGACAGAAACCACTGAGGATCAACCAGTAGAAGGTATAGAAGAAAAATAATGCAAACTTTTTTCCTCATATTCCTTGCAAATTAAATAAAAGTACCTATCTTTGCACCCGCTTAACAGCAATAAAAGTTTGATTCGCTAGCTCAGCAGGTAGAGCACAACACTTTTAATGTTGGGGTCTTGGGTTCGAGCCCCAAGCGGATCACCAAGTAAGAGGAATGAAGTTAATACTTTGTTCCTCTTTTTTTGTGCCTAAAAGCCTTAATTACCTGTAAGTTATGGCTAAAAACACCTGTTCAACACCTGTAATTAATGACTTCGATGCTATCAAAGATGATACTAATTCACCCGATACGTTAAGCACCGAAATTAAGCACGGAATCCAATCACCACTTTTAAGCACGGCACAACACTTTTACAAAGAGGTGAAGCCCCATTACAATTTAAGAGAGCCTAAAGGAGATAAGCCTACTATGGTTTACTTTGTATGCTTCATTAATAAGAAGCAGGTAAGAATATCTACAGGTTACAAAGTATATCCTAAGCAGTGGAACAAGATACAGGCTATTACTAGTAGTTTGTTATCGGGGCTTGATAATGCCAATAATACTATACTTAATAATAAGATAGATGAAATGAATGTTCGTTTCACTGAATATATTAATTACATTTGCAATAATAACACCGAACTTAATTCCAATACACTTAAACAATATATAATGAATAGAAAGATAGATGAACTTAAAGAAGCTAGAATAGATATAGCTAAGGTATTAAGAACCTACCTATCTAAAGATACTAGTATTAAAGACGGAACTAAGGATAACAACTTACGTTTCATTACCAAGTTTGAAAGCTATCTATCTACTTTAGATATTAAAGGCTATGAGGATATTACTTTAGAAGTAATGAAAGGTTTCCAACAATGGTGTATTGACAATGTAAAGGGCAAAGCAGGTGAAAGGGCTAGCAGTGCTTCTATTAATAAGATAGTTGAATGTACCTATAAGTTAATGAAGAAGTACCTAGTTAATAATGGACTTATGAAAGGTAGCCAATATGCGGATATTGAAATAGAACCTTTAAAGGAAAAGGCTATAGATGATGAGATAGCCCTTAGAGATGATGAACTGACTATGCTTTACAACTACCAATGTACTACTAAAGAGGATGAGGATATTAAGAACCTATTCTTAATGGAATGTACAACAGGGCAAAGGTTCAGCGATATTGAAAAGGTTGATAAGTTGATAGAACGTAAAGACGGAAGAACTTATATTAACTTGGTACAAGATAAGGCAGGTACAAAGGTACAAGTAGATATTATCTTTCAAATGGCTTTAGACATACTAGCTAAGTATAACTATCAACTACCTACTATCAATAAGAAGAAGTTTAATACCCGAATTAAGGAGATAGCTAAACAGGCAGGTGTTAAAGGTATAGAGGAACAAAGATACGAACAAGCAGGTATAGCAGGTGTACAAGTAACCAAGAAAGAAAGATATAATTGCGTATCTAGCCATACAGGTAGAAGAACCTTTATAACTTTACTATCTTTAAGAGGTATACCCGATAGTGAAATAGCTAGGTATTCGGGGCATAATACCTTATCTATGGTACGTTTATACGATAAGTCTAAAACAGGAACTAAGGAGAAAGTAATGTATGATAGACTAGTTAAAGAAAGACCTGACTTAATTCTAAAGATGGTAGGCGAAGAACCTGTAAAGATAGATGATACTAATAATATAGCTTATCAATTTGGTAAGGCATTTAGTAAGCTAGAGGATGAACATAAAGAGGATATTAAAAAGGTTTCATTTAACAAGGAAGTAGATAAGACTTTTAGTATAATTAATAATGATATTGATACTACCGACTTCTTACTAACTAATGGGGTTAATGAAAAGGATATAATAGAACTTATGAAACATAAAGGGATGATACCCGAAGATATAGAAGTAACTTATGATAAGGATAGTAAAGCTATACTTAAATTGAAATAGTCTATTTAATGGTAGTAGTAAACTAGCTTATTAATAATTTGTATGTCCTGTTATTACTAACTATCTTTGCAGGGTCTAAAAGGACATAGCTAATATTATTGTTTAACCCATTTAAAATTGCTAGAATATGGCACAAGATGGTAAAAGCCAAATGAACATTTGGAATGAAGCCCTTACTACTAAAGAAAAGGTAGATAAGGCAGTAAAGAACCTGTTAAGAAGTGAAGCCGAATATGATGCTATCATACAGGCTTTAACTAGTAAAGGTGTGACTAAGGATAACTTAGAAGCATTAAAGGCAAAGCCCAAGTATGCAACTTTTAGAACTGAATGTTATAAAAGGGCTTTAGAAGGTTTTGGGGTTGAGGATGCAGAAGCCAAAGCCCTAGAACAAGATGAAGATTTGGACTTCATTAAGGAATAAGTTCTTTATTCTATAAGAACACTTACAGCAAGTTAAACAATAACCTATCCTTTTAGGTAGTGTTCTGTTAGGTAGTCTAGCAATAGGCTACCTATTTTTATGTTCTATAAGACCGTTAAAGCCATTATTAACAAAGAAATGTATAAGAGGGTACACCCTATAATAATACCCCCTAGAACCGACTAAAATAAAGTCAATATTATAGTATATCCTATATGGTGAAATAATCTGCATTATAAATTTCTAGACAAAATACCTATCTGAACTTTCATTCTTAATACTTTGGAATACCTAGCAAGATAAAGAATCGAATTTATAATGCCCTGTAGATGAATATTCCACTTTGTGAACCTATTATTTGGTACACCCCTAGAAGTTGACTAACTTTGTATATGCTTAATAAGAGGATATACAACTACGACCTATCTATAATAGTATCTACTTAATTAATTCCATTATTAAAATTACTATAACAAATAAGAGGAACTAAGTTAGTTTCACTACATAGAAGCAATTACTAATAAGCTATGAAATATTACACATTCAATGAAGTAAGAGAAATAGCCATTAAGAACTATTCCAAGGACAATAAAGTATCTGTAGGAATTTGGGCTAAGTTAAATGGCTACCTAAAGATAAAGAAGCAAATAGATAAGCACCGTATTACATTATACATTAAACCAAATGATAACTAGTTTCTTAATATGGATGATAGTATTCTTTCTATGTATAGAAGCTATAAGGAACAATGCTATACAGGCTACTAAAGATGAACTATACAGAAGCAAGATAGATAAGTTGGAGAATGAGATAACTAGACTAAGTAACATTATTAATACTAAACTATGAAGAAGCAAGTTATACACTTTGATAATACAGGATATACAGAAGCAACAAAGGCTTTAGATGAAGCAATTGAAACTATTAATAAGCATAGCCAAGAACTTACTACTAATGGCTATTTACTTACAATAGAGGGTATTAAGTTGATAGCAGATAGAGATAATAAGTTTAATAAGAAAGTATATTCTAGCCAATTAAAGGATATATGTAATACATTCGGGGTTGACTATAACAAGGTGTGTACTTTTGAATATACCATTACTAATAGTATGTTTAGTGAAATGGCTAATGGTAAATGTAAGTATCTGTATAGTCTAAATGATGACTTGTATAAGTGCTTTACACTTCATACATACCTAGCAGATAGTAAGTATATTGATATTATCAACAATGTAGCTAGCAAGACAATACAAGCGGATGAACTTATTAAAGATGAATATACTAGCTACACTAATAACGATAAGCAAAATAAAGTATTAGACTTGACAAAGCAATTACAGGACTTATATAAGCAGTTTAATAAGTTAGGAATTAACAATTATAACGTTGACCATCTTATTAATAAGTCTAGTGGTGATATTGACCCGAATACATTCTACAGATATACTGAATAACTAGATACTTCTTTCATAGTTGACTAGGCTACCTATCTTAGTATATGGTGGTCTAGTTTTTATTTACATTACATTTGGCTATGATACATAACGGAATAGAATATCATACATACGATGAATTAAAGCCTATAGCTATACAGGTATTAAGGCAAAGAATATTAGATAAGCAAACTAAGTATAGTAGATACATTGGAGATATTAATAAGATGGACTTTAATAAGCAGGATATAGGAATAGAACTAAAGAACCTAGGATATAATAAGAAGCGTATAATGAAAGATGGAATCAGAAAGCTATACCACTATAAGTCTTAATAATATGCTATACAACAAATATACTAAACAACTATATGATAGTGTACAAGATGCAGCCGATAATACAGGACTGACTAAAGAGAATATACTATCACTTATTAAAGATGGTTACTACATACACTTTAAAAGGTGTAATCTAGCTAAATATATTATTAGTGGTAAAGTTAAACTATCAGAGATAGAAAGACGAAGATATACTAACTAGCATATCCGAATTAATAGATAGATGCAACTTATAAGGTCTGCATTCCAATAGTTATAGCTTAATAGTTAGGATACAGACTTTATAAGCCTATTAATAGATAATGGTTAGTATGATGAACTAAAGTAAAAGTTGCTAGTAGTTGACTAGGGAAAAGTTGCCTACTATACACTACTACTTAGAAACACTACTTATATTAGTCTATTCGGGCTAAAGCCCTTTAGACATACATTAATTCAGTACACTTCATTACAGGTTTATCTAGATGGAATATTGAACATTATAAGCCAACTAAATAAGTATATCATATAGAATGATACTAAGGAAAAGTTGCTTATAGTCAGTCGGGGAAAAGTTGCTTACTATACAATACTAGCCTTATACACTACTTACTTTAGCTTATATCGTACTACGTACTTCATAAGCATAATTAGATACACACTACTAACATAGACAGACCTTATTAATACAGAAGCTAATAACTATGTACATTTATAAGCCACATAATAAACTATTCAATACAAGGAAAGAAGCTAAGTTGTATTTAGGTGGAACTAACAAGTATAACAAGGCTCTTAAAGATGGAGATATTTATATAACGAACTACAATAACATTGCTAACAATGGAACACTATACAACAATAACAAGAAACATTAATAAGATAGATGGAAACAATAAATTAATAGATGCTTTAGTATATGCCTATATAAAGGCTAGAATGAACTATTCTACTTATATATCAGAAGTAACCGAAAAGGAGATAGCAGCTAAATTAAATACACCTCTAAGAACTATAGTAAGTTGTGTATCTAGACTTAAGAAGAATAGGCTACTTATTAGTAAAGTGGATGAGAATGCAGTAATAGACAAAGGATATAAGACTTATAATAAGTATCATATTGCTAAAGAGAATGACAACTACTACTTCATTTATAATAGTCTATTTAAAGCTAATATCGGAATAGACAATAATACGGATGCTTGCAAGGTTAAAGGTCTGTTACTTCTTATTAAGTCTGTATGCCTAAAAGAAACTAACAAGTATATTAGTAGTAAGCCATATAAGGGAAGCATTAATAGGACTGAACTAGCCAACTTAATAGGACTAGACAACAAGACATTAAACAAGTATCTAGAAATAGCTATAGAAGCTAAGCAAATTAAACTAATTGATAATGGACTACTAATACTTAATAAGTCTATAGTTCCCGACTTTGTAGAAGCGGAACAATCTAATACTAGCAAGCCTATCTATACTAAGATATTTCACCTTATATATTATTGGTGTATTACTAATAATATAGTTCCACCTAATAGGAATGACACTATTATTAAGAAGAATGGAAAGGTATATAGAACCAATGAACTACTAAGCAGAATAGCAGGAAAGTATAGTATTACTAAAGAGGATATACAAGAACTAATAACAAAGTACGGAATAGAATACATTAAGGCAAACATAGATAAGTTTCCTATTCTTAATAGCTACATTCCTTATGTGCTTAATAAGAGGATAACTAATAAGCCAAATGAAATTAGCTTAGAATATATTACTAAAGCACTTAATATAGATGCTTCATTTACTAGCAATGAAACTAATGAAGTATGGACTTTATAACTAAAGCACTGACAAGGAATAGTAATAAGAATTATAAAGGCTTATCAAATGAATTACTAATATCGGGCAACCTACATAAGGCAGGATATACTACTAAGGTATTGAATGACTTTAACCCTAGCTATGATATTAAAGCAACTAAAGCAGATAAGCAATACTACATAGAATGCAAGTTAGATGCACTAGTAGAACATACTAACAACTTCTACTTTGAATATTGGAACTATACCTATAACAGACCTACAGGCATTAATAATAATGACTTAGAAACAATCTATAGTCATACATACAAGATAGATGGTAGATACTACCATTTAATAGCCAAAAGGAAACACTTTATAAAGGCATTGAAAGAAGTACTTAAATATGAGCCGACTAAAGTAAAGATATATAATAATACATACTATGTTAAAGGCAAGGTTACAGGCGATAAGGCTTATATAGTTGATAGAAATACATTCCTTAAATACTTTAAAGGATATAATAGGCAACTAAAGCCTAGTTTTAGATGGAACTAAGTAGACATATAGCCCGATGGATGCAGGCTATTAGGTATTCAGAATTTAAAGTGCGTGTAAAGCTAGGTGGGTTGGGGTTTAACAGGCTAGACCTGTAAAATTTAACCCCATACCCCTTATAAGCCATTAATTATACTAGATAAGTTTGCAGGTATCAAATACCTTTGTATCTTTGTATCAAAATAGTATTAACAACGTCTTTTAAGCACGAAATACGCTAAAGGCTTGATATTCAGCCCAAGTTTCAACACTTTTAATGTTGGGGTCCTGGGTTCGAGCCCCAGGCGGATCACCAAGAAGCTGGACAAAACCAGACAAAGAAAAGACAACTCCTACAATATCAAGGTATTGTAGGAGTTTTTTCTTTATATACTGTCCGTGACCGAAGACACGAAAAGGTCACTAAAAGACACACTTTCGTGACCAATTCGTGACCTGTCCACCCTCTAAGATTTTAGGTCACGGGATGTCCAAAATTGGCGGTTTATTGTCTTGATTTGTCCGTACTGCAAATATCTCATTTTCAGTTTATCAATTTAAGTTTGTAACTAAAAAAAAGAGATTATGAGAAGTACTTTTAAGCTACTCTATTTCGTCAAACGAAATGCAGTAAAGAAGAACGGTAATGCACCGATTATCGCACGTATCACTATCGACCAAGTTGTAGCCCAGTTTAACACCAAGTTGGAAATAAATCCGGCTCACTGGAGCGTGGAATTAGGCAAGGCTTCCGGCAGAACCGCAGAAGCCGTACACATCAATTCCATGCTGGAAAGTATTCGTAGCACAGTTCATCAACATTACCATGCGTTAATGGCGCAAGACGGATATGTAACCGCAGAACTGGTAAAGAACGCTTTTTTAGGCAAGATAGCAAGGGAACGGACTTTGATAGAGTTCTTCAAACAGCACAACGAACAGTATTTGCAAAAGGTTAAAATGAATACCGCAGACAAAACCTACTCACGTTATGAACTGACAAAGAAACGACTTATGGAGTTTATGAAGTTTAAATACTCCGTTTCCGATATGCTCATTAAAGATATAAATGTGGTATTCATTGAAGATTTCCTATTGTATATCAAGAATAACTATGGGTGCAGCCATAATACGGCTATGAAGTTCGTACAACGTTTTCGCACGGTAGTAAACTTTGCCAAGAATACGGGTTTAGTGACTGCCGACCCTTTCGGGAGTTATCGGGTAAGGTTTGAACGTACCGATAGGGATTATCTGACTATGGAAGAAATTACCACCATTTACAACCACAAGTTTAGCACTAAGCGACTGGAACAAGTGCGTGACTTGTTTATTTTTAGCTGCTATACGGCACTTTCTTACATTGACGTATGCGAACTAAGACAAGAGGACATTCGCACCGGATTTGACGGTAATTTGTGGATTATACGGAAAAGACACAAAACGAATGTTACATCTACCGTCCGGTTGCTGGATATACCAAAAGCCATATTGGAAAAGTACAAAGATAAATTGCCAAACGGTAAGATTTTACCCATTATCAGCAATCAGAAAATGAATGATTACTTAAAAGAAATCGCAGCCATTTGCGGAATTGAAAAGACCTTAACCTATCATGTCGCAAGGCATTCTTGTGCGACTTCGGTACTGCTTGCCAATGGTGTTCCCATTGAAACGGTATCTAAGATTTTAGGTCATACCAATATCCGGACTACTCAAATTTATGCGAGGATTACCGATTTGAAGGTAAGTAACGACATGGAAATGTTGGCTCAAAAGCTGGACGCTACACACAGGATTGCCAGCCGATGAAATCATGTTATCGTCAGATAACAGCAAGGTGTGATTTGTGGCACACAAATCTGTTTTCCGTGCCGCAAAACACCTTGGGCAAATACACTCCGAAGTCGTTTGTCGATGAAAGAAAGCTATTTCCTAACTAAAGATTTTTTCGCTCGTCGGGACGGGTGGTCCCGCCCCTTGCCGCTGGGCGTTCCCCGACCGATGAGTTTATTTTTGTAATTCTGCAATCTTGTTTTATTGAAATATTGATAGCTTGATTGAAAGCAAGATTTCAATATGGCAGGATTGAATGAAAACAATAAACCATTCAATATGGATTGAAATACTAAATGGTCTATTTATTGCAAGAACATAATTACTTGCGAAAAGAAATATTATTTGCTGTCGTCTTCATCCATGCGCTTAATCAGACAATCTTGCAAACGGGTAAGATATGCCGTCCGGTCTTTCTTCCGTTCTTTCATGGCAATATAAGCGGCATAATAATCACCTAATTCCACTTGGAACACCGTACCGAGAAAGTTCATCATTTCTTTTATTTCCACGTTGCCATTGTTAATGTCACCCGAAGACACAAGGGAATAACCTAATTCTATCAGAAAGACCTTTTTACCCGTGAAACGAAATGGATATTTCAGACACTTTTGCAGGTTGTCTTCTACTTGGGTATTGGTTTCCAGTTTTACCAGTCTTTTGTTCAGATAGATACGCAGCATTTCATTGGCTATGATTTTAGCCACCTTATAATCATACCCGGTTGAAAAATTCGGGTCTTTATCAAATTGTGCGCTATCGGTACATAAGCGTAAATCAGACTTTCCACGAATAAAATAATATTCATCATACAAGGTCGAATGAGAGCGATAATATTGGTAAAAGTCCAAATTACGGTTAAAGAAGTAGGTCAGATTATCCAGTTCCCGATTGATATAACTTCTAATCACATCATCGCTACCATTAGGGCATTGTGTTTCTATCCTGTATATCTTATAGAAAAATAGCAGCCTGCCAAGAATTTCCGGTTTCTGTGTTTTGAAGAATGTAATTTCATCCTCTTTGGCTGGAAAAGAATAAGTTTGCAGTTTTGTTTTTAAATCATTGAGAACCGCCTGCAAACGATGTACCATTGAAAGAGAATTTTCGACAATATCATAACCGTAGAGGTCTATCTCATCAATCTCTACATCTATTTCTGATAAAATGTTTTCTAAAAGCTCTTTCATCTTTTCAAAAGCTGAATTCAACTTGCAAATGCAACAGAATTCTGATTAATAATTTGTTTA
>NZ_QRKI01000032.1:0-22606 GCF_003471885.1 Bacteroides sp. AM16-24
CAACACACGAACTGGGATTACGGTCGTAATGGTAAGGGATATTACAATGATATATTCGCTCCGGGCTGGACGGTGGCTTCCCTGTGGGAACTCTTCTCTCCGGGACGTGCCGAGAAGTACTTGGCAAAGTAGCTGACAGAGCCTTTGAGCCACACAAGTGTTTCATCTATACAACGCTTGTGTTCTGTTTGTGTAACACAAGTGTTGTGCAGATGGAACACAAGCGTTCTGTTTTTACTGTCTTTATCGCATAGCCAGAGCCTTGTTTTCTGCTTCTTCCATTATTTCACGTTCTCCAGGACCTTTATCGTTAATCCCGCATAGGTGCAATATGCCATGAATAATAACGCGGTGCAGTTCTGTTTCGTAATCGCTGCCGAACTGCTCCGCATTTGTGCGTACCGTATCAAGGCTAATAAATAAATCTCCACTAAGACGATTGCCTTCACAATAGTCGAAAGTGATAATATCGGTGTAATAGTCATGTTGCAGATATTGACGGTTTACTTCAAGTATCTTTTCATCGGAACAGAAAATATAGGCGATTTCACCGACTCTTTTTTCATAAGTTGCGGCAACGGCCTTAATCCATTCCGTTGTCTTGCTTTTTTTGATGGCGGGTATTTCTACACCGTCTGTCTGATAAGAAACCATATCAATTAAGAATTAAGAATTAAAAATCAAAAGAAGAATATGTAACTGATGATGATGGCGGCAAGGATACCTGCCAAGTCCGCTATTAGTCCGCAGGTGACAGCATTGCGTGTTTTGGTGATACCCACACTACCGAAATAAACTGCCAGAATATAAAACGTAGTGTCTGAGGCACCACGGGCTACACAACTCATACGTCCTACAAAAGAGTCCGCACCATATTCTTTCATGGTATCGATCATTAATCCGTTGGCTCCACTACCACTCAGCGATTTCATCAGAGCAGTTGGCAAAGCACCTACAAAGCTGGTATCTACGCCGAACAATCCCACTACATAGCCGATGTCGCTTACTAACATGTCCATTGCACCGGAAGTTCGGAATACGGCAATACCCACCAGGAATGCTACCAAATAGGGAATGATGCGAACGGCAGTGGTAAATCCTTCTTTGGCGCCTTCCACAAAAGCGTCATACACATTTATTTTCTTCCATAATCCCCATACAATGAAGAGTAGGATGATACTGAACAGAATGATATTGGCAATCAATGTGGAGTATGTACCGATTTCTTCCCGACCGAGTCGCATAAACAAGTAAATCAATCCGGCGAAGAAAAGGCTGATACAACCAATGAGGATAAGAATAGGCTTATTGATAAGGTTAATGCGTTGTGCGATACTGACCGCAATTACTCCTACAAGAGTGGAGATAGCAGATGTTATCAATATTGGGATAAATATATCAGTAGGTTGTGTAGCACCCATTTGTGCGCGATACATCATAATACTGATTGGGATTAGTATCAATCCGGAAGTATTGAGCACCAGGAACATAACCATCGGATTAGTCGCCGTATCCTTCCGGGGGTTCAGTTCTTGAAGTTCTTTCATAGCTTTCAATCCCATCGGGGTAGCAGCATTATCGAGCCCCAGCATATTGGCTGACAGGTTCATAAAGATAGAACCCATAGCAGGATGTCCTTTCGGTATTTCGGGGAAGAGGCGGCAGAAAACAGGGCTTAACCAGCGGGATAATGCATTAATCATACCGCTTTGTTCTCCAATCTTCATAATGCCCAACCAGAGTGAAAGAATACCAGTCAGTCCCAAAGATATTTCGAAAGCCGTTTTTGAGGAAGTAAATGTAGAGTTGACAAGCTCCGTAAAAATTTCAGTGTTGCCCATAAACAGAAGTTTGATGAGTGCCACAATGAAAGCAATTACAAAGAATGCTACCCAAATGTAATTTAAAACCATAAAATAACGCGTTGATTTCTATGCAAAAGTAGGAATATCTTTCCATTCAGCATGATAAATGGAAAGATTATTGCATTTATTAGGGCAATAACGCTATTTCAAATATGAAATTCTACTTATCTTTGCTTTCTGACATTGGAGCGGTTGTGTGTTATAATGCGGCTGTTTGCAATGCCTCTGTTTAAATCAATAATTAAATAATATGAGAAACAAATGTATTTTATTTGCTGCTTTGCTGATGTTATCCGGTACAATCTCTGCCAAGGTTGTATTGCCACCGATGTTCTCGGATAATATGGTACTGCAGCAGCAGGCAGATGCTCCTATATGGGGTGAAGCTAAGCCGATGAAAACGGTGAAAGTAACAACTTCCTGGGATGGAAAGACGTATGAGACACAGGCTGACAAAGAGGGTAAATGGAAACTTTCTGTCCGCACCCCCGAAGCGGGTGGACCCTATGAACTTACGCTGACCGACGGCCAGAAACTGGTATTAAAGAACGTAATGATTGGTGAAGTCTGGATATGTTCCGGACAATCCAATATGGAAATGCCTCTGGAAGGTTGGGGAAAGATTATGGACTATAAGAAAGAGGTTTCTGCAGCTGATTACCCTAATATCCGTTTATTACATGTAGAACATGTGACGAGTACCCAACCGGAGTCCGATATCAAAGTCCGTGATAATGGCTGGCAAGTATGTTCGCCGCAAACTATTCCTAATTTCTCGGCTACTGCCTATTTCTTTGGTCGTGAAATCTCTGAAAAGCAGAATGTGCCTGTGGGACTGATTCATACTTCCTGGGGAGGAACAAATGTAGAATCCTGGATAAGTGGGAAAGTGCTGCAAGAGATGCCGGACTTTAGCAATGTAGTAGAGGAAGTTCGTGCCATGCCTGATAAAACTGCGATGAAAGCGGAATATCTGAAAACTCTGGAAGCTTGGAATAATCGTGTGGATGAAGGTTTTGCTGCCGGGAAACCGGTACGGGCAGAAGTTTCTTTGGATGATAGTAACTGGGCAAAAATGAAATTTCCCGGTATGGTGGAGGAGCAGGGGCTTAATGGCTTTGACGGACTAATCTGGCTCCGCCGGACCGTTGATATTCCTGCATCCTGGGCAGGTAAAAAGGTTCAATTGATATTAGGAACTATCGATGATAATGATATAACGTATTGGAATGGTCAGGAAGTAGGACGCACTACTGGTTATACTATTCAGCGTAATTATACCGTTCCCGGTAAATTAGTCAAAGCCGGACAACTGAGTCTTGCCATTCGTATTGTAGATACAGGCGGTGGTTGCGGCATGCCGAACGATCTTTATCTTCGTTCTGCCAATGGAGAGCAAATTAGCCTTGCAGGAGAGTGGAAATATCAAGTGGCGGCTGATGCCCGTAAAGAGGGAATGCCTCCCAAAGACATGTCCGAGAATCCTAATCTGCCGACATCTTTGTATAATGCGATGATCCACCCATTAGTGCCTTACGGTATTCGTGGAGCTATCTGGTATCAGGGAGAAAACAACGCTTCACGTGCTTACCAATACCGTGAACTTTTCCCGTTAGTCATTGAGAACTGGCGTAAAGATTGGGGCAAGGATTTGCCGTTCTACTTTGTACAGTTAGCCAATTTTAAACCTGTATCTCCGGAACCGGTTGATTCTGATTGGGCGGAACTTCGCGAAGCACAAACCCGTACATTGTCTGTGGCAAATACAGGTATGGCGGTAATCATAGATAAAGGCGAAGCAAATGATATTCACCCCAAGGATAAACAGGCAGTTGGTCATCGTTTGGCATTGATAGCCCGTGCCAAGACCTATGGAGAGCAAATACCTTATTCAGGCCCTATGTACCACTCCTATGAGGTAGATGGAGATAAGATCATCCTTTCTTTCGACCATACTGAAGGTGGCTTAAAGAGTGGTGACGGAAAAGCATTACAAGGTTTTTCTATTGCCGGACGTGATCATAAATTCCACTGGGCAAAAGCAGAAATACAAGGTGATAAGATTGTGGTAAGTTCTCCGGAGGTATTATATCCCGTTGCTGTTCGCTATGCATGGGCCGATAATCCGGTTTGTAATTTATATAATGGTGCTGGCCTTCCGGCTTCACCTTTCCGTACAGATGATTGGAAAGGAGTGACGCAGAAATAATTTATTCGTTTAGTATAATAAAGACTCCGTTTATTGTCAATTGTAAATTATTGATAATAAGCGGAGTTTCTTTTAATACAGCTTGTTTATAGATATTATGAAAGTGAATCATAATCCACTAGCTTGCTTTTTATGTATAAAAAATGTTTATTATATACAATGAAAGGATAAAAATAGTCAATTTCTATACTTTGCAGGATAAGGTGATATTTTATTTCATGTATAAGATATATCTTTATCATCCTATAATATACAACAGACAAATAGATTATGATGAAAAAAACGATTCTTGCCTGTGTTTTTCTGCAATTGGTTTTAGGAACTGTCTTTGCCCAAACGGTGGATTCTACCCATATCAAAAATATGCATGCTTACTATAAAAAGCATTTTAGTGATCCGACTGATCCCATAGTGCTGACGGCATCGGATACACTGCTGGATATGGCAATCAGATGCAATGATACAGTAATGTCTAAAATAGCTTTGGGAGCTAAGTTAGACTATTATTATTATGGTCAAGGTGAGAATCGTACAGATAGTGTCATAGCTGGAGTCAATCGTTTAAAGAGATTTGCCCGGAGTGTTGGGAACGCTGAACTTTATTATTGGGCATGGGCTGCCAGACTGGTTAATTATTATATCATACAGGGAGAATATAATATTGCTCTTCTTGAAGCGGAAAAGATGTTGCAGGAGGCAAAAAAGGAGGGAAAGCAAGAAAGTATTGCTGAGTGTTATTATGCATTAGCCAATGTCTATGCGGCGAAAGGTTTAATGAAAAAATCTCAGGAATTCATGCTTAAGGAGATAGATATTTTTGAGAATACCGATGTCGTAAGATATAATATATCTTGTCAGTACAGTGATGCCGCAAAAATATACATTGATCTGGGTGAGGAAGAAAAAGCTCCCGAATTACTTAAAAAAGCACTTAAGGCAGTCAAGTCTCCCTATCATGAAGTGACGGCAAACTTGGTTTATGTATCACTTTATCTTGCGCAGGGAGATACGGTGGCTGCCCGTCAGGCATTAGAGAAATGTAGGCAAATGTATGCGGATGAGCCTTCTTTGAAACGCCATATACACTATTTGTATGATGTGGAAATTGATTATGACTGGAAAGTCGGCAATTTCCAGAAAGCTCTTAACGTACTGGATGAGCGGGAAACTGAGTTAAAGAGGAAAAATAATTTAGCCACTTTGATGCAGCTGAGAAAAACGAAGGCGGATATTCTTTGGGATATGAACCGTAAAGAAGAGGCTGCCGGATTATACCGTGACTTTCTCTTGGAACAGAAGAAGGAGAAAGAAAGGAACGAAGAAGTTGCTACCGGTGAATTTGCTACTATGCTGAATCTGCAACAACTTACTGCTGAAAAGGGACGGTTGGAAAAGATTTCCCAAGAGAAGCAACTTCAAAATACCCGTATCATTCTTTTCTCTGTTATCGGAATTTTGTGTGTCGTTATTGTCTTCTTGTGGCAACAGAGAAAACTCAATGCCAAATTAGAAAAATCAAGGGATAAGTTGGATGAAAAGAATCGTATATTGATTGAAGCCAAAGAAGAATTGCGCAAGGCCAAGGAAGTTGCAGAACAGAGTAATTGGCTGAAAACAATGTTTATTCAGAATATGTCCCATGAAATTCGTACTCCCCTGAACTCCATTGTCGGATTCTCCGGAGTATTAGTCGATATGCTTGACGATAAAGAAGACATCGGGCAATATGTGGCATTGATAGAAAGTAATAGTAAGTTGTTGTTAAAGTTGGTAGGTGATATTCTTGACATTTCTATTCTTGATAGTGAGGTTGAAATTAAGCACAATGCAGTTGATGTCAATGCTTGTTGCCAAGCCTCAATAGATGCGGCAGGGACTTTATTTTCTCCGGATACAAAACTTGTTTTTAAACCGGCTTGCGATGAACTGATCATAAATAGTAATTATAACTATATAGTACAGGTGCTTGATAACCTGTTGAGTAATGCATCGAAATTTACTCATGAAGGTTCTGTTACATTGGCTTATGAAGTAAAAAAAGAGACGAATCAATTGATTTTTACGGTTACGGATACCGGAATAGGCATTCCCATTGACGAGCAAGAACGTGTATTTGAACGCTTCGTTAAGCTGGATAACTTTAGTCAGGGAGCAGGGCTGGGCTTATCTATCTGCCGTATCGTTGCAGAAAGGTTGGGAGGTTTTCTGATTATAGATAAAGAATATACCCAAGGTACCCGCTTTATTTTCTGTGTGTCAATGTGAAGAATAAAATGAAAAACGGTATTTTTGTGCTCTACTAAATTAAAGAAAATGCAGACAGCAAAGGAAATCCAGCAAGAACTGGAGCAATACATTGATCCTGTGAAGCGGGAATACCTTCCTAATTTCTTCAAAACCGGAAAGGGACAATACGGAGAAGGCGATAAATTTCTGGGTATCGTAGTTCCTAACACTCGTATTGTGGCGAAGCGTCATAAGGATGCACCGTTCGAGGTAATGGTAGAATTGCTGCAAAGTGAATGGCATGAATGCCGCCTGTGTGCCTTGCTGATGTTGGTAGAACGCTTTAAAAAGTGCGATGAAAAGGACAAAAAAGAAATATTCAACTTTTATCTGACACAGACTGCCCGCATCAATAACTGGGATTTGGTTGACCTTTCGGCTCCAGGTATTGTGGGCGAATATCTGAAAGATAAGCCTCGTGATGTCCTCTATCGTTTGGCCGATAGCGATTTACTTTGGGATCAGCGCATAGCAGTGGTCTCCACCTATACACTAATTAAAAACGACGATTTCATCGATATTATTGCTCTTTCTGAACACTTTTTGCATACTCGTCATGACCTGATGCGAAAGGCTGTAGGCTGGATGTTGCGGGAAATGGGGAAGCGGGACAAGGACTTATTGGTGCAGTTCCTTGAAAAGCATTGTAAACTGATGCCCCGCACGATGTTGCGCTATGCGATAGAAAAATTTCCGGAAGAAGAACGAAAACAATTTATGCAACGGTAATAGGCTGACATATACTGTTGGCCACACTTTTATCGTTTGTGCTGCAAAAGCCCAGGTAGGCAATCAAAGTATCGTTTTTCCAGTCTTTAGGAAGTTCCAGTTCGGCGTTGCCATCCGAGCGCATAGCTGCTGATGTATCATAAACAGCCAAGGCCTTCTCTTGGTTGTACACTAATAGCATGGCTGCGTCTGTAGCCATTGCATTCCCCTGTCCGCTATTATCCTTCCAGGTAAAGAGGGCTTTGCTGCCTTCGGTGCTTACTGTTGTATCGGATGCTTGTGTCAGGCTTCCGTGTGACACCAACACTTTGTTATAGTCAATTTCTAATCCCTGCTCACTGTCTGCGAGGGCATTTTTCATCACATAGGACATGGCAGCGTTGAAAGCAGTCTGTCTTTCTGCGAATTCCCGGTATCCGATGCGTAGAAAGGGAGTAATTGTTCTGAGGAAGTTGAGTGCCACCTGAAATTTGCTCCGTTGTCCCTGTTGCTTTTCGGTGCGTGGGTTGGTCATGTTGGCAGGACGGGTACGCATATAAGGTATCCCTTTCCATGTACATCCTACCAGATTTCCTACTTTTCCTGTGAATTCGCCGAAAACTCCTTTTTTAATTTTTCCCATGATGGTTTAATTTTTAGTTATTTATATTTCGTTGTTTGTGAAGGGAGAGAGAAGTCTGGATGTGGCTTTTCTTATTCTTCATGCATTGCTCTTGAAGGGGTGCTGCATCGCAAAGGTATGAATAAACTTTTTCTTTTTCTTTTGATTTGTGGAGTTTGTTTTCAAGAATTCATGAATATACGGAGAGAATGTATGTGATGCGGTGTTTCGGCATAAATATTACCGGTATCAGACAGGGTTACGTCTTACCTTCTCCCTATATAATAAGAAGGAGTAGGTAGGGAGTAGGTAAGGAGTAAGTAGGGAGTAGGTACGGCCCGGATATTTCTTTTTTATGGTTATCCGGATGGCTATGAGGACCTAAACGGATACTATACGGTAAAAAAATGGCATTAAAAACATCCTGAATAATTTGGCATGTACACTGAAACCTCTTAACTTTGTCACAATCTCAGCTAGCCGGTGGGTTAGGGGGAGGTTTTTATTATTGTAATAGAAAGACGTTTACGAACGTTATCTTCTAGTCTCAAATCTCGCAAATTTGAAATCTATAAGAAGATACGGCAACGGGAACGTCCACTTGAGGTGTTTTGTCCAAACATTGCGCTTGGCGTGGTGTTCTGTATATTCATCTTGGCGTGGGCTAGCTGCGTTGCTTATCCTTATAGATGGGCATGCGAGAGCCTGAGACTGGGATAAGTGAAAGTACAGACTCCCACGTCTTTTTTTGTGTATTGCTGAATCAGGGGAAGTCTATAGGCTTAATCTATATGGATTATGCTGAAGAGAGAAAAATTAACCGGTAAATCAAAGTTCATTTGGGTAATATTGGGCTTCTTACTTATGCTGCCGTTGGCTGGTAGCTGTAGTAAAGAGGATAGTAAAGAGAATGTTGTGATTCCGGACATTGCACTGAACAAGAGTGAGTTAACATTAGAGAAAGGCAAAACTGAAAGGTTGATAGCTTCTTTTACTCCGGCTGAGACACCTGATAAAGGACATGTGTGGGCCAGTAGCATCCCCGGTGTTGCAACGGTGGATGAGACTGGAATGGTAACAGCGGTAATACCCGGAGAGGCTGTTATTACCGTAACGGCACTTACCGGCAAGAAAACAGCGACTTGTAAAGTAACGGTAGTGGACAAAGTTGTCAGGGTGACGGGAGTGTCGATTAAACCTACAGAGTCTACTATGGTGGTGGGGGATGACTTGATACTTGAAGCTGTTGTGACACCGGAGAATGCGACAAACAAAGCTGTAACATGGAGTTCGGGAGATAGTAAAATAGCATCGGTGGATGCTACCGGTAAGGTGACCGCTATAGCCGAGGGAAAAGTTACTATTGAAGCGACTACGAATGATGGTGATAAAACGGCCTCCTGTCAGATTACAATCGTTAATAGAGGAGTGGAAATTTCTAAACCGGAAGTGTCGGATATAACTTCTGTTTCGGCTCTTGTGGAGGGAGCAATCAAGGCTTCGGGCGTTAAAGTTACGGAAGCCGGTATTTGTTACTCTACTTCCCAATCTCCCACTGTCAATGACAAGAAGGTTGTTTTGTCCGGCGAGGATATTTCTTACACCTTAACCAAGCTGGAAGCAAATACTACTTATTATGTCCGCATATATGCTGTTGTGGATGGTGCGGCTAAGTATGGCGACCAGGCTATGTTTACTACGGCAGTGACCGTGGAAATTTCAGTACCTCAAATTTCTTCTATTTCTTCATCTTCGGCACAGATCTCAGGAACAATTACGACGTATGGTTTGCAAATGGATGAGGTTGGTATTTGTTATTCCACTTCATCAATGCCGACGGTTGATGCCACTAAAGTTGCTCTTTCGGGGAATGGGATCGTATACACACTGAATGAACTGACTCCCGAAACAGCTTATTATGTCCGTATATATGCTAAATTGGACGGGGAATATTATTATGGAGATCAAGGGATGTTCACCACATCAGGGATTATTAAAACACATTTTGAACCTACAGATATATATGAAGATAAGGCGGTACTTACATCTGTTGCTCCAAGTGGGGTAAAGAAAGTGGATATATGTTACGGAACGTCACCTAACCCTAAGATTACGGATAATGTTACTACGGCAAGTGTAGGTAGTGATGGAAAGTTGAGATTATCGTTAACAGACTTGATTAAGGGTACTACTTATTATCTAAGGGCTTACAGCCGTGTAGGCTCAAAGATAGAGTATTACGATGATGAGGTGTCGGTGCAGACGGTAGGGAAGGAATTTTCAGTAGTTCGTGAAGCATCTTTTAGAAGTGAAAAATCAGATGTTGAGTACACTCCTAGCTATAGGCAATGGTATCGGCTTTATCTAACATATACTTACGATATAAAAGTAAAAGGAACATATCTAGTAGAGGCAATAGGTGGAGGTGCTTTCAAGAAAACGGGAGATTTCTCCGCTTCTATATATTTAGAAAATGGAACTGGAAGTTTTACATTTATGAGAGATAAGGCATTATTTGAAAATTCATGGCCATATGCAAGTTATTATTTTAATACCGCAACAGATGTTCGAATTACTAATTTGGAAACTAATGTTTGTTATCATATAATGATAGAAAGAGTAACATTTAAAAGTGCTTGATTTATTATAAAAAAGAAGCTATGGAAATATCACGCAGAGAGTTTTTTAAAGTAGCCATCAAGAAAACAATTCCGTTTTTAGGGTTTATTGCTATTGCTCCTATATTGAATAGTTGCAGCAAGGATGATGAACCGTTAGGGTGTAATAACAGTTGCATGGGAACAGCACAGAGTGGCTGTGGCTCTACCTGCAGTAACAGCTGCGTAGGGACATCGAAAGGTGGTTGTGGAGATGGTTGCAAAAATGGTTGCAAAGAAGGCTGTTCCAGTGGTTGTGATAATACAGCCAAATCTTCTTGTTCTGATTGTAGCACTTCTTGCAGCAATGGCTGTAAAGAAGGTTGCAGTGATGGTTGTGAGGATTCTGCTAAGTCTTCTTGTTCAGGATGTGGTAATAGTTGCTCTGGTTCCTGCTTTGCTGCCTGTGCCAATGATTGTGCAAAAAGTTGCCTGGATACTTGCCGTGGTGCATGTGTTTCAACCTGTTTGGGACAGTGCAAGGGTACTTGTATGTTTGGATGTCAAACGGGATGCCGGGGTGGGTGCCGGAGTTACAATCGATACTAATGTTGAAGTATGTATTCGTTATCTTTTAAAAATGAAAGGAATCAAGAAGAAAGAAGTAGATTGGAAGTCCGGAATGGCAAAGAATATCACTTTTATTGTCACGAAAGACTGCCAACTCGCTTGTAAATATTGCTACCTCGTAGGTAAAAACTCGAAAGAGCGGATGCCTTGGGAGGTAGCCAAACAAGCTATTGACTATGTATTAGAACGTGAAGAGGATTTTCCCGAAGAGTCTGTGGTATGGGATTTCATAGGCGGAGAGCCTTTTCTGGAAATAGACCTGATAGATAAGATTTGTGATTATATCAAGGTTGAACAATTCCAAAGAGATCATCATTGGTTTGGCGCTTATCGCTTCAGCTTTTCTACAAATGGCATCAATTACCATGAAGAAAAGGTACAGCAATTTATCTTAAAAAATAAGGAACATCTCAGTATTGGCATTACAATTGATGGTACGGAGATGAAGCACGACCTGAACCGTGTGTATAAAGCAAGCGGACGGGGATCTTATAAAGATGTAGTGCGTAACATTCCTTTATGGTTGTCGCAGTTTCCTGATGCAAGTACGAAAGTGACCATCAGTAGTGCCGATATTCCTTATATCAAGGAAAGTGTTCTTCATCTTTATGCTTTGGGCATTCATGAAGTGAACATTAACTGTGTGTTTGAAGATGTATGGAAAGCAGGAGATGACAGGCTGTTTGAAGAACAACTGCTGATGCTGGCGGATGCTATCATTGATAATGGTTATTATCGGGACTATTCTTGTTCTTTTTTTGGTGAGCATTTAGGGAAACCGTTGGATTGTAAGTTGCAGAATCAGAATTGGTGCGGTGCGGGCATGATGCTGGCTGTAGATGCAATGGGAAATTTTTACCCATGTACCCGTTTTGCGCAATACTCCCTTCGTAATAAGAAAGCTTGGATTATTGGTAATATTCATGATGGCATTGATAAGAACAAGTTGCGGCCTTTCTTGACATTGGACCGTTGTACGCAAAGTACACAAGAGTGCATAGATTGTGAAGTGGCAAGTGGATGCGCATGGTGTCAGGGAGAAAACTACGATGCTGCCGATACTTCTACCATTTACCAGCGTTCTACAGCTATCTGTAAAATGCACAAGGCACGGGTAAGGGCTAATAATTATTACTGGAACAGGCTTTTACGTAAAATGGAATCGGAGGGCGAACCATGCTGAAATATTTAATTGTTTTATTGGATGACACCAGTACGCCCTATTGCCATTATGAGAATCCGAAGACGGAATATAAGCTAATCAGTTTGCAGGATTTGCGGGCCGCTATTCTTCTGGCAATGAAAGAGAATCTGATGGTTCAGTTTGTTTATCCTGATTACAAATTACCCCAGAAATATGAGGAAATCATAGAAACGACGGAGCATTGTAAAATTATGCCTGTTGCCTGTTGCGCTGGAGCGGACATTATCATTGGGGATTATTGGGAGAATCCGGAAGGTCGAAAGATGGACAGGGATAAGATCTACGTACTGAGAACGAAGAAAGAGGATTTTTTCAGTCATTATGAGAAAGTGGGAGAGATGTTGATTCATGTCGCTCGCCTGAATATAATACTGACTGATGTGGATACTTTTACAGAGGCTGACTTTGATAAGTATAAGTCTGTGTTGGCTGAACTGGCTTTTCAGTTAAAAGATTTTTGTAATGAGGAGACAATCCCCCAATTCAACCTGCTGACTGATCGTATGTTGCTTGATAGTATGAATAATTGTAATGCCGGATGGGAGAATATAACGCTTGCTCCGAATGGGAAATTTTATGTTTGTCCTGCTTTCTACCTGTCAAGTGATGGCTATTCCATTGGTGATTTGGAAAATGGGCTTGATATCAGGAATTCTCAGTTGTATCGTCTGAGCCATGCACCGTTATGCAGGCATTGTGATGCATACCAATGCAAGCGTTGTATTTGGCTGAATAGAAAAATGACTTTGGAAGTAAACACCCCTTCACATGAGCAATGCGTGACTGCCCATCTGGAACGTAATGCTTCGCGTGATTTGTTGCAGGAGATACGTAAATCGGGGCGTTTTTTACAAGGCAGGGAAATAATGGAAATAGATTATTTGGATCCGTTTGATGTGAGAAAGAAATATTAAAGTGTAATGAGATATGATTATGAAAAAATTGATAGGAGCAGTGACAGAAGAAGAGAAGCTTGAGATTCAGGTTCTCTTTGAACGCCGGAATGGGTTGAATGAGTTGGCCAGAATCGTAACAGGTAGTAATGAAATGTTATATGAAAAACTGGTGAAAGATTTGGGAGAGACGGGAAGGAAATTTCAGGATTGGTGGGATCGTATGTCAGATCAATATCAATGGGAACAGTGTGAGAAAGGTAATTGGGAGATTAATTTTAGCACGAATGAGATTTATTTGGTTTACGAAGAATGATTGGTTTGAGTAAATATAGAAATCTCAAAATAAATTAGTTATTTTGCAGAAAACAAAAAGTTGCGGTATGAAGTCACTGTGCATCAAGAACTACAAGAATTTTAAGTAAAAAAATAAGCCTCATTGGGGATAAAGACTGCATGGGAAAGTATTCTTTGTGCAGTCTTTTTTCATGATTTGTGATTGCATGTGAGCCTCAGAGGTAGGGTTCCTTTTCTGCATAAGCAAGCGGAGAATGACGGAATGATGAAGTGAGAAAAGAAATTAAGTGAAAAAATAGATAGGGTTCATCAGTTTGTACTATCTTTGCTCAATAGAACCAAAATATGTATTGATGATATTCGTAAATCATCCCGTGTGCGTCAGCATGTCAAGCAGATGGATGATGCAGAGTTGGCAGAGAACTATCCTAAAGAGCTGCTTCTTGATATAGAACAGAAGGCTGTTGAGTTGACTTATTCGTATGAGTTTCCGAATGGTTTGTTTCGTAAACAAATACGGCAATGTGCTGAGAACTCTAATCATGGAAGACTTGAGAGCACATCCTAAAAGTAAGATTTAGGAGATTGCGGGTCGGTTACCGGAAGTCGATTTACAGGAGTTGAGGAAGATGGTTTATTCGATGGTGGATGTGGAATTGATAACAGAAGGGGCTCGTACTGATAGACGTTATGTACTGAAATAAGTGGTAAAAAGAAAAAATAAAAAAGAAATAGAAAAAGAAAAGGTTTAAGTGGCTGATTGTCAGTTTTGATTTTGTTTTCTATTCTTTTTATAAAAGATAAGAAAAGAAGTAAATATAGAATGGAACGAGAAGATTTTGATATACGCGATAATCAGTTGACCAGTAGGGAGCGCGATTTCGAAAACGCACTTCGTCCGTTATCCTTTGAAGACTTCAGCGGACAGGATAAGGTGGTGGATAATCTGCGTATCTTCGTTAAAGCGGCTCGTCTGCGTGGCGAAGCACTGGATCATGTTTTGTTGCATGGACCTCCGGGATTGGGTAAAACGACACTTTCCAATATTATTGCGAATGAGCTGGGAGTGGGCTTTAAGGTAACTTCCGGTCCGGTGCTTGATAAGCCGGGCGATTTGGCGGGGGTGCTTACCAGTCTGGAACCGAATGATGTGCTGTTTATCGATGAAATTCATCGTCTTTCTCCGGTGGTGGAGGAGTATCTGTATTCCGCAATGGAGGATTACCGCATTGATATTATGATAGATAAAGGCCCGTCTGCACGGAGTATTCAGATTGATCTGAGCCCGTTTACGCTGGTGGGAGCTACTACCCGTAGCGGTTTGCTGACTGCGCCTTTGCGTGCCCGTTTTGGCATTAATCTGCATTTGGAATATTACGATGACGATGTGCTGAGCGGTATCATCCGCCGTTCGGCAGGAATCCTGAATGTTCCTTGTTCTACAAGGGCTGCGTCAGAGATTGCTTCCCGTAGCCGTGGAACGCCGCGTATTGCAAATGCGTTGTTGCGTCGTGTACGGGATTTTGCACAGGTGAAAGGTTCGGGGAGCATTGATACGGAGATTGCCAACTTCGCTTTGGAAGCACTGAACATTGATAAATACGGTCTCGATGAAATCGACAATAAGATACTCTGTACCATTATCGATAAGTTCAAGGGCGGTCCGGTAGGGCTTACTACTATTGCTACGGCATTGGGCGAGGATGCCGGAACCGTAGAAGAGGTGTACGAACCGTTCCTGATAAAAGAAGGCTTCCTGAAGCGTACCCCTCGCGGACGTGAAGTAACTGAATTGGCTTATAAACATTTAGGACGTAGTCTTTACGATAGTCAGCGTACGTTATTTAATGAATAACGAATAAAAATGAGTGGATTAAAAAGTTTAGCAAAAGAGACAGCTATTTACGGGGTAAGTAGTATTGTAGGACGTTTTCTCAATTATCTGCTGGTACCTGTATATACGATAGCTTTGCCTGCATCATCGGGTGGTTATGGTGTGGTTACGAATATATATGCCTGGGTGGCATTGATGCTGGTATTACTGACGTGCGGCATGGAAACGGGATTCTTCCGTTTTGCCAATAAAGGGCAAGATGATCCGATGCGGGTATATTCCACCACCTTGTTGAGCGTAAGTATCGGCTCAGTGGTATTCGTTGTTTTGGGATTGTTGTTTTTAGAACCTATTGCCGGATGGTTAGAATACGGAGAGCACCCTTGGTATATAGGTATGATGATGATTGTGGTGGCAATGGATGCTATTCAAAGTATTCCGTTCGCTTATCTGCGTTATAAGAAACGTCCCATTAAGTTTGCTGCATTGAAGTTGCTGTTTATCTTTCTCAATATTGCTCTCAATCTTTTCTATTACGTTGTTCTGAAAGGGAATGATGTAGGTTATGCTTTCCTTTTCAATCTGGTATGTACCTCTGTTGTCATGTTGTGCATGATACCGGAACTGAGAGGATTTACCTATGTGCTGGATAGAGAGTTATTGAAACGGATGCTTCGTTACTCCCTGCCATTGGTGATATTGGGTGTGGCAGGTATCTTGAATCAGGTGGCTGATAAGATTATTTTTCCTTTCGTTTATCCCGATGAGGCTGAGGCTACCGTACAACTCGGTATCTACGGAGCTGCCAGTAAGATTGCCATGATTATGGCTATGTTTACCCAGGCATTCCGCTTTGCTTATGAACCTTTTGTATTTGGTAAGAGCAAGGAGAAAGATAGCCGTGAGATGTATGCTCAGGCTATGAAGTTCTTTATCATCTTTACTTTACTCGCCTTCCTGGCAGTGATGTTTTATCTGGACATTCTGCGCCATATCATCGGGCGTGATTATTGGGACGGATTACGGGTAGTACCCATCGTTATGGCAGCGGAAATCTTTATGGGCATTTATTTCAACCTGTCTTTCTGGTACAAGCTGATTGATGAAACCCGTTGGGGGGCTTATTTTTCATTGACGGGCTGCACCATCCTGATATTGATGAATATATTTCTGATCCCGAAGTATGGTTATATTGCTTGTGCCTGGGCTGGATTTACAGGATATGGCGTTGCTATGTTGCTTTCTTACTTTGTGGGTCAGAAGAAATATCCGATACAGTATGATTTGAAGGCAATCGGTATGTATGTGCTTCTTGCTGCTGTGCTTTATCTTGCTGCCGAATATGTGCCGATAGACAATATCTACCTGCGTATGGCATACCGTACAGTTCTGCTGATACTGTTTATCGCCTACGTTGTGAAGCGTGATTTGCCGCTGAATCAAATACCAATCCTAAACCGTATCATAAGACATTAGAATAGTCCGCATGGCAAATTGTAAATTGTAAATCGTCAAATTGTAAATGATATGATGGAAACATCTGAACAAAACCGAAATGTTTTTGCCGTTAAAAAGTTCCTGAGCGAGTATCTTGATCTGAGAAAAGACAAGGACAATGAGCTGGAAACAGTAGACTCCATCCGCAAAGGAGTAGAGTTTAAAGGGGCTAACCTGTGGATTTTGATCTTTGCCATTTTTATGGCATCATTAGGACTGAATGTTAATTCCACGGCCGTAATCATCGGTGCCATGTTGATTTCTCCACTGATGGGACCTATCATGGGGGTGGGACTTTCTGTCGGTCTGAATGACTTTGAATTGATGAAACGTTCACTGAAGAGCTTTCTGATAACGACTCTGTTCAGTGTAACCACAGCTACTGTCTTCTTTCTTGTAAGCCCTGTTGCCGAAGGACAGTCGGAGCTTCTGGCACGTACTTCACCTACGATTTATGACGTATTCATCGCATTGATGGGCGGTCTTGCCGGTGTAGTTGCCCTGTCTACCAAGGAGAAAGGAAACGTAATTCCTGGTGTTGCCATTGCCACTGCTTTGATGCCGCCGCTCTGTACGGCAGGTTACGGGCTGGCAACGGGGAATCTGGTTTATTTCCTTGGAGCATTTTATCTCTACTTCATTAATTCGGTATTTATCAGTCTTGCCACGTTTGCCGGAGTGCGTGTGATGCACTTCCAGCGTAAAGAGTTTGTGGACAAGAAGCGGGAGAAGAAAGTACGCCAATACATAATACTGATTGCCGTGCTGACCATGTGTCCGGCTGTTTACCTGACGGTAGGGATCATTCAGAGCACTTTCTATGAGAGTGCCGCCAATCGGTTTGTTGCCGAACAGCTTTCTTTTGAGAATACACAGGTATTGGATAAAAAAATCCATTATCATGGCAGCAAGGACAATGAGATACGCGTGGTACTGATCGGACAAGAAGTTCCTGAGGCTTCGATTGCCATTGCCCGTAGCAAGATGAAGGATTATAAGTTAGGTGAAACCAAACTGATTGTTCTTCAGGGAATGAATAACGAAGCTGTGGATATTTCTTCTATCCGGGCTATGGTGATGGAAGACTTCTATAAGAACAGTGAAGAACGACTGGTGGAACAAACAAAGAAGATTACAGTGCTGGAACAGAGCCTGGCAAGATATAAATCTTTCGATGAATTGGGCAAAACGATTGTTCCGGAGCTAAAAGTTCTCTATCCATCAGTGAAAACCGTTTCTATCTCTCATGCCATAGAACTGACGATTGATTCGGTACGGACAGATACCATTACACTTGCCGTACTGAAGTTTGGCAAGCATCCCGACGCCCACGAGAAACAAAAGATTACCGAATGGTTAAAAGCACGTACGGGAGCGAAACAATTAAGACTGATTGCAGAATAATTTAATACGAAATAGAATGAAGCTAAAGTATATACTGATTGTTGCTTGCAGCCTCTTCACGTTGACGGGACGGGCGGACGAAGGTATGTGGATGCTGGGAAACCTGAATAAACAGACCCGTAAGGCTATGAAAGAACTTGGCCTGCAAATGCCTGCTGATAAACTATATAATCCGAAGAAGCCGTCGTTGAAAGATGCGGTAGTCAGTTTCGGAGGATTTTGTTCCGGAGTGGTAGTGTCGGAAGACGGGCTGGTGTTTACCAATCATCACTGTGGTTTCAGCAGTGTGCAGCAGCATTCATCAGTGGAGCATGATTACCTGAAAAATGGCTTCGTAGCCCATAGCCGGGCAGAGGAATTGCCTAATCCGGAGCTTTACGTTCGCTTTCTGCTTCGTACGGAAGATGTGACCAAGCGTGTGTTGGGAGCCGTTAAGCCTTCGATGAGCGAAATGGAACGTTCCAGTGCGGTAGACTCTATGATGATGGTAATAGGTGGTGAGGTATCCCTGAAAGACTCCACTTTGCTTGGCGTGGTAGATGCTTATTATGGAGGCAATGAGTTCTGGCTCTCCGTTTACCGCGATTTCAACGATGTGCGGCTGGTGTTTGCACCTCCTTCCTCTGTCGGTAAGTTCGGTTGGGATACGGATAATTGGATATGGCCCCGGCATACAGGAGATTTCTGTGTGTTTCGTATTTATGCAGACCGCAAGAACAGGCCTGCCGATTACTCTCCCGACAATGTCCCGTATCACCCGGAATATGTGGCACCGATTTCACTGGATGGCTATAAGGAAGGCTCTTTCTGTATGACGATAGGCTATCCGGGAAGTACGGAACGTTATCTTTCTTCATTCGGCATCGAGGAAATGATGAATAATTCCAATCAGGCACAGATTGATATTCGTGGTGTGAAGCAAGCTATCTGGAAGCGTGAAATGGACAGTAAAGACAGCATACGCATTAAGTATGCTTCTAAATATGATGAAAGCTCCAACTATTGGAAGAACAGTATCGGTGTTAACCGTGCTATTCGTAAGCTGGGAATCCTAGATAAGAAGCGTGAAATGGAGCAAGAAATCCGTCGGTGGATACAGCAGAACCCGGAAGAACGTGAGAAGCTTCTTCAACTGTTTACCGACTTGGAACTGAATTATAAGAACCGCCGGGAGGTAAACCGTGCGCAGGCTTACTTTATCGAGTCTTTCCTGTATGGACCGGAACTGGTGCAGCTTGCTCTGAAGATTCTGAACTTTGACTTTGAAGGAGAGCAAAAAGCTGTTATTGCTGGTTTGAAGGATATCATCGAACAATATTCTAATTTGGATCTGGATATAGACAAGGAAGTATTTACGGCGCTGCTGAAGGAGTATCGCTCAAAAGTGGATACCACTTTCCTGCCGGAAATCTACCATACTATCGCACAGAAATATGATGGTAATGAGAAAGCTTTCGTAGATAGCCTTTATGCAAGTTCTGAGTTGACTACTCCTCGTGGTTTGAAGCGTTTTCTTGAACGGGACACTACCTATCAGATTTTCGACGATCCGGCTATTTCATTGGGCATTGATATGCTGACAATGTTGTTCGATATGAATATGCAGACGCAGGCACCTACTACGGAAATCATTCGTGGAGAACGCCTTTTGAATGGGGCTATCCGTAGGATGTATGCATCTCGTAATTTCTATCCGGATGCTAATTCCACCATGCGATTGAGTTTTGGGACAGTATGTGGATATACTCCGTTTGACGGAGCGGAATATGATTATTATACAACGACAAAAGGTGTACTGGAGAAGGTGAAAGCTCATGTGGGAGATGTTGATTTTGCAGTACAGCCGGAGTTGGTATCTCTGCTCTCTTCCCGTAATTTTGGAAGATATGCCGATGAAAAGGGCGAAATGAAGGTTTGCTTTATTTCTAATAATGATATTACCGGTGGAAATAGCGGGAGTGCGATGTTTAATTCGAAAGGTGAACTTCTCGGATTAGCTTTCGATGGAAATTGGGAGGCTATGAGCAGCGATATTCTTTATGAACCGAAGATGCAGCGTACCATTGGAGTGGATGTGCGCTATATTTTGTTTATGATTGAGAAGTACGGGAAAGCAGGGAACCTGATCAAAGAATTGAATATTATCAATTAGTGGGCAGGTTCCCGCATTTCCTGGGGGAGACAATTATTTGTTTCCGGACAAAATACCTGTATCAGTATCCTTGTTATTGATTCTTCTGCCTTGACTGTTGCGCTTCTTTCCAAAGTCCAGATTGAAGGATACGTTTACCATGAACAGAAGCCTTAAGTTCTTGGAATATGCTAACTGGCGATAGGGAGCCGATTTTGAGAGGTTCTCTATTTCCTGTTCATACTTCTTGGTGAACGGGTTCAGTACCCCGGCAGACAAGCTCCATTTCTCCGTATTGTATCCCGCCATGATGGTGTGCAGCTTTTCTTCCTTAGTCAGCGTTTCACCCCACAGGATGTGGTTGCTGGTATTCATTTCTGCCATCAGTACCCAATTCTTATACATTGCCATCAGGCTGCCTCGTAGTCCTGCATTGGTGTGTGTATGCGTGTAGGTGCTGCCGTGACTGATATAGCGGTTCAGGAACGGAGTAAACTTGATAGAGATATACTCCCTGTAAGGTCGTATCTGTATGGCTGTTTCCAGATTGATTCGGTGGAAACCTTTATGATTCTCGGTAGTGCGGATAAAATACCCGTCTTCGTAGTAGGTATTTTCCATAATTGGCTTATTGTCATAGCTATATCTTCCAAATAAATCGACAGATACATACTTGCTTTGCCAGCTGGCAGATAGTGTATTGGCATAGAATGTAACAGACTTTAAGTCGGGATTTCCTTTGCGTATCTGGTACTTATCCATTGCTTGCGAAATGTTGTTCAGGTCGGACAGGGAAGGAGCATACCCCGACACGTATCCGTTGTATCTGAAAAACCACTTCCCGTTGATAGAGTACGACAGGCTTAAGGAAGGTTTGACTATATACTTCTCGGAAGAATACTGCTCCTGGCTGTTATAAGTTCTCATGGCTCCAATCCCTACAGTGTAGTTCAGAGCTTTTATCTTTGATTGATATTCGGCAAATAGGTACGTTTCGGCCGTATTCATCGTGATTTTATTCTCTATATTACCCGAATATCTATTTTGCAAATAGGCCTGTGTATGCTTGATACCTCCGGTAAACTTACCTGTATTGAATTGTTTTTCGTAGATACCTTCGCCGATGACGGAGTACTTCTCACCTTTGGTTTCTGAATAGATATCCGTATCGTTATTGTCATTATTAAGGGCTTTCTGAATAAAAGTCCGCTTGTTCTTGCTGTCCAGATAAGAAGCCACTACATCCGCATAGATTGTCTGTTTGTTTTTCAGATTTCTCTGGTAATAGATATCCAAAGAGGGGATCAGTACTTTGGAGGCAGAAAGGTCGGATATGGAGTAGGAGGCATCTCCTTCATACAATGTACTGATTCTGTCCGACATGGAACTGGGAGTATCACTGTATTGGTTTCTGAGAGCAATGTTGAGAAGTTGCTTGTCATGATCCTGGTAACTGTAATTGAGGTTGAAGTTAAGGTTATCGTACTTTACTTTTGTAGGTTCTCCTACCTCTCTATTCTCTTGATAAGCCTCCGGGAAGTGGAAACTTTCATAGTTTTCGCGTGTCCACTTCAGATCTCTCTGTCCCCAATATACGGTAGTACTGAATTCAGACTTGTTGAAGTGGTATTTGGCAGCGAGGTTATGCTCGCCGTATCCTGTATCAGATACTCCGTTGGTGAGATCAGCAGAGATACTTCCTCCCGATTCCCTTCTCTTTACAATGTAGTTTAATACGGCACCTGCATTTCCGTAGCGTGCGCCGGGATTGTCTATATATTCGATGCGGATCACATCTGCCGGACGAATGGCAATGATTTCAGCTTGAGTCACTTCTACACCGTTCATCCTAAGTTGTACATTGTCTCCTCCGGGAACCGTGATGCTGTTGTCTATCGGATTGACCAGGATGCGCGACAGTTGCAGATTTCTCAGTAAGGAAACTCCGTTGGAAGCGGCTTTAGTCTGCATTTCGGTTGGGAGGATAATTTGCCGGTCAGTCTTTTTGATGATGGGGCTGGCTGTGACGGTAACTCCTTCCAACATTACATTATCGGGCGACAGGGGCAGCTCTCCCAGATTCAGGTTAGCTTGCAGGTTATGGATAGAGAGGTAGGAGTTTTCATATCCGATGCATGAGATATATAAGATATAATCTCCATCGTTTACTTCTTTCAGTAAGAAATAGCCGTCGTTGTTTGTGGCAACTCCGGTGATGAATGTCGAGTCCTGAGCCATCAGGCTGACATTGGCATACTCGATGTTCTGATTGTTATTCTCATCGACGATTTTCCCTGTGATTTTGTTTGTCGCCATCAGGGAGGTGCATAGGAATAATGCTCCTAAAATGATACTTAATCTTTTCATTTTTCTTATTAGCTGAATTCAACTTGCAAATGCAACAGAATTCTGATTAATAATTTGTTTAA